>NZ_JABXGG010000013.1:0-158298 GCF_022627875.1 Herbaspirillum sp. C7C8
CGCCTTCTTTTGCTTACTTTTCTTGGCGAGACAAGAAAAGTGAGCGGCTGCCGGGCCGCCCCCGGCGCTCCGTTCCGCCCGGAGAGAGAAAATAATTAAGCTAGAGCGCAGGAAGACATTCCGTGCAGACTACCCAAGAAAACAAGCAAACAATTTCCGAGAAACAACAAAAACAATCCCAAAAAACCCCAGCCGAATAAAACTGGCAAAATCTCGCCTGAGCGACACAAGATTCCATACCTGCGCATCACCAATCATCGGCAACAATCCTCAGTCTCACCTCCGATTTTCGTCGACGAATCCACTTATAACTCCAGGTTAATAATGGCTATGTCATAGCCCTTACATCCCTCCCATGAAATTGAACGACATTAGCAACGCTGCCAGAACAATGCGAAAAGCACCCCCACCAGCAACGCCCATTTTTTGCCTGACCCAGCCTGACCAGCCCGCACAAGAGGATGGACAGCATCAGACAAGTTTTCCGGCGAATAAAAACGGACCAAACGGAGACAACCCACAATGAACGCCTTGAACAAGTTCTTCCGCCTGGAAGAAAACGGCACCACCGTACGCACGGAGCTACTGGCCGGCCTGACCACTTTCCTGACGATGGCCTACATCATCTTCGTCAACCCCAGCATTCTGGGCGATGCCGGCATGCCCAAGGACTCGGTCTTTGTGGCCACCTGCGTGGCGGCGGCTGTCGGCACGCTCATCATGGGCCTGTATGCCAACTACCCCATTGGCCTGGCCCCCGGCATGGGCCTGAACGCCTACTTTGCCTATGCTGTGGTCAAGGGCATGGGCTTCCCGTGGCAGGCTGCGCTGGGCGCGGTGCTGATCTCGGGTTGTTTGTTCCTGCTGGTGAGCGTACTGCGGGTACGCGAGCTGATCATCAAGAGCATCCCGGCCTCGCTGCGCACGGCCATTCCGGCCGGCATCGGACTCTTCCTGGCCATCATCTCCCTCAAGAGTGCCGGCATCGTCGCGGCCAACCCCGCCACCTTCGTCACCTTGGGCGACCTGCACCAGCCGGCCCCGGTGATGGCCATCATTGGCTTCCTGGTGATCGTGGCGCTGGACCGCCTGAAGGTACGCGGCGCGCTGCTGATCGGCATCCTGCTGGTCACGGTGCTGTCCTTCCTCTTCGGCGGCAACCACTTCTCCGGCATCTTCGCCGCCCCGCCCTCGGTGGCCCCGACCTTCCTGCAACTGGACATCAAGGGCGCCATCTCCATGGGCCTGTTGAATGTCGTGCTGGTGTTCTTCCTGGTGGAACTGTTCGACGCCACCGGCACCCTGATGGGCGTGGCCACTCGCGCCGGGCTCATGAAGGAAGGCAAGATGGAGCGTCTGAACAAGGCCCTCATGGCCGACAGCACCGCCATTGTCGCCGGCTCCCTGCTGGGCACTTCCTCCACCACCGCCTACATCGAAAGCGCCGCTGGCGTACAGGCCGGTGGCCGCACCGGCCTCACCGCCGTCGCCATCGCCGTGCTGTTCCTGCTGTGCCTGTTCATCGCCCCGCTGGCCGGTGTGGTCCCGGCTTATGCCACCGCACCGGCGCTCTTCTTCGTGGCCTGCCTGATGCTGCGCGAACTGGTCCACATCGACTGGGAAGACACCACCGAATGCGTGCCGGCCGTGATCACCGCCCTGGTGATGCCCTTCACCTACTCCATTGCCAACGGCCTGGCGCTGGGCTTCATCAGCTATGCCGGACTGAAGCTGCTCACGGGTCGTATGAAGGATGTTTCAGTGGTAATCTGGATCATCGCCGCGGTCTTCCTGTTCAAGATCATCTACCTCGGCGGTGAGTGAGCCCTGCGCGGGAACATGAAGTAAATTGAAAAAATCGAGGAGGCAGCCCGGCACGACACGGGCTGCCTCTTCGGGATCGTGACAAGAGGGAACCCGACAATCGTCCGCAACAATCGCGCGCGGACAATCCGTTTCCTCTTTTGACGACCCCGGCACGTTTCTTGAATGCCATCCGGCCACGGGAGACACCACAGGCCGGCCCCGCCCCAAGCGGACAGGCCGCCTGAAAGCAGATCCAACAACAAGAAGCACGCCCCACGATACGCCCTGGAGCGCGCCATAAAGCAGTCTGTTTTGTAGACAATCCATTTCGAGTAAAGCCAAATGCCAGAGACTACCCGCCCCATCCAGTTCTACTTTCGCGGCCAGACCCACGAAGTAGCAGGCCAACCCACGACCCGCACCGTTCTGCAGCATCTGCGCGAGGACCTGCATTGCACCGGCACCAAGGAAGGCTGCGCCGAAGGCGATTGCGGTGCCTGTACCGTGGTCGTGGGTGAATTGCGCGATGACCGGCTGGAACTGAAGACGGTCAATGCCTGCATTCAATTCCTGCCCACGCTGGACGGCCGCGCCCTGTTCACCGTGGAAGACCTGAAGCAAGCCGATGGCTGCCTGCATCCGGTGCAGCAGGCCATGGTGGAATGCCATGGCTCGCAATGCGGCTTCTGCACGCCGGGCTTCGTGATGTCGCTGTGGGGCCTGTACCTCAAGCACGACAAGGATGGCATCACGCCCGGCAAGCGCGAGATCGACGATGCCCTCTCCGGCAACCTGTGCCGCTGCACCGGCTATCGCCCCATCATCGATGCGGCACGCCGCATGGGCGAACTGCCCAAGGTCGAGTTCGACCGCGAGGCCGTCAAGACCGCCCTGCGCGCCATCGACCAGGACACGCCGCTGGCCGTCACGCATGCAGGCCAGACCTTCCACGCACCGCGCACCCTGGCACAGCTGGTGCAGCTGCGCGCCGAGCTGCCCAAGGCCCGCATCCTGGCCGGCTCCACCGATGTGGGCCTGTGGGTGACCAAGCAGATGCGCGAGCTGGGCGATATCGTCTACATCGGTCGCGTGGAAGAACTGCGCGCCATGCAGGTGCAGGACGGCATGCTGGAGATCGGCGCCGGCGTCTCGCTGGAAGAGGCTTACGCCGAAGCCGCGCGCCATTATCCGCAAGAGCTGTCGGAACTGTGGCAGCGCTTCGCCTCCCTGCCCGTGCGCAATGCCGGCACGCTGGGCGGCAACGTCGCCAATGGTTCGCCCATCGGCGACTCCATGCCCTGGCTGATCGCACTGGGTGCGCAGATCGTATTGGCGTGCGTGCGTGGCCAGCGCGTCATGCCGCTGGAAGACTTCTACCTGGCTTACCAGAAGTCGGCCCTGCAAGCCGATGAAGTGGTGCAGGCCGTACGCATCCCGCTGCCGCGCAAGGACCTGCGCTTCCGGGTTTACAAACTCTCCAAACGCTTCGACCAGGACATCTCTGCGGTCTGTGCCGCCTTCGCGCTGCGTATGGAGGGCGACATCATCGCCGAGGCGCGCATCGCCTTCGGCGGCATGGCCGCCACCCCCAAGCGGGCCGCGCAGGCTGAAGCGCTGCTGCAAGGCGCTGCCTGGAGCGAAGCGCAAGTGCAGGCAGCGATGGCTGCACTTGCACAGGACTATGCGCCCCTGTCGGACATGCGGGCCACCTCGGCCTATCGCTTGCGCACGGCGCAGAACCTGCTCTATCGCTATTGGCTGGAAACCCGCACCGAGGCGCCGCTGGCGCCTCAGGATGTGCGCGCCTTCGCGGTCAGCGCCGCGTGAAGCCCTTGGACCGAACCAGCAGGAGAACCGCATGAACAAGCAAACCGAACAATTCCTCAACACCCTGGTCCAGCCGCCCAAGGACTGGGCCACCGTGGGCAAGCCGCATCCGCATGAATCGGCGATGCTGCACGTGACCGGCGAAGCCACCTATACCGACGACATCGTCGAGCTGCAAGGCACGCTGCATGCGGCGCTGGGGCTGTCGCAAAAGGCCCATGCCCGGGTGCGCGCGATCGATCTGGAGCAGGTCAGGGCCGCGCCTGGTGTGCGCGCCGTCTTCACCGCCAACGATATTCCCGGCGAGAACGAATGCGGCGCCATCATCCACGATGACCCGGTGCTGGCCGATGGCCTGGTGCAATACGTGGGCCAGCCAGTCTTCATCGTGGTCGCCGACAGCCATGACCAGGCCCGCCGCGCCGCACGCCTGGCGGTGATCGACTACGAAGAACTGCCGCCGATCCTGACCCCGCGTGAGGCGCACGCTGCGCAATCCTACGTGCTCCCGCCGATGCACCTGACGCGCGGCGAACCGGCGGTGGCTCTGGCGCTGGCGCCGCACAAGCTGCGCGGCCAGTTCGACGTGGGCGGCCAGGAGCAGTTCTATCTGGAAGGACAGATTTCCTATGCCATCCCCAGGGAGGGACGCGGCATGCACGTCTATTGCTCGACCCAGCACCCCAGCGAAATGCAGCATCACATCGCCACGGTCCTGAAACTGGCCTCGCATGACGTGCTGGTGGAATGTCGGCGCATGGGCGGCGGCTTCGGCGGCAAGGAATCGCAATCGGCCCTGTGGGCCTGCGCCGCGGCGGTGGCGGCAGCGAAACTGAGGCGCCCGGTCAAGCTGCGCGCCGACCGCGATGACGACATGATGGTCACTGGCAAGCGTCACTGCTTTGCCTATGACTATGAGATCGGTTATGACGACGATGGCCGCATCGTCGCTGCAAAAATCGACATGATCTCGCGCGCCGGTTTCTCGGCCGACCTGTCCGGCCCGGTGGCCACACGCGCGGTCTGCCACTTCGACAATGCCTACTATCTTTCGGACGTGGAAATCCACGCCATGTGCGGCAAGACCAACACCCAATCCAATACCGCCTTCCGTGGCTTCGGCGGACCGCAGGGTGCCTTGGCCATCGAATACATCCTCGACGAGATTGCGCGCAACCTCGGCCGTGATCCGCTGGAGATCCGCCGCAACAATTTCTATGGCCCCAGCGAGGCCGAAGGACCGGAGGCGCGCAACGTCACCCATTACGGGCAGAAGGTGGAAGACAACATCATCCACGGCCTGGTCGACCAGCTCGAACGCACCAGCCGCTATCAGGAACGTCGCCGCGCGGTCGCCGAGTTCAATGCCGCCAGCACGGTGCTCAAGAAGGGCCTGGCTCTGACGCCGGTGAAGTTCGGCATTTCCTTCAACGTGCCGCACCTGAACCAGGCCGGCTCGCTGGTGCACGTCTATACCGATGGCTCGGTGCTGGTCAATCACGGTGGCACCGAGATGGGGCAAGGTCTGAACACCAAGGTGGCGCAAGTGGTCGCCCATGCCCTGGGCGTGCCGCTGGAACAGGTGCGCTGCACCGCCACCGATACCAGCAAGATCGCCAACACCTCGGCCACCGCCGCCTCCACCGGCAGCGACCTCAACGGCAAGGCGGCGCAGGATGCAGCCCTGCAGATCCGTGCACGCCTGGCCGAGGTGGCCGCGCGGCATTTTGGCGTGGAGGCAGCATCGGTACGCTTTGCCGATGGACTGGTGCTGGCAGGCGAGCAATCACTGCCCTTCGTCGAACTGGTGATGAAGGCTTATCTGCAACGCGTGCAATTGTGGTCCGACGGTTTCTATTCCACGCCCAAGGTGCATTGGGATGCCAAGCGCATGCACGGTCATCCCTTCTTCTATTTCGCCTATGCGGCGGCGGTATCCGAAGTGGTGATCGACACCCTCACCGGTGAATGGAAACTGTTGCAGGCCGACCTGCTGTATGACGCCGGCGAGAGCCTCAACCCGGCGCTGGACATCGGCCAGGTCGAAGGCGGCTTCATCCAGGGCATGGGCTGGCTGACCACCGAGGAACTGTGGTGGAACAAGGACGGCAAGCTGATGACGCATGCCCCCTCGACCTACAAGATTCCGGCCATCTCGGATTGTCCGGAAGCCTTCCGTACCGAGCTCTATGCCAACAGCAATGTGTCCGATACCATCCACCGCTCCAAGGCCGTGGGGGAACCGCCGCTGCTGCTGCCGTTCTCGGTGTTCCTGGCAATCCGCGATGCGGTATCGGCGGTGGGCGCGCATCGTGTCAATCCCCCGCTGCGCGCACCGGCCACCAGTGAAGCCATCCTCGACGCGGTCGATGCCGTGCGCGCGGCCACGCTTACTCAGTAATACGCGGCGGAGAAACATCATGACCACATGGCTGAGCGCATTGCGTCGCATGCAGCAGGACAGCGTCCCGGCGGTGCTGGTGACGGTGGCACAGATCCAGGGCTCGACGCCGCGCGAGCCCGGAGCGCGCATGCTCTATACCGCCGGGGGCCAGTTCGACACCATCGGCGGCGGCCACCTCGAATGGCGCGCGGCGCAGATTGCGCGGGCCATGTTGCAGGCCGACGCCGACCCGCTGACCAACCGCCGCCGGCTCGAACGCATCGCCCTCGGGCCCAGTCTGGGCCAGTGTTGCGGGGGCGTGGTGTTTCTCTGCTTTGAGCGCATCGAGGCCGATGCCATATCACTGCACACGTGGCAGGCGCTGGAACAGGCGTGGTCCGAAGGCAGCGACCTGTGGCGCGCCCTGCCGCTGGATCAGGACGGGCCGCTGCAACTGATGGATAACGATGGCGAGCCCTGCCCGCCTGATGGCCCCGAACTCGGCTTGCCGCGCGAGGCATTGCGCCACGCGCGGCAGACGCAACTGGTACGCGACGCACAGGGCCGCCGCTGGCTGCTCGACCTGTGCCGGGCACATCAACCGCAGGTGCTGCTGTTCGGTGCCGGCCACGTCGGCGCGGCCATCGTCAAGGTCTTGTCCAACCTGCCCTGCCGGGTGCTGTGGGTCGATGAGCGTGAAGACATGTTCCCGCCCGATCTGCCGCCGCAGATCCGCATCGAGGCTACCGATGTGCCCAATGCTGCGGTCGACATGGCCGAACCCGGCGCGTATTATCTCGTGATGACCCACAGCCACGCCCTCGACCAGCAATTGAGCGAACGCATCCTCAAGCGTGACGATGCGGCGTGGTTCGGGCTGATCGGGTCCATCACCAAGCGCAAGCAGTTCGAGCATCGCCTTGCTGAGCGCGGTTACTCGGCGGCGCAGCTGGAACGCATCACCTGCCCCATCGGCATTCCCGGCATCTATGGCAAGGAACCCGCCAGCATCGCCATTGCCGTGGTGGCGCAACTGATGCAGCTGTGGGAACTGCGCTTTACCCAACCCAAACCCAAGGCATGGCCACTGAGTCTGGCCACACACGCTCTGGACGGCAGAGGCTGAAGGAACACCCTGCCGTCACCCCTTCCGGGAATCCTGTCGACACGTCCTGGCTGATCGCACGGGGTTCCCCTTCGATTCCACTTTCGCAACACGGAAAGCATCGTCACGACCGTGCCTTCCAGTATGATGACCACTGAATCGACGGCCCGCGCCCGTGCGCGCGGCGCCGCCTGCATCGAGGAAACACCATGAGCCCATCCCTGCAAGCCTACCGCGCCAGCCTGCTGTATTTCACCAACGATCCCGCCTTCGACGAGCACGCCACCCAATGGCACAGCGATGGCCTGCTGCTGGTGCAAGACGGCAAGATCCAGGCCGCCGGCGACTACGCCACGCTGGCCGCCACCCTGCCGCCCGGCACCGCCATCGAAGACCTGCGTGGCAAGATCCTTTGCCCCGGCTTCATCGATACCCACATCCACTACCCGCAGACCGACATCATCGGCTCGCCCGCGCCTGGCCTGCTGCCCTGGTTGGACAACTACACCTTCCCGGCTGAGCGCCGTTTCCAGCAACCGGAACACGCCAGCGAGGTGGCCGATTTCTTCCTGACCGAACTGCTGCGCAATGGCACCACCAGTGCCGCCGTGTATTGCACGGTACATCCGCAGTCGGTGGATGCCTTCTTCGCCGCCAGCCATGCACGCAACCTGCGCATGGTGGCCGGCAAATGCCTGATGGACCGCAATGCGCCGGATTTCCTGCGTGATACGGCCGAGTCGGGTGTGCGCGAGAGCGAGGAATTGATCGGGCGCTGGCATAACAAGGGACGTCAGCACTACGCCATCACGGTGCGCTTCGCGCCGACCTCCACCCATGAACAGATGAAGCTGGCCGGCGAACTGGCGGCACAGTATCCGGACACGTATATACAAACCCACGTGGCCGAAAATACCGACGAAGTGAAATGGGTGAAGGAGCTCTACCCCGATGCCCGCAGCTACCTGGACGTATATGACGGCTATGGCCTGATGCGCCAGCGCGCGCTGTATGCCCACTGCATCTGGCTGGACGACCAGGACCGCGCCCGTATGGCGGCCACGCAATCGGCCGCCACCTTGTGCCCGACGTCCAACCTGTTCCTGGGCAGCGGCCTGTTCGACTTCGCCCGTGCCGATGCGGCGCGCGTGCCACTGTCGCTGGCCACGGATGTCGGCGGCGGCACCAGTTTCTCGATGCTGCAGACCATGAACGAGCTCTACAAGGTAGCCCGCATGGGCGGCACCTACCTCCCGGCGCAACGCATGTTCTATCTGGCTACCCTGGGCGGTGCCCGCGCGCTCCAGCTGGAAGGCAGCATCGGCAGCTTCACACCGGGCTGCGACGCCGACTTCATCGTGCTGGATCCGCAGGCCACGCCCTTGCTGGCCCGCCGCAGCGCCACCACCGACAGCCTGGAGGAACAATTGTTCGCACTGGCCATTTTGGGTGATGACCGTACCATCGCCGCGACCTATTCGGCGGGGGTGCGGGTGCATCAGCGCTGAAATCGTTCATATCGGCCCCGATGCGGGGGAAGCCGGGCTTGCCGTTGAGGCAAGTCCGGCTTTTTTTACGGCCCATTTTGTAGCGGTTTATCCCATCTTTTCGAAACCGCTGTGCGACAGCCTGAGGGAACATCAAACCTCAACGTATCCCACATGCAACATCAATTGATTATCTCCATTAATAAACTGATCAATTGATTTAATATTGGAGCTTCCGCCATGTCAGCGACCCGATTGCAGGTGCAACACTTCCTCACCCGCTTGGGTGCCTTGCCCTCCCGGGACATCATCTTGTCGCGTCAGCGCAAGACACTGGAATTCATGGCGCAAATCGATTTCGAGATGGTGGATGTGGTGCGCGAGCTCAAGCAGCTCCGCATCGAAGACTACAGCTACGGCCCTGGCCAGAACGACTGGGGCACAGGCTGGGTCTGGCACTTCGGCAAGACGGTAGCGCAGCACATGGGCGGGCAGGAGCGGGGCCATCGCGTGTACATCAAGCTCTGTCTGGCAATGTCGCGCGAGGGACGCCGGACGACGTGCATGTCATTTCACCCGCCTGAAAGACCAATGCAGTTTCCCTTCAAGAAGCCCCCTGTGCAATGGAGTGTTTGATGGAGTGTTTGATGGACCTGAAGCCCTTTGAAATTTGCCCCAACTGTGCCGGCGAGGGAACAGTGCATCTTGTCAGCACGACGGAAGCCCGTATCGTGAACAAGGAAACGTTTGACGTACCGGTGGATTATTTCGCCTGCGGCCGCTGTGGCGAGAGCTTCCAGACGCTGGACATGGAAGACAGCCTGGTCAAGGCGCGCGCGCTGTATCGCGCGCGGCATGGAATGGTTGAGCCGGACCGGCTGATCGCCTGGCGCAAGTCGCTGGGGCTGTCACAAGTCGAGCTGGCTGCGGTGCTGGGCTGGGGCGTGGCCACCGTGAGCCGCTACGAAAACGGCAAGCTGCAGTCCGACGCGCATGACAAGGCCATGCGCATGGCAATGGGCTCGGTCGACACCCTCATTGAACTGGTCCGCAGTGCGCGTGATCTTGCTCCGCAAGTACGTACCCGGCTGCTGGCCGAACTGGAAAAGCGAGCGGGCGCCGCTGCGCTGGAGAAGGCCTTCGTGAGCACCGCACGTACCGCCCCTGCCGAGAGCCTTCGGCTGGACAAGCTCGAACAAGTCGTGCTCTTGCTCAGCGAAGGCGAAGGTGTCTTCGTGACCAAGCTCAACAAGCTGCTCTTCTACAGCGATTTCAAGCATTACCAGCAGCGAGGAAGAAGTCTCTCGGGGCTGGCTTATGAACGCCTGCCCTACGGACCGGTGCCGTCAGCTTTCCGCCTGCTGTTTTCCCTGCTGGAGCAGCGTGGACTCATCGAACAGACGGAGGTCCAGGTCGGCGCGATGGAAGGGACCCAGGTGCGGGCCTTGCGCAGTGCCGACCGCAATCACTTCGATGAGGACGAACTGGGCCTACTGCTGGCCATCAAGAAGCGCTTTGCCAAGATGAGCGCCAGTGACATTTCCGAAACTTCGCACCGGGAACAGGCGTGGACTCAGACGCCCATGGGCGCCCTGATCGACTACCGGCACGCTGCTGCACTGAGCTTCTGAATCCTTTCAGCGCGGCTGATACAGATAAAGAAAAGCCTCCACCGCCCGCTGGGCCGACGCCTGCAGCTGATCCGCCGGGATCTCGGTGACCACGTTGAGCATGCGCACTTCCATCCATTCCGCTTCGATCAACGCGCGAAACTGCATGGCGGCGATCCAGGCGTCAGAGGAGCGCAGCTTGCCCTCCTCCATTTTGACCTTCAGGAAATCGGCAATGCGCGTCCAGCCGCGTTTGGGCCCGCGCTCATACAGCAGCGGCCCCAGTTCCGACTTGCCGGCGTAATACATCGCCAACCGCTTGACCGCCACGATCTCCGGCCGGAACACCACCCCCAGATAATGATTTGCCAAGCGCAATAAACCGGCCCGTACTTCGTCTTCATTACGCAAGGCCATGAACAACTCTTCAAACTGGCAACCCACCTGCTTGATCATCACCTCCACGAAGATTTCTTCCTTGGAGCTGAAATAGTTGTACAGCGTGGCCTTGGAGCCCCCGATACGGGCCGAGATTTCCGCCATGGAGGCGCCTTCGAAACCGATTTCGTTGAATACCTCGGCCGCGATGTCGATCATCTGCTGCCGCCGCTCTTCACTCTTCTTGCGCATGATTGTCCTGTAATGCCGGCCAGAAAACCGGCCAATCCCGAATTATAGGCGACGATGCCGCCGAAAGCCGCCTGATTGCCCTCAAATACGGTAGAAAAAACCATGTTGCGGCAATGCCGCACAAAGACGAGCAATTTCTCGCAATGTGCCTTGACACTTCATAAAACCGAATACTATACTGAACTGTACAGTTAATAAACACCCGATTTTCTGATTCAGTCGTTCACTCCACTCTCCACGCAAATGAACAAGAACTCATCCCTCCCCGATCAGCGGGCGCCCCATCCGGCGCTGCGATCCGCGCGGCCTACCCTGCCGTGGCGGCGGGCGGTGGCGGTCTCGGCGGCCGTGCTGACGGCTACGCTCATGGCCGGCTGCGCCTCCTTCACCGATCTCGGTGCGCGCGCCGAACCGAAATCCATCGATCAGTACCAGACCCGCCAGACCCTGGCCGCTGACGCCGTACAAGCCGCCTGGCCCAGCGACCGGTGGTGGACGGTCTACGGCGACGCCCAATTGAATGCGCTCATCGATGAAGCCCTGCAAAGTGCACCCTCCATGGCCGTGGCCAAGGCGCGCCTGATGAAGGCCGAAGGCAGCGCCCAGCAGCAAGGTGCGGCCCTGTATCCGCAAGCAAGCGGCAACGCCTCGCTGGATCGCATGAAGCAGTCCTACAACAACGGCGTGCCGCCGGATTTCGTGCCCAAGGGCTACAACAACGAAACCCGCACCACGCTGGACTTCAGCTACGAAATCGATTTCTGGGGCAAGAACCGCGCGGCCCTGGCCGCCGCCACCTCGGAACTGGAAGCCAGCCGTGCCGACGCCGCTCAGGCGCGCATCACGCTGGCCACCTCGATCGCCTCGGCCTACGCCGAACTGGCCCAGCTCTACGCCCAGCGCGATACCAATGTCGCCGCCCTGAAGGTGCGTGAAGAGACGCTGGACCTGTTCAACCAGCGCTTCAACAACGGTCTGGAAACCCGTGGCTCGGTCAAGCAGATGGAAGCCCGCCGCGCCATCGCCCAGGCCGATCTGAAAGCCACCGACGAATCCATCGCCCTGCAACGCAACAAGCTGGCCGCGCTGGCCGGTGCCGGTCCGGATCGCGGGCTGCGGCTGGCGCGTCCGCAGATCGATCTGTCCAAGCCCTTCGGCCTGCCGCAGCAACTGCCGGTGGAACTGCTGGGCCGTCGTCCCGACATCGTGGCCGCACGCCTGCGCGCTGAAGCGGCGGGCAAGCAGATCAAGGTGGCGCGTGCGGCCTTCTATCCGAACGTGAACCTGTCGGCTTATTTCGGTTTCCAGTCGCTGGGCATCGACATGCTCACCCGCAGCGGCTCGGACATCGGCAGCTTCGGCCCGGCCATCTCCCTGCCCATCTTCAATGGAGGTCGTCTGCGCGGACAGTTCCGTTCGGCCAGCGCCAGCTATGACGAAGCCGTGGCCAACTACGACCAGGCCGTCACCCAGGCCCTGCAGGACGTGGCCGATGTCGGCGTGAGCGAGAAGGCCCTGGCCGGTCGCCTGCACGACGTGCAAGCCGCCGCCGACGCCGCCGACGAGGCGTATCGCATCGTCAGCAACCGCTACAACGGTGGCCTCAACACCTATCTCGACGTACTCAACGCGCAGGACACGCTCATCAGCAACCTGCGCCAGCTCTCGGACCTGCGCTCGCGCATGTTCACCCTGGATGTCGCGCTGGTGCGCGCCCTGGGCGGCGGCTACCGTGCCGCCGACGACAGCAAGAGCCAAGACAGCGCCACCGCGCCCCACACCGAACAGCAAGCGAAAGGTTGAACATCATGTCCCACAGCGATTCCCAGGCGGCCCACACCCTGGCCGAAGAAACCCGTCAGCGCAATGAAGCGGCCAGCAAGGCGGCCGCCGCGCAAAAGCGCAAGAAGCTCTTTTCCATCTTCGGCGGCGTGGTCGCCATCGTCGCCATCGGTTACGGCACCTACTGGTACCTGATCGGCTCGCGCTACGTCGAGACCGACAATGCCTACACCGCCACCGAAGTGGCCACCGTCACCCCCGCCATCAACGGCATCGTGGCCGCCGTCGACGTGGTCGACACCCAGGCCGTCAAGAAAGGGGATGTCCTGGTGCGCATCGATGATGCCGACGCCAGGCTGGCCGTAGACCAGGCCGCCGCCGACCTGGACCGCACCGAACGCAAGGTCAAGGGCTACTTCGCCAACGATGCCGGCCTGGCGGCCCAGGTGCTGGCCCGCGAAGCGGACCAGAAGCGCGCCAGTGCCCAGTTGCTGTCGGCCCAGGCCGACCTGCAGCGTGCCCAGATCGACCTACAGCGCCGCGAAGCGCTGGCCAAGTCAGGGTCGGTCTCCGGTGAAGAACTGAGCAATGCCCGTACCGCCCTGCTGACCGCCCAGGCCAATCTGAAGGCGGCCGAAGCGGCTGAAGTGCAGTCCCGCGCCAACATCAAGGCCACCCAGGGCGCAGAAAAGGCCAGCACCGTGCTGACCGCCAACACCACGGTGGCCGACAACCCGGAAGTGGTGCTGGCCCGCGCCAAGCTGGATCAGGCCAGGCTGGACCTGGAACGCACCGTGCTGCGCGCCCCGGTCGATGGCGTCATCGCCCGCCGCCAGGTACAGGTCGGCCAGCGCGTGCAGAGCGGTGCCAGCCTGCTGTCGGTGGTGCCGCTGCAACAGATGCACGTGGATGCCAACTTCAAGGAAGGCCAGTTGACCAAGGTGCGCATCGGCCAGCCGGTGACCATGACGGCAGACCTCTATGGCAGTTCGGTGCAATACCACGGTGTGGTGACGGGCCTGTCCGGTGGTACCGGTTCGGCCTTTGCGGTGATCCCGGCGCAGAACGC
Source organism: Herbaspirillum sp. C7C8 (assembly GCF_022627875.1). Lineage (NCBI taxonomy): Bacteria > Pseudomonadati > Pseudomonadota > Betaproteobacteria > Burkholderiales > Oxalobacteraceae > Herbaspirillum > Herbaspirillum sp. C7C8. Next base: position 13,700 of record NZ_JABXGG010000013.1, read on the forward strand.
CACCGGTAACTGGATCAAGGTGGTGCAGCGTCTGCCGGTGCGCATCTCGCTCGATCCCAAGGAACTGGCGCAGCGTCCACTGTCGGTGGGCCTGTCGATGGAAGTGGAGATCGATACGCGCGGCCAGATCAAGGCCGGCGACGTACAGCCCAAGACGGCCAGCACCGAGGCCAAGGCCGCCGCGCTGTAAGCGAGCGACCACCAGGAAAGACTCATCATGTCATCCACACCAAGCGCAACGGCTGGCGACCTGCCAGCCCCCAAGCCCGCCGCCCAGCCTGGTCTCTTCCAGGCCCCGCTGACCGGCGGCCAGCTGGTGGGCGCCGGCATTCTGCTGGCGGCTGCCAACTTCATCGCGGTGCTCGACACCACCATCGCCAACGTCTCGGTCTCGACCATCGCCGGCGCGCTGGGGGCTTCGACCAGCCAGGGCACCTACGTCATCACTTCCTACGCGGTGGCCGAAGCCATCACGGTGCCCCTGACCGGCTGGCTGGCCAATCGCTTCGGCACGGTGCGCGTGTTCATCCTCTCGATGGTCATGTTCGGCCTGTTCTCGGCGCTGTGCGGCCTGGCCAATTCGCTGGGCATGCTCATCGCCTTCCGCGTCATGCAGGGCCTGGCCGGTGGCCCGCTGATGCCGCTCTCGCAAACCCTGCTGCTGCGCATCTTCCCCAAGGAAAAAGCACCGGCGGCCGTGGGCCTGTGGGCCATGACCACGCTGGTGGCGCCGATTGCCGGGCCGATCCTGGGAGGGGTACTGTGCGACCAGTACAGCTGGCCCTACATCTTCTGGATCAACGTGCCGGTGGCGCTGATCTGCGGCTATCTCGGCTGGCGCATGCTCAAGCGCTTCGAGACCAAGACCAGCAAGCTGCCCATCGATCGCGTGGGCCTGATCCTGATGGTGGTCTGGGTGGCGGCACTGCAACTGATGCTCGATGAAGGCAAGGAAAAGGACTGGTTCGCCTCCACCGAGATCGTGCTGCTGGCCGTGACCGCCGTGGTGTTCTTCATCGCCTTCCTGATCTGGGAGCTGACCGAGCACAATCCCATCGTCGACCTGCGGGTGTTCCGCCATCGCGGCTTCACCGCCAGCGTGACCACCATCTGCCTGGCCTTCGGTGCCTTCTTCGGCTCGGTGGTGCTGACACCACTGTGGCTGCAGGGCTACATGGGCTATACCGCCACCTGGTCCGGCTGCATCTCGGCGCTGACCGGCATCCTGGCGGTGATGACCGCCCCTCTGGTGGCCAAGATGTCCACCACCGTGGATGCGCGCAAGCTGGTCTGCATCGGCGTGACCTGGCTGGGTTTCATCACCTTCCTGCGGGCCTTCAACACCACCGACATGTCGTTCTTCCAGATCGGCTGGCCATTGTTCCTGCAAGGTATCGGATTGCCGCTGTTCTTCGTGCCGCTGACCGGGCTGGCACTCTCCAGCGTGAACGAGGAAGAGACCGCATCGGCCGCCGGCCTCATGAGTTTCTGCCGCACCATGGCCGGGGCGATTGCCACCTCCATCGTCAATACCAGCTGGGAAAACGACGCCACCTACTTCCACGCCGAACTGTCCGGCCTGGTCGATCGCGGCGGCGATGCGGTCAAAACCATGATGGCTGCCGGCATGAGCGCCGAACAGGCCACCGCATCCCTGGCGCAGACCGTGCAGAACCAGGCCGTGATGCTGTCCACCAACCACATCTTCATGATGGCCGCAGTGTCCTTCTCGCTCGCGGCGCTGGCGGTGTGGCTGGCCCCCAAGCCGACCCGGGTGGCCGATACGACAGCGGCGCACTGAGCCTTGCCCTTCTCCCCCCACAGTCCGTCTCCCCCTGCGGACTGGGCAGGCGGCCACTTCGGTGGCCGCCTGTTTTTTTGGGCGGGAATTTGGGCGGGAAGATGGACGGGCTTGGATGCCGAACTTTCTGGATATTCACCCACAGCTTTGCCCCTGCGCCGGGCCGCGCCGGGCGCAACCCTTGGCTGCACCGCCCCAATGCGCGTACAATCCCGGCTCATGCATGCGGACCACGGTCCGCATTTTTGATTTATGGCGACCTCCCCATCGCGGCCGCCATGACGTCCCGCCGCCAGCCGTGGCTTGATGAACCCGTGGTGTCCACGGAGATCCAGGCCAGCCCGCGCGGCCATGCTTCCCGAACTTGCAAGAAGCGATGCCCGCATCGCCCCTGACCCATGACCAAAGACCTCGCCGCCCACACACCGATGATGCAGCAGTATCTGCGCATCAAAGCGGACCACCCCAACACGCTGGTGTTCTACCGCATGGGCGATTTTTACGAACTGTTCTTCGAGGATGCCGAAAAGGCGTCGCGCCTGATGGGCGTGACGCTCACCCAGCGCGGCTCCTCCAACGGCAACCCGATCAAGATGGCCGGTGTGCCCTTCCACTCGGTGGAGCAATACCTGGCGCGCCTGATCAAGCTGGGCGAGTCGGTGGCGATCTGCGAACAGATCGGTGACCCGGCCACCAGCAAGGGCCCGGTGGAGCGCAAGGTGGTGCGGGTGGTCACGCCCGGCACCCTGACAGACTCTGACCTGCTGCCCGAAAAGGCCGAGCGCTGCCTGCTGGCCATGCAGCTGCTGCCGGCCAAGTCGCGCAAGCAGATGCAGGTCGGCCTGGCCTGGCTGTCCATGGCCAGCGGTGCGTTGAAGATGATGGAATTCTCGGTCGACAGCGCCCTGCTCGATGGCCGCGTCAAACAGGAGCTGGAACGCATCTCGGCCGCCGAAGTACTGGTGGCCGATGGCCAGCTGGAGCAGTGTGAGCCGCTGCTGCCCAACCGTGCCGTGACGGTGCCGGACTGGCATTTCGACCAGCCCAGCAGCGAGAAGGCCCTGCTCGATCAACTGGGCGTGGCCACCCTGCACGGCTTCGGCGCCGACGGCCTGGGCCCGGCCATCTGCGCCGCGGGAGCCCTGCTGCGCTATGCGCAATCGACCCAGGGACGCGGCCTGCAGCACGTGCGCACGCTCACCGTCGAATCCGAAAATGAATTCATCGGCCTGGACGCCGCCACCCGCCGCAACCTGGAACTGACCGAAACCATCCGTTCGCAGGATGCCAATGCGCTGGCGCCCACGCTGTTCTCCACGCTGGACCACTGCCGCACCGCCATGGGTTCGCGCCTGCTGCGCCACTGGCTGCATCACGCCCTGCGCGACCAGCAGGTGGCGCGCGCGCGCCACGCTGCCATCAATGCGCTCATGCGCACCGATGCCTGCTCGGGCCTGTCGGCCACGCTGGCGGCGGTGCCCGATATCGAACGCATCACCACCCGCATCGCCCTGCTCTCGGCCCGTCCGCGCGATCTGGCGGGATTGCGCAGCGGTCTGCAGCAACTGGGGTCGCTGCGCGCCTACGTGGAAATGTGTGCACGTGACGCCGAAGCCCCGCTGCTGGGCCAGTTGCACGAAGACCTGGCGACGCCCGCGGAATGCCTGGACCTGCTGGAACGCGCCATCATGCTGGAACCCGCCGCCATGGTGCGCGACGGCGGCGTGATCGCGCGCGGCTATGACGCCGAACTCGACGAACTGCGCGGTCTGTCGGAAAACGCCGGCCAGTACCTGCTGGAACTGGAGGCACGCGAGCGCGAACGTACCGGCATCGCCAACCTGCGCGTGGAATACAACAAGGTGCATGGCTTCTACATCGAGGTCACCCACGGCCAGACCGACAAGGTGCCGGAAGACTATCGCCGCCGCCAGACCCTGAAGAATGCCGAGCGCTACATCATCCCCGAACTGAAGGCCTTCGAGGACAAGGCGCTCTCCGCGCAGGAACGTTCACTGTCACGCGAGAAATTCCTCTACGAACAGTTACTCAATGACATGGGCGTTCATATCGTGCGCCTGCAATCCATCGCCCATGCGCTGGCCCAGCTCGACACACTGGTGGCCCTGGCCGACCATGCCGTGCGCAACAACTGGTGCGCACCGCAACTGGTCGAAGAGCCCTGCATCCAGATCGAGCAAGGTCGCCACCCCGTGGTGGAAAACCAGATCGAGCGCTTCATCGCCAACGACTGCCAGCTGGCCGCCGAACGCAAGCTGCTGCTCATCACCGGTCCCAACATGGGCGGCAAATCGACCTTCATGCGCCAGGTGGCGCTGATCACGCTGCTGGCCTATGTGGGCAGCTTCGTGCCCGCCACCAGCGCAGTAATCGGCCCCATCGACCGCATCTTCACCCGCATCGGCGCGGCCGATGACCTGGCCGGGGGGCGTTCCACCTTCATGGTGGAGATGACCGAATCGGCCTCCATCCTCAACAATGCCACCGAGCATTCGCTGGTGCTCATGGATGAGGTCGGACGCGGTACCTCGACCTTCGACGGCCTGGCCCTGGCCTGGGCGATTGCCCGGCACCTGATCGACGTCACCCGCAGCTTCACGCTGTTCGCCACGCACTATTTCGAACTGACGCAGTTGCCCGACCTCCATCCGACGGCGGCCAACGTGCATCTCTCGGCCGTGGAGCACAAGGACAGCATCGTCTTCCTGCATGCCGTGCAGAGCGGCCCGGCTTCGCAGAGCTACGGTCTGCAGGTGGCACAACTGGCCGGGGTACCGGCAGCAGTCATCCGCGCCGCCCGCAAGCACCTCTCGGCACTGGAAAGCCAGTCCATGCAGCCGACGCCGCAGTTCGACCTGTTCAGCACCCCTTCCTTCATGGATACCACAGTGGAAACTGAAGAAGCGCACGATGAACGCACGCCGCCAGCCACGGTCGAACCTGATCCGCTGGCGCAGGCGCTATGGCAGTCGCTGGACGGCATCGACCCCGACGCCCTCACGCCGCGCCAGGCGCTGGATGCGCTCTACCAGCTCAAGGCCCTGCGCCGGGGGCAATGAAGACAGCCCCCACCGCCGCTACCTGCCACCCTTTGACCCGCACAGAGACTGCATGCCGATCCAGCCGCTCCGTCACCTCCTGCTGAGCACCTGCTTGGCGGCAGCCACCCTGCTGGCTGCCGGTGCGGCCCGCGCCGGCGCGCAGGATTTCGCGTTTGCCGTGATCAACCACGCGGCCGCCGGGGTCAAGGGCGACGCCGGGCTGCGCCAGGCGCTGGCCGAGACGGATGCCGACAATCTCGCCTTCGTGGTGGTCAATGGCATCAAATCGCCCTCCGAAAGCTGCGACGACGCGCTCTATGCCCAACGGCATGACCTGCTCGCCCAGGCGCAGAACGGTATCTTCGTCTCGCTGGCAGGCAGCGACTGGATCACCTGCCGCGACCGCGAAAACCGCTCGGACGCCATCGAGCGCCTGGCGCGCATGCGCGATATCTTCTACGCTGGCGAATTCTCCCTGGGCGCCAGCCGCCTGCCGATGCTGCGCCAGTCGCTCACGCCCAAATTTCGCAGCTATGCCGAGAACACCCGCTGGGAAGTCGGCAATGTCCTCTTCGCCACCGTCAACCTGCCGGCGGCCAATAATCATTTCCTGCTCGATGGCGGACGCAACAACGAGTTCGAGGACCGTCTCATCGCCAACCGCAACTGGCTGCAGCACCTCTTCGCCTTTGCCGCACTGAAGAAGAGTGCGGCCATCGTCTTCTTCAGCGATGGCAATCCCTTCGGGACGCCGCCCAGGCGCTCCTTTTTCCGGACCCAGCGCGACGGCTTTGTCGAGACGCGCAAACTGTTTTCGGAACTGGCGGGCAAGTTCCGCGGGCGAGTGCTGGTGGTACATGCTCAGGGCGGCAAGAACAAGGCCGCTGCCCACATCCTCTGGAGCGGCAACCTCGGCAGCGTGGGTGTGGGCGAGCGCTGGCTCAAGGTAGTGGTCGATGAGCACCTGCCGCAACTGTTTGCGGTGGCCGATGCGGATGGAGAACGGCGCTAGACGGCCAATACGGGTGGAAAACGACAGGAAAACGGCTGGAAAACGACTGGAAAACGACTTTTAGCGACTTATATGAAGAAAAACGCCCGCAGAGCGCATCTGCGGGCGTTTTTTAGTCATCGCCGGAAGGAATTTACCGATTTTCGGGACGCCCTCGGCGGCGATGCAGGATCAGTTCAGCGGCTGGCTGCGGAAGTGGTCGCCGGCGTCGCCTTCCTCTTCGTCATCGTGGTGGTGATGATGGCCATGGGCGCCATGCACGTGGCCGTGGGCCACTTCTTCCTCGGAGGCGGCACGCACTTCGGTCACCGCCAGTTCGAAGCGCAGGGCGATGCCGGCCAGCGGATGGTTGCCGTCCAGTACGGCCTTGCCGTCAGCGACTTCGGTGACCGTGAAGATGACCGATTCCTCGCTGTCATCGTCGGGCGAACCTTCGAACTGCATGCCCACTTCCAGCGGCTGCGGCAGGCGTTCGACCGGCTCGATCTTGACCAGCTCGGAATCGTATTCGCCGAAGGCATCTTCCGGCTCGACCTGGATCGTGGTGCTGTAGCCGGTTTCCTTGCCATCCAGTGCTTCTTCGATCTTGGGCAGGGTGTTGTGGTAACCGCCGTGCAGGTAGACCATCGGCTCGCTGCTTTGCTCGATCAGGTTGTTCTGGGCATCCGACAGCTTGTAGTTGACGGAAACGACGGTATTCTTGGCGATCTTCATCGTAAGGGTCCTTTGTATCGATAGTGGTGCGGGAGCGGCAGGGCTGCGGTTCATGCGCGCCAGGCACCTGCCACCCGGGTTGGGGCCTAAGAACCATCCCCTTGCCATTCCCGCGAGGCAAGGACTCTTTCAAAACGGTTTCTCGACCCTGCGATTATACCTGCATCAAACTTGGTCGCCGCCAATGGCTTGCTGCCGCGCCAGCCCGCCTATAATGGCGACCATGAAAAAACTCGATCTGCTCGGCGGCATCACGCCCGCCCAATTCCTGCGTGACTACTGGCACAAGAAGCCGCTCCTGATCCGCAACGCCCTCCCCGGTTTCACCGCACCGCTGCCGCGCCGCGAACTGTTCGACCTGGCCCGTCGCGAGGAGGTCGAATCGCGCCTCATCACCCACCGCAGCGATGGCTGGGACATGCAGCACGGCCCCATCAACAAGCTGCCGCCCTTGAAGCAGAAAGCCTGGACCCTGTTGGTGCAGGGCGTGAACCTGCATCATCCGGCGGCCGACGCCCTGCTGCGCCAGTTCCGCTTCCTGCCCGATGCGCGCCTGGATGACCTGATGATCAGCTATGCCACCGATGGCGGTGGCGTCGGTCCGCACTTCGATTCCTATGACGTGTTCCTGCTGCAGGCCCACGGCCAGCGCCGCTGGCGCATCAGCGCCCAGGATGACCTGACGCTGGAGGAAGGCGTGCCCCTGAAAATCCTCAGCCACTTCCAGCCGGAACAGGAATTCGTGCTGGAGCCGGGCGACATGCTCTATCTGCCGCCGCAATATGCCCACGACGGTGTGGCCGTGGGCGAGTGCATGACCTATTCGATCGGTTTCCGCGCACCGGCCTATCAAGAACTGGGCGAATCCTTCCTGGAATTCATGATGGATACCATCGACCTGCCCGGCCGCTATGAAGATCCGGACCTCAAGGCCAGCGCCAGGCCGGCCGAACTGCCGCTGGACATGGTGGCGCGCATCCGGGATGAACTCAACAAGATCCGCTTCACCGACGACGACATCACCATCTTCCTCGGCGAGCACCTGTCGGAGCCCAAACCCAGCGTCTTCTTCGAGGCACCGGCCCAGGAACTGTCCTTTGCTCGCTTTTTCCAGGGGGCCAAGAAACGCGGCCTGGCCTTGCACCGCAAGACACGCATGCTGTATCGCGGCTCCCACGTCTTCATCAATGGCGAATCCTTCCAGGTCAACCGCGGTGACAAGGCCATCCTGGCCCGCCTGGCCGACTCGCGTGTGCTCGACAAAAGCGACTTCGAGCAGGCCTCCGAAGACTTGCTGGAAGCCCTGCATCAATGGCATGAAAGCGGCTGGCTCGACATTATTCGAGATTAGTTAAAAATTATGGTGGCGACTTCTCGAAATTACTTTAGGAAATCCCGGGAAGTGGCTTGCATCAAGCTTTTGCGGCCGCAGGGCCGGGGATGTAAGTTCTTACAAATTCTTACGAATTCCCGTGGTGGCGATGTGATTTCGGAAAAAAATAGCTATAATGATGGGCTGGAAAGTTTTCGTTGTCAGGCATTGTTTCGGCAGTAAAAAGATACAAGAACCGAAGCTCGACCGTGAGGTCATACCCGCGGCGAAAGCCTCCTAGTAGAGCGATAATTACCGGTAATTATTCATCGCACAATTTTTAAATACTGAAGGAATATTCATGAAAAAGACTCTGTTGATCGCTTCGTTGTTGGCTGTTGCTCTGGCTGCTTGCGGCAAGAAGGAAGAAGCTCCGGCACCTGCTGCTGCTCCCGCTGCTGAAGCTCCGGCACCTGCCGCTGCTCCCGCTGCTGAAGCTCCTGCCGCTGCTGCTCCGGCTGCTGACGCTGCCAAGCCTGCTGACGCTGCCGCTCCGGCCGCTGACGCTGCCAAGCCTGCTGACGCTGCCGCTCCGGCCGCTGATGCCAAGCCGGCTGAAGCCGCTCCGGCCAAGTAATCTTCGGATTATCTTCGGAAAAAACCGGTCGCAAGACCGGTTTTTTTTTCGTCCGGCGTTTTGTCTCACGTACCGCTGGCATCGCGCCCTTCCCTTCACTTTTTCGCCTCAAGAACGCCGCCTCCTTGGTCGACAGGATCCGGCCCTCGTCCGACCGGGCAAGAATCCCTCAAAACGGCCAGGAAACGCATCGCCACCAGCGTCCCTGCAACCCCCACTGACAATCGACTGACAGCGCCTCCTGAGGCCGGATTTGTGATCGGCGTCAAAGACACAGACCCGGCAAGGGCGTACAACGTCCTGCAAGCTGAAGAAAAAGAGAAACAAATTGTTTCTGACGCGCCGCACACAAGAAGGAAGCAGCCTGACAAAGGACTGACCCACTCGCGTTTGGCAATCAGACGTCCAACCAAGAAAACCCTTCTTCCTGGCAGGCGATGCCGATCTCGCCGAAGGTGCTGCCGAGTACGCTCTCGATGGCCGCGCGGGCCAGTTCGGGGGTGTTGTTCTGCTGGCTCAGATGGGCGCCGATGACGCGCTTGAGCCGGCGCTTGTCGAGCAGTCGCAGGATCTCGGCACTGGCGTCATTGGCCAGGTGACCGTAATCGCCGCCGATGCGACGCTTGAGGAAGGCGGGATAGGGCGAGCGGTCCAGCATCTCGCGGTCGTGATTGCATTCCAGCAGCAGTGCATCGCAGGCGCCAAGCGCCTGCACCAGATGCGCCGTCGGCTGACCGGCATCGGTAAGCACTCCCAGGCGGCGATCACCATTGCTGGCCACATACTGGATGGGCTCGCGGGCATCGTGCGGAACGGTGTAGGGGGAGAGTTCGAGATCACCGATGGCGATCTTCTGGCCATCGGCGCAGAACCGCACGTCGACGTCATTGGCCTGCTCGGCCACGGCCTGCCAGGTGCCGTAACTCAACCAGACCGGAATGCGATAGCGCCGGGCAAACTTGAAGACACCGCTGACATGGTCCGAATGTTCATGCGTGACCACGATGGCCGCAACCTCGGAGGGATCCAGGCCCAGGCGCAGCATGCGCTTTTCGGCTTCCCGCAAAGTAAAGCCGCAGTCCAGCATGACCGTGGTCCCCGAGGAGGGACGCTGGTCGCCGGCTGCGGCCGAGATCAGCAGCGCATTGCCTTCGCTGCCGCTACCGAGGCTCGCGAACTTCATCTGAGCCCCGGGTCCTGCTTACTTCAGCTGTTCGTTGAGCAAACCGAGGATCTTGTCGGAGATACCCGAGGTATCCGGACCACCCTCGCCGTTCTGCACGACGATGTTGCTGCTGTCGGAACCGGCACCCTTGACCACGATGCGGTACTTGGCAGCCTTCTTGTCCTTGTCCTTGGAACTGAAGATGCGCGAGAAGAAACCTTCATCCTTCTTGTCCTTGGCATCCTGATCCTGGTCCACGTAGCGCACGTAGTAGATGCCCTGGCTGCGGTCGCGATCTTCCACGGTGAAGCCCACGCGATCCAGCGCCAGGCCGACACGGCGCCATGCGCGGTCGAAGCCCTCATCGACCTGCACGCTGCTGCCGGCCGCCGTCTTCTTCAGATGCGAACGGGCCTGCAGCGACGGGGCGCTGGCCACGGCGGCCTTGGCCTTGCTCTCCTGGACACCCAGACGCACCATCAAGCGCGACAGGAATTCAGCTTCCAGACCTGGATCGGAGGGACGCGCGGTCCACACCGAGGTCTCCTTGGCCGACCCGGTCAGCACTTCCTCGGCGCCGCGATGGCTGATGAAGATTTCGGTGGTGCCGTTGGGGCCGCGCTCCAGGCGGGTGCGGAACTTGTCGCGCTCACCGGTGGAATACAGGGAATCAAACACCTTGCCCAGCGTATTGCGGATGAAATCCTGCGGGATCTTGGCACGGTTCTCGGCCCAGTCGGTTTCCATCACGCCGGTCTCGGGTGATTCGATGTTGATCAGGAAACCGTTGTCCTGCCAGAAGTCCTTGATCTGCGGCCACAGTTGTTCCGGGGTCTGCTTGACCACCAGCCAGCGCTGCGAGCCATCGCGTTCGATACGTACCGCATCGCCCTGGGTGTCGGGGGCTACGGTGGCCACCTCGGTGGTCGGCTTGGTCTGCTGTTCCAGCTGGTAGCCGGAGGCAGTAGCCACGCCCTTGTTGGCTTCGGGGATGGCGTAGCGGTTGTCGCGCTGCAGCTGGGTCAGGTCGGGCGGCACTTCCAGGCGGGGGCCGCGGGCCTTTTCGGCGCTCTTGTAATCGATACGGTCGCCTTCGAGCATGCTGCCGACCGACGAGCAACCGGCCAGTCCGGCCAGCGCCAGTGCGACGACGATGCTGCGTTGGGTGAGTGTGTACGCGGAGCGGGAGACCGGACGAACGTTCTTGCTATTAGTCATATCGTTACTAGTGAAAGCGGAATCGGATTTCAGGAGACCTGCGCCAAAGCGGCCAAGCCGATCAGTTTAAGACGCCGGACTCGCGCAGGGCCGCGCGCACGGTGTCGTGGAAGGACTCACCCAGCGGCGCCAGCGGCAGGCGCATGCCCGACGGGATCAGACCCATCTCCTGCATGGCCCACTTGACCGGCACCGGGTTGGGCTCGACGAAGAGCTTGTTGTGCAGCGGCAGCAGCTTGTTGTTCAGTTCCACGGCACGGGCGATGTTGCCGCTCATGGCGGCCACGCACAGTTCGTGCATGTCGCGCGGGGCGACGTTGGCGGTCACCGAGATATTACCGGCGCCGCCGTAGAACATCAGCGCGATGGCGGTGGCGTCGTCACCCGAATAGACCGCGAAGCTCTTGGGTGCCAGGCGGATCAGGTCGGTGCCGCGACCGATGTTGCCGGTGGCATCCTTGACCCCCACGATGCCCTTGACCTGCGCCAGGCGCAGGATGGTCTCGTTGCTCATGTCGGCAACCGTACGACCGGGCACGTTGTACAGGATCACCGGCAGATCCACCGCTTCGGCGATGGTCTTGAAGTGCAGGTACATGCCTTCCTGGGTCGGACGGTTGTAGTAGGGCACCACCTGCAGGGAGGCATCGGCACCGACCTTCTTGGCGAAGGCGGTCAGTTCGATGGCTTCGGAAGTGGAATTGCCGCCAGTGCCGGCGATGATGGGAATGCGTTTGGCCGTGTGCTCGACCGCGACCCTGATCAGTTCGCAGTGCTCTTCCATCGAGACAGTGGGCGATTCGCCAGTGGTACCGACGATGACGATGCTGTCCGTTCCCTCGGCGATGTGCCAGTCGATCAGCTTGCGCAGGCCGTCGTAGTCGAGGCTGCCGTCCGGATACATGGGAGTGACGATTGCAACAATGCTACCCTTGATCATGGTGTGCGTATGTAAGGTGATGGTCAGAATAAAGGCCTGATTGTAGCGGATAGACGCCTCATCAGGTCAAATTGCGGCTGCTACAGATGAAAGCGGACGTAAAAAAAAACCGGAGAGCCCGCCCCCCTGCGGGCCGGACGGGATCATGGCCCCGCCTTGCCGCCGATCAATAAGGATCGGCAAGGTTCAATACCCCAGTCCCATCGCTTCGCGCACGTCGCGCATGGTGTCCTGGGCGAGCTTGCGGGCCTTTTCGCAGCCGTCGGCGACGATGGCCCGCACCAGGGAAGGATCATCCAGGTAAGGCTGGGCACGCTCGAGCATGGGTTGCTGCTCCTGCAGGATGGCATCGATCACCGGCTGCTTGCACTCCAGGCAACCGATCCCGGCCGAACGGCAGCCCTTGGCCGCCCATTCCTTCACTTCCGCGCTGGAATACACCTGGTGGAACTGCCATACCGGGCATTTATCCGGATCGCCCGGATCGCTGCGGCGCACGCGCTGCGGATCGGTCGGCATGGTCTTGACCTTCCTGGTGACCGAGGCGGCATCTTCCCGCAGAGCGATGGCATTGCCGTAGCTCTTGGACATCTTGGCACCATCCAGCCCCGGCAGGCGCGACGCCTCGGTGAGCATGGCCTGCGGCTCGGTGAGGATGAGCTTGCGGCTGCCCTCGAGGTAGCCGAACAAGCGTTCACGGTCGATCATCGACAGGTTCTGGGCATCATCCAGCATGGCCTTGGCCTGTTCCAAGGCTTCATCGTCGCCCTTTTCCTGGAATTGGGTACGCAGTTCCAGATACAGCTTGGCGCGCTTGCTGCCGAGCTTCTTGGTGGCGGCCAGGGCCTTTTCCTCAAAACCCTTTTCCTTGCCATAGAGGTGGTTAAAGCGCCGCGCAATCTCGCGCATGATCTCGATATGCGGCACCTGGTCTTCGCCCACCGGCACCTGGCTGGCGCGATAAATCAGCACGTCGGCCGCCTGCAGCAGCGGATACCCCAGGAATCCATAGGTGGCCAGGTCGCGGTCGGCCAGCTTTTCCTGCTGGTCCTTGTAGGTCGGCACGCGTTCCAGCCAGCCCAGCGGCGTGGCCATGGACAGCAGCAGATGCAGCTCGGCATGCTCGGGCACGCGCGACTGGATGAACAGCGTCGCCTGGGCGGGGTCGACCCCGGCGGCGAGCCAGTCGATCACCATTTCCCAGGTGCTGGTCTCGATCACGGAGGGATCGTCGTAATGGGTGGTCAGTGCATGCCAGTCGGCCACGAAGAACAGGCAGGGCAATTCGGACTGCAGCTTGACCCAGTTCTTCAGGGCACCGTGATAGTGGCCCAGGTGCAGCGCGCCCGTGGGGCGCATGCCGGAGACGACGCGGTCAGGATACATGGCGGTTGGCGTGGGTTGGTGGTTGGCGATTCGACATGAACGCTCAGAACAGCAAGGTGATGGGGAAGGTAATGAGCTGCAGCAGCTTGCCGGCAACGAACATCACGGGCGCCATCCACCAGGCATAGATCACCTTGAGCAGTACCAGCGCCATGACGATGAAGAAGCCATAAGGCTCGATCTGGGCAAATTTATACGCATATCGGTTCGGCAACAAGCTGGTGAGGATGCGCCCACCATCCAGCGGCGGGATCGGGAACAGGTTGAAAGCGAACATCACCAGATTGGTCTGCACCCCGGCCTTGGCCATGAGTGTGAAGAATTCTTCCTGCACCCCGGCCAGCGCCAGGCCATAGATGGCCAGCAACCACAGCAATGCCATGAAGAAATTGGCAGCGGGACCGGCCAGCGAGACCCAGGCCATGTCGCGCTTGGGCTTGCGCAGGTGGCCGAAATTGATCGGCACCGGCCTGGCATAGCCGAACAGGAAGGCACCGCTGGTGGCAAAGTACAGCAGCAGCGGAATGACGATAGTGCCGAAGGGATCGATGTGCTTGAGCGGATTGAGGCTCATGCGCCCCATCGAATAAGCCGTGGTATCCCCGAAAAACTTGGCCGCATAGGCGTGTGCGGCCTCATGCAGGGTAATGGCGAAGAGGACGGGCAGCGCGTATACCGCGACAGTCTGGATGAGTTCGTTCATGGGCGGGGATTTTAGCAGAGGGACAATACAATGCCCCGGAATCGCACGAAGCCCGACCGGCCGGCCAGGCTTTTTTGAAAAATCATTCGCTCAGGCAGCCTGCAAACCGAAGATGCTTGCGTCTCCCCTGCCCTGGCGTACCAGCACGGGTTCATTGTCATCGGTGAGGTCGATCACGGTGGTCGGCTCCAGGCTGCAGGCCCCGCTGTCGATGACCAGTTCGATTCTCTTTTCCAGATGACTGCGGATGTCCTCGGCGCTGGTCAGCGGCAGGTCTTCGTCCGGCAGGATCAGGGTGGTGCCCAGGAGCGGCTGGCCCAGCTCCTCCAGCAGCATGTGGGCGATGCGATTCTCGGGCACGCGCAGGCCGATGGTCTTGCGCGAGGGGTGCGAGAGGCGGCGCGGCACTTCCTTGGTGGCTTCCAGGATGAAGGTATAGGCCCCTGGGGTGGCGGCCTTGAGCAGGCGGTACTGGCGGTTGTCCACCTTGGCGTACAGGGCGATCTCGGAAAGGTCGCGGCACAGCAGGGTCAGGTGATGCTTGTCGTCCACGCCCCGGATGCGGCGCACGCGCTCGACGGCATCCTTGTTGTCCAGCTGGCAGACCAGGGCGTAGCAGGAGTCGGTGGGCAGGGCCACCAGGCCGCCCTTGTGGATGATCTGCGCGGCTTGCTTGATCAGGCGCAGTTGCGGGTTGTCGGGGTGAATCTCGAAAAACTGGCTCATGATGCGGTTTCCGTTTCCAATCCAAATCCAAATCGTAAAAAGCACAACGGCGGTGTCGCCACCGCCGTTGTCGCTGCCCGCCGGGCTCAGCGCTGGCCGCGCAGGGCGGCGATGCGCTGTTCCAGTGGCGGGTGCGTCGAGAACAGTTCCATGATGCCGGGCTTGTCGCTGATGCCCAGGGCGGCCATGTTCTGCGGCAAGCCTTCCGGGGAGAAGCCCCCCAGCCGCGCCAGCGCATTGATCATCGGCTGGGGCGTGCCCAACAGGCGCGCCGCGCCGGCATCGGCCCGGAATTCGCGATGGCGCGAGAACCAGGCCACGATCATCGAGGCACCGATGCCGAAGACCACCTGGCACACCATCACCGTGACCATGTAGCCGATACCGGGACCGGAGTCGTCGTTGTTGCGACGCAGGGCCGAGTCGACGAAATAGCCGACCACGCGCGACAGGAACACCACGAAGGTGTTCACCACGCCCTGAATCAGCGTCATGGTGACCATGTCGCCATTGGCGATGTGGGCCACCTCGTGGCCCAGCACGGCTTCCACCTCTTCCTGCGTCATGCCTTGCAGCAGCCCGGTGGATACCGCCACCAGGGCCGAATCCCTGAACGCGCCGGTGGCAAAGGCATTGGGTTCACCCTCATAGACCGCCACTTCGGGCATGCCGATACCGGCGCGCTGGGCCAGCTTGCCTACGGTCTGCAACAGCCAGGCTTCGGTGCCGTTCATGGGCGTCTCGATCACGCGCGCGCCGGTGGACCACTTGGCCATGCTCTTGCTCATCAGCAAGGAGATGATCGATCCGGTAAAACCGACCACCAGCGAAAACACCAGCAGCATCGGCAGGTTCAGCCCGGAGCGGGTGAGGAAGCGGTCCACGCCCAACAGGGAGAGGATCACGCTCATCACCACCAGCACGGCGATGTTGGTGGCGATAAACAGCAGGATGCGTTTCATCGGGGAAAACTCCTATCGGAAAAGTGGGTATTAGATAGGAATCAGCCTGCCGAATTCAAGAGCTTCCGGGGCGGGCGGGCTTTCACAGTCCCCAGTCATGCCACACCGGCTTGACCCCGGTGGGCAGCGGCGGCAGCGCGCCCAGATCCATGCGCGACTCGCCCGGACCATGGAAATCCGAACCCATCGAGCCCAGGAAGCCATAGCGGCGGGCGACCTGGGCATATTCCTGGTACTGCTCCGGCGTATGGCTGCCGGTATTGACTTCGATGGCCACCCCGCCCAGTTGCTTGAACTCGTCGAAGAGCGCGCCAAACTGGGTCGGCGTGTACTTGTAGCGGCCCGGATGAGCGATCACCGCCACCCCGCCCGCGCCGCGGATCCAGCGCACCGATTCTTCCAGCGTGGCCCAGCGATGCGGCACGTAGCCGGGCTTGCCCTCGGTGAGGTAGTTGGCGAAGACTTCCTTGGTATCGCAGCAGGTGCCGCATTCCACCAGGTAGCGGGCGAAATGCGTGCGCGAGATCAGGTCCGGATTGCCCACGTGCTTCAACGCACCTTCATAGGCCCCGCCGATGCCGTGCCGCTCCAGCGCCTCGGCGATCTCGCGGGCGCGACGCTCGCGGCCGTTGCGGGTGGCGGCCAGGCCCGCGATCAGGGTCGGGTCGGTTTCGTCGATGCGCAAACCCACGATATGCACCGTATGCCCGGCCCAGGTGACCGAAATTTCCACCCCGGCCACGTGCTCCATGCCCGCTGCCCGGGCTGCCGCGCGGGCGCGCGCCACACCGCCCACTTCATCGTGGTCGGTCAGCGCCCATACGCCCACGCCATTGGCTTTGGCGCGAGCAGCCACCTCTTCCGGCGACAGCAGGCCGTCGGAGACGTTGGAATGGCAGTGCAGATCGAACTTGAGTTCAGACATAGGAAACCACAATGAAGACGCAACAAGCACAACGACCGGGCCGGTCGCTTGTGGCTGCCGCCGATCAGGGAGTGCTGGGGGATAGGAATGACTTCATTCTACGCGCTTGTGGCCGCCCCCGCTCGGCGTGACCGCCTCAGGCCGGCGGCAGCGGCTGCTGCAGGAATGTCTCGATCAATTGCGCAAGGCGCTCGGGCTGGTCATGGTGCAGCATGTGACCGGCATCGGCGATCATCTCCACCTGGGTGCTGGGGATGCAGGCAATGCGACGGTCGATTTCTTCGCGCTTCAACGAGGCCGAACCGAAGAAGCGCCAGATATCGCTGTCGATGGCCTCGATCCACAGTACCGGTGCGGTGATGCGGCTCCAGCAGGCCATCATTTCGTCGACCCGGTACAGGATGGGACTGACCTGCTTGTGCGCCGGGTCGCCCAGGATCTGCCACAACCCGCTCTCATCCTGCTGCGCCCAGTGCCGGGCCAGGAAACCGGCACGCTCGTCCGACAGGCGCGCATTGTTCTTCTGCAGGCGCGCGGCCACTTCGTCCAGCGTCGCGTAGCCACGCAGGACGGGACGATTCTTCATCTCGTCCAGCCACTGGGTGAAGCGTCCCGGTGCCTGCTCCGGCTTGGCCGTGGGCAGGCCGATGCCTTCCAGGTTGATCAGGCGGGCGATGCGCTGGGGCCGCACCCCCGCATACAGGCTCACCACATTGCCGCCCATGCTGTGACCGAGCAGGTTGACGGCCTGGTCGCCGGCATAGTGGTCCAGCAGGACATCGAGGTCGGCCAGGTAATCCGGGAACCAGTAGGATTGCGCCGGACTGCGCTCGGTCAGGCCGAAGCCGCGCCAGTCCGGCGCGATGACATGCCACTCCCCTTGCAGGGCATCGACCATGAACTGGAACGAGGCTGACATATCCATCCAGCCGTGCATCATGAAGATCTTGGGCGCCTGCGGGTCGCCCCAGTGGCGTACGTGATAGCGCAGGCCGCGCACGGTGAGGAATTCTGAGCGGGAAGCTTTCTTGGCGATGATTGAGCGCATGGCGTTGTCGTTGTTGTATCTGCTGTGAAGAATCAAGCAGCAAAGTATAGACAAAAGAGAACGATCGTGCGCGAAGCCGGGATTTCAGGGCAGGAAGCGCCCGAGGTCGAAGGTGGAGGTATG
The DNA here is from genome assembly GCF_022627875.1 of Herbaspirillum sp. C7C8. Classification (NCBI taxonomy): domain Bacteria; kingdom Pseudomonadati; phylum Pseudomonadota; class Betaproteobacteria; order Burkholderiales; family Oxalobacteraceae; genus Herbaspirillum; species Herbaspirillum sp. C7C8. The sequence goes on from NZ_JABXGG010000013.1 coordinate 31,434, forward strand.
GCCGATCTGGGCGAAGTTCTGCTCCAGCCATTCCGAGGCGCGTTCGCGGCCCTGCTGGAACAGGCTGCCGATGAAACTGGCCTGGGTATTGAGCTTGGAGAGGTTGGTCAGTTGCTCCATCAGTTCGTTGGCATCGATCATGTGGAGGTTCAACTGGCGCAGCCGCCGCTCCAGCGAGCCGAAGGCCAGCGTCGAATTCTCGGCCTCGCGCTTGGCCAGGGCCAGCCCGCTGAGCTCGGTGAAGAAGGCCGAGCTGAAGCTGATTTCCGAGAGCCGCTGGCCGATATCGTGGCTGGAGGTGGGCGTACCGGCACGGCGGCTGGGATGCAGCAGTACCACCATCACGTCGCGCGCGGTACAGGAATGCAGCAGCGGATAGATCGGCGGATTGGCCGTGAGCCCGCCGTCCCAGTAGGCTTCGCCATCGATCTCGATGGGTCGGTGCAGCGAAGGCAGGCAGGCCGAGGCCAGCAGCACGTCCACCGACAGGTCGGCATTGCGGAAGATCTTCAGCGTGCCGGTGCTGACCTGGGTGGCGGCGATGAACAATTTGAGCGCGCGCTGGCGGCGCAGGCGTTCAAAATCCACTTGCGCCACCAGGATGTCGCGCAGCGGGTTGATATCCAGCGGATTCAATTGCGTGGGCGAGAAGAAGCGCGTCATCGCCAGCAGCGCCTGCATCCCCGGCATGGGCGTGGGATTGGCGATGACAGGGGCGCCTTCGGTCGTCACGTGGTCCAGCGGGACGCCATTGGAGAGCGCCGTCCAGAAGCGCTCCAGCGCCGCGCGAGCGCCATCGCGCCCATCCTGCACATAGCCTTGCGCCATCACGGCGGCATTCATGGCCCCGGCCGAAGCACCGCTGATGCCTTCCAGGTCCAGCCGCCCATCCTCCAGCAGACGATCCAGCACGCCCCAGGTGAAGGCGCCATGCGAGCCCCCACCCTGCAGAGCCAGACTGACGATCTTGTTCGACATGATGTCCCTTATCTTCACTCACCACCTGACGCAACAGCTGCGCCTGCACTGCCTCACTGTTGCCGTCATTGTCACGGTGACTGTCACTGTCACGCCGACGTCACCACTGCCACTTATGCTGCACTGCACTATCATGGTATAACAGGAACACGACTGGAGATAGTGGCTACTTGGGGCGACGATTTGATTCTCTCGGGAAACATGAGCAGACCACCTCAGCCATTGTAGCCAAGGACTGACGTAACGACGGACACAGCAGAGGACACATGAAATCGATTTGCGTATATTGCGGCTCTTCTCCCGGTGCATCCCCGGCCTATGCCGAGGCGGCGCGCAAGCTGGCGCAGGAGATGGTAAAGAACAACATCGCCCTGGTGTATGGCGGCGGCAATGTGGGGCTCATGGGCATCATCGCCAGTGAAGTCATGAAGCTGGGCGGCGAAGCCACCGGCGTCATCCCCAAAGCCTTGCTGGACAAGGAACTGGGCCACGACGGCCTGACCCGCCTGCACATCGTCAAGGACATGCACGAGCGCAAGGCCATGATGGCCGAGCTGGCCGATGGTTTCGTGGCCATGCCGGGCGGCATGGGCACCCTGGAGGAACTGTTCGAGGTGCTGACCTGGGCCCAGCTGGGCTTCCACTACAAGCCGATCTGCCTGTACAACGTGGACGGCTTCTACAACAACCTGATCGCCTTCGTCGACCATCTGGTCTCGCAGCGCTTCGTCAGCAGCGACCAGTCCGGGCTGATGATGCACGAAGCCGATCCGGCCAGGTTGATCGAACGCTTCCAGAACTTCAAGCCGACCTACAAGACCAAGTGGGCCGACCGCGAGGCAGTGGCCAATCTGGTGCCCTGACACCGGTTTTTTGCAAAATCGTTCATCTGGCAGCACCAAGAACAACGCCCGTCCCTCTTGCGAGGCGACGGGCGTGTTTTTTTCTTCACTTCGGCCTGGAACCGCCGTCCTGGCGGGCTTGGGCCTCAGCCTGCCAGCGCCTGGCGGAAATCCTCGACCAGGTCATCGGTATCCTCCAGCCCCACCGAGACGCGGATGAGTGACTCGGCGATGCCCATGCTGGCGCGGCGCTCGGCGCCCATCTCGTAGAAGATGGTGTGCGCCACCGGGATCACCAGAGTACGGGTATCGCCCAGATTGCTGGCGGCCACGGCCAGGTTCAGGCGGTTGAGGTAGTCGAAGCAGTCAATGCTGTCCTTCAGTTCAAAGGACATGAGACTGCCGAAGGAACGGAACAGCGCCTTGCTCAAGGCATGCTGCGGATGCGATTCCAGCCCCGGATAGTGGACCGCTGCCACGCGCGGATCGGCTTCCAGCATCTGCGCCAGCGCCAGCGCATTCCTGCATTCGCGTTCCTGGCGCAGGGCCATGGTCTCGGCGCCCACCGCGATGTGGTGCGCCGCTTCCGGGCCCAGCGTGCCACCGAAGTCGCGCAGGCCCTTGGCGCGGATCTGCGCCATGCCCCATTGCGGGGCCGGGTTCTTCTTGTAGCTGTCGGCGATGTGCGGGTAGCGGGTCCAGTCGTATTCACCGGTATCGGTCAGAGCCCCGCCCAGCGCATTGCCGTGACCGCCGATGGACTTGGTCAGCGAATTGACCACCAGCCCGGCACCGACCGTCTTGGGGCGGAACAGATAGGGCGAGGTCATGGTGTTGTCCACCACGTAGAGGATACCGCGCTCGCGGCACAGCTCGCCGATGCGCTGCAAATCGGCCACCTGGGTGCGCGGGTTGGCGATGGTTTCCACGAAGACCAGGCGGGTCTGGGGCGTGATGGCCGCTTCCACGTTCTTCACATCGGTGGCATCGACCATCGAGACCTTGGCGCCTTGCGCGGCCACCGTCATCCACAGGCTATTGGTATTGCCGAACAGGAATGCCGAGGACACCACATGATCGCCCTCGCGCAGCAAGCCCTGGACGATGGCGCCAATGGCGGCCATGCCGGTGGCAAAGCAGATGGTGGACTTGCCGTCTTCCATCTTGGTGATCTTGTCTTCCAGCGCCGACACCGTGGGGTTGCCCTGGCGGCCATAGCGATAGCCCGACTGCTTGCCCTGGAACACTTCGGCCAGCTGGCGCGCATCTTCATAGCCGAAGGTCACGGAAGTGTGGATGGGCTTGTGCAGGGAGCCGTGCTCGATGCCCTTCTGGCGGTCGCTGTGGAGGATGGTGGTGGTGAAGCCGTAGGTCTTTTTATCGTTCATCGCGTGATCGGGAAAGCAGAAGTGAGGGGCAAGGCCGCCGCGCGGCCAGATGCAAAATGATAAGCCAGATTCCCGTCGGTCGGGTTGTCGAGCAGATCCATGCAAAACGCCGGTGCCGCCAAAGCGGCCACCGGCGTCCTGGTCCAGCCTGGGGTCAGGCGGCGAAGATCAGTCCACGCGCGCCAGGTTCAGGTTCAACTGCGAACGCACCACATCTTCCAGCGCCGGCTTGGGATTCTTGCGGGCGTATTCGATGCGGTCCAGGTATTCCTGGGTGATGTCGCCGGTGATGTAGTGACCGTCGAAGCAGGAAGCCTCGAATTGCTTGAGGGCCGGGTTGGCGTCGGAGATGGCGCGCTTCAAGGCTTCCACATCCTGGTAGACCAGGGCGTCGGCGGTGATTTCGCGGCAGACTTCTTCGTCGCTGCGACCGAAGGCGATCAGCTCGTCACGGGTAGGCATGTCGATGCCGTAGACGTTGGGATACTTCACCGGCGGTGCAGCCGACGCGAAGATCACGTTCTTGGCACCCGACTCGCGGGCCATCTGCACGATTTCACGGCTGGTAGTGCCGCGCACGATGGAGTCATCCACCAGCAGCACGTTCTTGCCCTTGAATTCGCTGCCGATGGCATTGAGCTTCTGGCGTACCGACTTCTTGCGCAGTGCCTGGCCCGGCATGATGAAGGTGCGGCCGATGTAGCGGTTCTTGATGAAGCCTTCACGGTACTCGATGCCCAGCTTCAACGCCAGTTCCATGGCCGCCGGACGCGAGGAATCGGGAATCGGCATGACCACGTCGATCTCGCCATGCTTGAACTGGCTGCGGATCTTGTCGGCCAGGAATTCGCCCATCTTCAGGCGAGTGGCGTAGACCGAGGCGCCATCGATGATCGAATCCGGACGGGCCAGATAGACGTATTCGAAGGCGCAGGGGTTCAGGGTCGGGTTCTCGGCGCATTGCTGGTTGTACAGCTTGCCGTCGTTGTCGATGAAGATCGCTTCACCCGGGTTGACGTCGCGCAGGAAGCGGAAGCCCATGCCTTCCAGGGCCACCGATTCGCTGGCCATCATGTATTCGATGCCCTTGTCGCTCTCGTTGAAGCCCAGGCACATCGGACGGATGCCGTACGGATCGCGGAAGCCCAGGAGACCATAACCGGCGATCTGCGCCACCACGGCGTAGGAGCCGCGCACACGCTTGTGCACCATGGCCACGGCCTTGAAGAGCGCCGCCGGATCGAGCGAGTAGCCGGTGGTGGCTTGCTGGATCTCGTGGGCCAGCACGTTCAACAGCACTTCGGTATCGGAATCGGTGTTGATGTGGCGGCGATCGTTCTTGAACATCTCGATCTTCAACTGTTCCGCATTGGTCAGGTTGCCGTTGTGCGCCAGGATGATGCCGAAGGGGGCATTGACGTAGAAGGGCTGCGCTTCTTCTTCCGAGGACGAGCTGCCTGCGGTCGGATAGCGCACCTGGCCGATGCCGGTGTTGCCGGGCAGCGAGCGCATGTTGCGGGTACGGAACACGTCGCGCACCAGGCCATTGGCCTTGTGCATCGAGAAACCGTTGCTGTGGTTGGTTGCGATCCCCGCCGCATCCTGACCGCGGTGCTGCAGCAGCAGCAGCGCGTCATACAGCATCTGGTTGACGGGACTATGAGAGACGATACCGACGATGCCACACATGGTGGACTCCTAACGAAAAACGAAAACGAAAATGAACCACGACTGCAACCCGGTCCAAACGATCTGATGCGCTCCGCCACGGAGCCTGTTGTCAGACCGGGGTGGAAAAACTTACATGCTCGGCCAGCTTGCCCGGCAGGTAGGGCAGCACCGCTTCGGCGGCCTGCTCGACCCAGGGACTGAAACGCGCCTGCTTCCAGAAATCCTGTTGCGGAATGGCCGTGGTACCGCACAGCAAGGCCACCGCCACCACCAGCAATACCCCGCGCGCCACGCCAAACACACTGCCCAGCGTGCGGTCCACGAAACCCAGACCGGTCGCCTTGACCAGTTCGCCCAGCGTCTTGGCCACCAGCGCCATCAACAGGCGCGTACCGATGAACAGCGCGATGAAGGCCACGATGAGCCGCGTCAGTTCACCCGGCACCACGTCCGGCAACATCGCCGAGAGCGCCTCGCCATAAGTATTGGCCACCACCAGCGCCACGATCCAGCCGGCCAGGGACAAAACTTCACGCACCAGTCCGCGCAGGGTGCCGATGATCACCGAACAGGCCAGGATCAGCAGCACCAGGTAGTCAAATATCGTCACGATGACAACAATATGCGGCTATTTGTAGCCAAATTCAAGCAGGAATAATGGTGGCATTCAGGCCCAGCTTCTTGATTCGCCCGCCCATGCGTTCGGCTTCCTCGCGGCTGGAGAAGGGGCCCACGCGAATGCGCGTACGCTCACCGGCCTGGGTTGCAATCTTCTGCGTATACGAACGGATACCGGCTGCACTCAACTTGTTGCGCAATTCACTGACCTTGTCCTGGGTGGCCAGCGCGGCCACCTGGATGACGAACTTGCCACCGGCTGCGGCCGGTTTCTTTTCCGCCGGGGCCGCTGCCGCGCTGCTGCCGGACTTGCCTTCCAGGATCGCCAGCGCGCGCGCCGCATCGTCGTCGGCGGCATGGGGCGTGGCCTTGGGCCGGGCGACTTCCTTCTTCGGTTCTTCCTTGTGCTCGGCTGAGGCCGGCTTCTTTTCCTCGGCCTTGGGGGGCGCCTTTTCAACGGACTTCTCGACCGGCTTTTCTACCGGCTTTTCAACTGGCTTTTCTGCCGGCTTGTCCTCCTGCCTGGGTGCGACTGCCGCCACCGGCGGGCTGGCGGGCTCGGGCGCGATGCTGGAGGGCTCGACGATCTCTTCCTTCTGGTCCAGCGACGCCTGCTTGGCATCGCCCGTGCCAGGCTGGGCCGCCGCGGGGGCCGGCTGGTCCTTGGAGGGGATCTGGATGGCGATGTCGTCGTTCAAGGGCTTGGGCTCGGAATCGAGGATCATCGGCAACACGATCACCACCGCCAGCGCCAGCGCGACGGCCCCGATCAGGCGGCGCCGGGCGCGCTTCTTTTCCGGCAGCAGCGGGTCGGCGGCGGCATCCTTGCCGGCCTTGCTGCGACTGCTGCCGCGGGCAGAACCGGCGCTGCCATTGGCGGCGCTGCGACTGCTGCGGCTGCGGATGACGGAAGATTGCTCCTCGGAACGTGAACGGAAGGACCCTTGGTCAGCAGTAGCGTCCTGCTTGTTTTTACGGAAAAACGAGAACAAGCCCATGCGGAGTCGTCTTGAATTGATCTGGAAATCGTGGAAAACCTGCGTGGCCACTCAGGTCCTGGCGCCGGCGGGCCAAGCGTGGCCGGCTCCGGAACGCCGTCGGGATCAGTGCAGACCGGGGCGGCGCGCCTGCATGACGCCGGCTACAGTCAGGAAGGACCCGAAAACCACAATTCTATCATTCTCCCCTGCTCTGCTTAACGCATTTGCATACGCCTCGGCCGGAGTAGTGAAGGTTTCTACGCTGCGCGCCGCGTCCCGCCTGAATTCCGGCTGCACGCCGGCCCCCAGCAGGGCCTCCTTGAGCTGTTGCGCGCTGGCCGCGCGCGGCAGAGGCAGATCGGTCACGCACCAGTGGTCAATCTTGTCCTTGAGGTGGCTGATGACGCCTTCAATATCCTTGTCCAGCATGGAACCGAACACCGCATAGGTATAGGGATGGAAACCCATGTTGTCCAGATTCTGCGCCAGCGTGGCAGCGGCATGCGGGTTGTGCGCCACGTCCAGGATCACCAGCGGCTGGCCCGGCAGTACCTGGAAGCGGCCCGGCAGTTCCACCGTGGCCAGGCCGGTACGCACTTCCTGGGCGCCCACCGGCAGCACTTCGCGCAGAGCTTCCAACGCGGCCAGGGCCGCCGAGGCATTCAATAGCTGGTTGGCGCCACGCAGGCTGGGATAGGCCAGCGAATTGCGGCGCATGCCGCGTCCGCCATAGGCCCATTGCTGCTTGTCGCCCTGGTAGTTGAAGTCGCGACCCATGAGCCAGAGGTCGGCACCGATCTTCTCGGCATGCGCGATCAGCGACTTGGGCGGCACCGGGTCGCCGCACACGGCCACCTTGCCGGGACGGAAGATGCCGGCTTTCTCGAAACCGATCTCTTCGCGGGTCTCGCCCAGGTATTCGGTATGGTCGATGTCGATGCTGGTGACGACGGCCACGTCGGCATCGACCACGTTGACCGCATCCAGGCGCCCGCCCAAGCCGACTTCGAGGATCACCACGTCCAGCCTGGCATCGGCCAGCAACTTCATGATGGCCAGGGTGGTGAATTCGAAATAGGTCAGCGAGATATCACCGCGCTGCGCTTCCACCGCTTCGAAGGCGGCGATCAGCTGGGCATCGCTGGCCATGTCGCCGGACAGGCGGGCACGTTCGTTGAAATGCAGGAAATGCGGCTTGATGTAGAGGCCCACGCGGTAACCGGCGCGCATCAGGATGGACTCCAGCATGGCGCAGGTGGAGCCCTTGCCGTTGGTACCGGCCACCATGATGACGGGGCAGTCGAAGCGGATGTCGAGCTTTTCCTTCACGGCCAGCACACGGTCCAGGCCCATGTCGATCTGCTTGAAGTGACGTTGTTCCAGCAGGGCCAGCCATTCATTCAAGGTGGCGGGAGTCGGGGAGGCTTGGGAAGTCATGGCGCGTCTCGGTCGGTGAAGCTGCTGCTCGAAAAACGGATTACGGATTACGGCTTGCGGATGTCGAAAAGACAAAGCCCGGATTTGCACTTCTGCAAATCCGGGCCTGAAGTATAGCGGCTAATCAGGAAACCGTTTCGGCAGCCTGGTTTTGCAGCAGGGCCAGCAGATGGGCGATTTCCTCACGCATCTTGCGGCGGTCGACGATCATGTCGATGGCGCCCTTGGTGACCAGGAATTCAGCCCGCTGGAAGCCTTCCGGCAACTTCTCGCGCACCGTGTTCTCGATCACGCGCGGACCGGCAAAACCGATCAGGGCACGGGGTTCGGCCATCACCACATCGCCCATGAAGGCGAAGGAAGCGGACACGCCGCCCATGGTCGGGTCGGTCAGCACGCTGATGAAGGGCAGCTTCTTTTCCGACAGCTTGGTCAGCATGGCGGTGGTCTTGGCCATCTGCATCAGCGACAGCAGACCTTCCTGCATGCGGGCGCCGCCGGTGGCGGTAATGCAGATGAAGGGGACCTTCTGCTCCAGCGCCGCCTGGGCACCACGGACAAAGCGCTCACCCACCACCGAGCCCATGGAACCGCCCATGAATTCGAACTCGAAGCAGGCCACCACGACCGGCAGGGTCATGATGGCACCGCCCATGACCACCATGGCGTCGGTTTCGCCGGTGGATTCCATGGCGTCCTTGAGACGATCGGGGTACTTCTTGCTGTCCTTGAACTTCAGGGTGTCGACCGGCAGGGCTTCCTGGCCGATCTCATAGCGGCCGCCCTCGTCGAGCAGGGCATCCAGACGAGCACGGGCGCGGATGCGCATGTGATGGCTGCACTTGGGGCAGACATGCAGATTGGATTCCAGGTCGGTACGGTAGAGCACCGCTTCGCAGGAGGGGCACTTGACCCACAAACCTTCCGGGATGGCTTTGCGGCTGGTGGAACCGCGTTGAATCTGGGGTGGCAGCAACTTCTCGAGCCAGCTCATAGAGACCTCATAGATTTTTCCGGTGGCGCGCATTGTACCAGAGCCCACCGGCGGCGGACGTAAAGCACGGTCATGCTTTCCGCAAGGCAATAAAAAGTCTTCTGCCCGCTTGCGCCCTCTCAAAAAACAAAGCCTCCGGACACTGCCGGAGGCTGCGCATTGCACACCCCTGCCCTGCCGGACCGGGGTTGCAGCGGCTCAGGCGTCCAGCGCCTGGCGGATATCGCTGACGAAAGCCTGCACCGCGTCGCAGGCCTTGTCCTGGGGGGTGTTTTCCAGTTCGGCAATGATGCGGCTGCCGATCACGACGGCATCGGCCACGCTGCCCACGGTACGGGCGGTGGCGCCATCACGGATGCCGAAGCCCACCGCAATGGGCAGCTTCACGTGCTGGCGGATGGCGGCGATACGCTCGGCCACCTCGGCGGTGTCGATATGACCGGCACCGGTGACGCCCTTCAACGAGACGTAGTAGCAGAAACCGCTGCTGACGGCCGCCACCTGACGGATGCGTTCTTCCGACGAGGTCGGGGCCAGCAGGAAGATCGGATCCATGCCCCTGGCCTGCATCTTTTGGGCGAATTCTTCACATTCCTCGGGCGGATAGTCCACCACGATGGTGCCATCCACGCCCGCTTCGCTGGCCGCTGCGATGAAGGCATCGACGCCAAAGCGCTCGATGGGGTTGGCATAGCCCATCAGCACGATGGGGGTGTGGCTGTTGGTCTTGCGGAATTCACGCACATAGCCCAGCACGTCGTGGGTGCTGATGCCGAATTTGAGGGCGCGTTCGCAGGCGCGCTGGATCACCGGGCCTTCGGCCATGGGGTCGGAGAACGGCACGCCCAGCTCGAGGATGTCGACACCACCGGCCACCAGTGCATGCAGCAGCGGCACGGTGAGCTCGGGGGCCGGGTCTCCGGCGGTAATGAAGGTAATGAGCGCCTTGCGCTTCTGCTGGGCCAGTTGGGAGAAGGTGGTCTGGATTCTGGACATGGTGATATGAAGTTTTTTGTCGAATCAGCCGACTGGCCCCGAAGGGCCGGCCGGCACGTGCGGGCAGGCCGGGGGTCAACCCTGGTGCTGTTGCACGGTGTGCATGTCCTTGTCCCCACGGCCGGACAGGTTGACCAGCACGATCTGGTCCTTGGGCAAGGTGGCCGCCAGCTTGGCCGCATGGGCCAGGGCATGACTGGACTCCAGCGCGGGGATGATGCCTTCGATGCGGCAGCAGTTGTGGAAGGCTTCCAGCGCCTCTTGATCGGTGATGCAGGCATAGCTGGCGCGGGCGCTGTCCTTCAACCAGGCGTGTTCCGGACCCACGCCCGGATAATCCAGGCCGGCCGAGACCGAATGGGTCTCGATGATCTGACCATTGGCATCCTGCAGCAGGTAGGTGCGGTTGCCGTGCAGCACGCCGGGCGAACCCAGGGTCAGTGAAGCCGAGTGACGACCGGTATCCAGACCATCACCGGCAGCTTCCACCCCGACCAGTTTGACGTCGGGATAATCGATGTAGGGATAGAAGATGCCCATGGCGTTGGAACCGCCACCGACACAGGCCACCACGTAATCCGGCTGGCGCGAGGCGATTTCCGGCATCTGCTGGATGCACTCGTTGCCGATCACCGACTGGAAGTCGCGCACCATCATCGGATACGGGTGCGGACCGGCCACGGTGCCGATGATGTAGAAAGTGGTCTCGACGTTGGTGACCCAGTCGCGCATGGCTTCGTTGAGCGCGTCCTTCAGGGTCTTGGAACCGGACTCCACCGGCACCACCTTGGCACCCAGCAGGTTCATGCGGTAGACGTTCTGGAGCTGGCGCTTGACGTCCTCGCTGCCCATATAGACGATGCACTCCATGCCGAAGCGCGCGCAGATGGTGGCCGTGGCCACGCCGTGCTGGCCGGCGCCGGTCTCGGCGATGATGCGCTTCTTGCCCATGCGCTTGGCCAGCAAGGCCTGGCCGATCACGTTGTTGATCTTGTGGGCACCGGTGTGGTTCAGGTCTTCGCGCTTGAAGTAGATCTGGGCGCCACCGGCGATCTCGGACCAGCGCCTGGCGTGGTACACCGGGCTGGGACGGCCGACGAAATGCTTCAGTTCGGTATGGAATTCAGCGAGGAACTGTTCATCGTGCTGGTAGCGCGCATAGCCGTCGCGCAGCTCGTTCAAGGCCAGGGTCAGGGTTTCGGAGACGAAGCTGCCGCCGTAGGGGCCGAAGTGACCACGAGCATCAGGCAGGTTGTAATGGGCCGTCTGGTGCAGGGCGGCGGCGGGAATGGCCTGACGCTCGGCGAAACCGCCGAGGGGATTCAATTCTTTCATGGTGTTCCTCTGAAACGCTTGGGGGGTGTGCTACGCGGGGGTAGCATCCGCCAGACGCACGGCCTGGATGAAGGCCGCTATCCTGGCGGCATCCTTGATGCCCTTGGCGGCTTCGACGCCACTGCTGATGTCGACCGCGTAGGGACGAACGCCGACCACCGCCTCAGTGACGTTGTGTACGCTCAAGCCACCACTCAAAACGGCCCGAGGCGCGAGTTCTTTTGGAATGAGAGACCAATCGAAAACCTTTCCGCTGCCGCCATACTCCTCGACCAGGGTGTCAAGCAGCAGTCCGGAGAACAAGGGACTGGCGGAGCGATATGCCTGCTCGTATTCTAACAAATCCGCGGGCTGCGTCGAGCTTCCTATTCTGGCGGCACGTATGAAGGGTCTGACAACGGACTCGGCGATGGCGGCGCACTGCTCGGGCGTCTCGTCGCCGTGGAATTGCAGCACCGTCAGCGGCGTCTCGGCCAGCACCTGGCGCACCTCCTCCAGGGTCGGATTGACGAACAGCCCGACGATGCTCACGAAGGGCGGCACGGCACGGGCCAGTTCGCCGGCGCGCCGCGGGGTCACGTAGCGCGGGCTCTTGGGATAGAACACCAGCCCCATGGCATCGGCGCCGGCGGCCACGGTGGCGCGCACATCTTCTTCACGGGTCAGGCCGCAGATCTTGATGCGGGTACGAAAGCTCATGGACATTGCCTCATGGATGAAAACTTCGGTTGGTCTGCCTGCGCCACTCACAACCAGGGCCAGGAGCGCGCCTCCTGCGGCAGCGCCCAGCTATCGGGATAGTCGACCCGCGCCAGGTACAGGCCATCCGGCATGAAGGTCGGTGCGGCGCGGCTGCGGTCGCGCAGGGCCAGTACCTGGCCCATCCATTGGGGATCCTGCTTGCCGCTGCCCACCACGATCAAGGAACCGACGATGTTGCGCACCATGTGGTGCAGGAAGGCATTGGCCTTGAGGGTGAAGACGATCATGTCACCGTGGCGGCGCACGGCAATGCTCTCCATCTTGCGTACCGGGGACTTGGCCTGGCATTCGACGGCGCGAAAGCTGGTGAAGTCATGTTCACCGATCAGGTGTTGCGCAGCCCGGTGCATGCGATCCGCATCCAGCGGGCGGAAGGTCCAGCCGGCCTTGCCCGCCAGCAGCGGCGAGCGCACGGCGTGGTTGTAGAGCACGTAGTGATAGGTCCGGGCGATGGCTGAAAAGCGCGCATGAAAACCGAATTGCGCCAGGCTCTCGGCACCTTCCCGCGCGGTCCCGTGCAGCCCGGCTGCCTGGGCGGCGGCACTGGCCCCGGCGATGGCGGCATCATCCACCCAGGGCAGTTCGCAGGCCCAGCGTACCGCGATGGTGGGCGGCAGGAAGGCATTGGTGCCGCGCACCCAGGAAAAGGCATCGCGGGCAATGGGCGTATCGAAATGGACGATCTGCTCCAGCGCATGCACACCCGAATCGGTACGCCCGGCACAGGTCGTGGCAATGGGCGTGGTACTGAAACGCTGCAACGCCGCTTCCAGCTGGTCCTGCACGGTCTGGCGGTGCGGCTGGGTCTGCCAGCCCTGCCAGCGGGCGCCATCGTATTGCACGCCCAGCACGACGCGACGCAGGCCCGCGGATGGGAAAGAAAGTTCTGTCATGGATGTTCACTGCCCGCCGCCAGCGCCTGATGGACGGTGGATGGGTGCAGAAAGCTTCATACAGGCTGCACACCACCCTATCCGGCGGCACGAAAAAAAACGAACGGGCAGCTCATGCGAGCTGCCCGCGAGATGACGCTATTGTAATCGCTCCCGGCACCGGCCTCAGCCGAGGGCGGCGATCATGGACTTGGCGCGTGCCACCTGGGCGTCGTTGCCACCGCGCATCACTTCTTCCAGCAGTTCACGGGCGCCATCCTTGTCGCCGATTTCCTCATAGGCGGCGGCCAGGTCCAGCTTGGTGGTCATTTCCTGTTCGAAGGCCGACTCCTCGTCCTCTTCCAGGATATTGGCCGCCGAGGGCGCCGGGGTGTCTTCCGGCAGGCTCAGGTCCAGGTCGGCCAGGGAGCTGGCCGCAGGCGCATCTTCCTTGCTGTCCAGCAGCATGGACGCCGAAGCCGCCACGCCGGAGACCGGCAGGATGGGCTCGTCGGCATCCGGCTTGGCACCGTTTTCCAGATCGAGGTCGAAATCGATATCCTTGCCCAGGTCCATGGGCGCCGCCACCGGTTTGGCTGCCGGTTCGGCTTCGGGCTGGAGCTCGGCGGCCTTGAAGTCGGACAGATCGAATTCCATGCCCGGCTCTTCTTCCGCGACCGGCTCGGCCGGCGTGCCGCCGTAGAGCGGATTGGTCGGATCGATGGTCAGACCCAGTGCGGCCGCCTTGACCCAGGCTTCGTTGAGGCCGCCGCTCAAGGCATGCAGGTTAAGGGCGACGCGGTTGAAGCTGGCGACGTCACCACGCTTGGCATAAATCTCCAGCAGCTTGGCATGCAGGGCCTGACGCTCGGGCTGAGCCTGCAGAGCCAGCTTGAGGATATCCTCGGCCTGTTCGTCGCGGCCATAGGCGATGTACATGTCGGCCTCGGCGAGCGGATCGACCGGGGCCTCCTCCACGGGGGCTGCCACGGCCTCGACGGCCGGCACAGGGGCGGGAGCGGGCTCGGAAGACGGAGCCGGTTCAGGCTCAGGCTCAGGTTCAGGTGCAACGGCAGCGACGGCCGCTGCCACGGGTTCGGGTGAGGGGGCAGGCTCAGGCTCGCTGGCCGGCTCGGCCGGGCCGTCCTCGGACTTCTTCTTGCGGCGACGCATGGCCACCACGCCCCCGCCTGCGGCCAGCAGCGCCACCAGGACGCCGGCACCGGCCAGCACGTAGGGATTGTCCTTGATCTTGTCGAGGAAACCGCCGGACTTGGCGGACTTGTCCGCAGGTGCCGGCGTAGCCGGTGCCGCAGCCGTGGCCGGCGGCTCCCCGGGCTTGCTCTGGTCACCCTCTGCAGGCTTGTCAGTGGCGGCAGCGCCCGGCTTGGCGGGGTCGGCCTGCTTCTGCTGCTGGGCAGTCAGTTCGGCGATGGTCTGGTTCTTCAGCTCCAGCAACTTCTGGAGGTTGTCGACGTTCTTTTCCAGGTCCTTGACGCGGTCATTGGCGTCGGCCAGAGCGCGTTCGGCGGCGGCCTTCTCTTCGGCAGCGCCGGCGTTACCGGTCTTGCCACGGCCCTTGTTGGCACGCGAGAGCTCCAGGCGGTCACGCGCTTGCCCGGTACCGGAACGCTCCTCCACACGTGCCGTAATCTTGCCACCACCACTCTGGCGGTTGCTGCCAGCCTTGCCGGCCGGCCCATTGGCGACCTGGCCCGCCAGCTTGTTGCGATAGGCGTTGAAGTCCTGGGCTTGTGCGACCACCATGCTGCGTGCCTCGTCGCGGTCCACCGCCGCCGCCGTCGGCTGGTCGGGGATGGACAGGATCTTGCCCGCGCGCAGGCGGTTGATGTTGTTGCCCTGGAAGGCATCGGGATTGGCCCGGTACAGCGCAATGAGCATCTGGTCCAGCGAGACATTGGCCTGCTGGTTGCGCGTGGCGATGGCGCTGAGCGTGTCACCGGGCTTGACGCGGTAATCGCCGCTCTTGCCAGCGCTCGCAGGCGCCGCAGCGGGTGCCGCGACGCTGCCGGAGGCGGCAGGGCCTGCCGGTGCCGCCGCCATCGCATCGGGGCTGGCCGAAGCCGGCGTATTTTCGGGCGAGGCCTGCTGGCGACGGATCAGTTCTTCAGCCAGAGCGGAAGGAGCGGGACGCTGCACGATGGTGCTGGTCGGCTCTTCGCTACTGAACGGGATCGCCGCACTGGGTGCCGCAGCAGGCGGGGGTTCCGCCGCAGCAGGCGCTGCCGTTGCGGCCGGTGCTGGTGCTGGTGCCGGGGCCGGCGCAGCACTTGCCGCTGCCGGTGCGGCAGCGGCCGCAGCGGCCTCCGCATTGCTCGGCGTCAGCGGTGCCACCTGGGCATTGCGCGGGGTCTTGCTGTCGGGCGGATCCAGCAGGAAGGTGTATTCACGCAGTTGCCGGGCCTGACCGGAATCGAGCTCCAGCAGCAGGTCGACGAAGGGATCGCTGACCGGCTGGGACGAACTGATGCGGATCACATGCCGCCCCTGGCGCTGTTCCAGCACGATGGACAAAGAACTCAACACCGGGTTGTAGTCCATGTTGGCGCGGCGGAAGGCGTCGGCCGATGCCAGGCGCGCGGTGAGCTTGCCGGCTTCGTCGGCACTCACGGCAGTCACCTCGATCTCGGCGCGCAAGGGCTGGCCCAGCGACGAAAGCACGGTCAGCTTGCCCAGGGCCGCGGCATGCGCCCCCAGCGGCAAGGCCATGGCCAGGGCAATGGCGGCGCTCAGGGTCTTCATCCGGGACAAGGGAAGCTTCTTGTTGGTATGTACAGGCATGTTTTGTTTGGCTTAGAGAAACGTTGCGCTTCAAACCCGTCACGCTGGCGTTCAAGCCGGTACTGGCCTGGAAATGCCCTACAGATCCGTGAATGGGGCAGATGCCGCGCGGCCTGTGCAGCCGGCCCGCGCCACTCCGGTCCGTGCTGGCTTGCTGTTGTCACGCCTTTTCTTGCAGGCCAGCGGTCCGGAGCAGATCCATTTCATCAAATCCAGCAGGCGCTCTGCTAGGGCGCTGCCACATGTTGGCTTTCATGAAATGAATTGGCTTTTCAAATTAACATCAAGAACTTACACCCGCAAGTGTACTTACTTTCTCAAGATGAGAAAAACCCGCCAGCATCCATTCGCATGGACGCTGGCGGGCTATTGTTGCAGACTGACAACGCGTAAGGCAAGTCCTATTCGCATTGCAGCAACGCCGCGGCGCAACTGACCGGGATTTTCCCGGTCGCCGACATCACTCCAGGTTGCCCAGGATGATGCGCAGCATGCGGCGCAGCGGTTCGGCCGCGCCCCACAGCAGCTGGTCGCCGATGACGAAGGCGGAGATGTATTCCGGGCCCTGGTTGAGCTTGCGCACACGGCCCACGCCGATTTCCAGGCCACCGGTGATGGCCGCCGGGGTCAGTTCCTTGACCGTGATGGCGCGGTCATTGGGGACCCACTTCACCCAAGGGTTGCCGGCACGGATGATGGACTCGATGTCAGCCAGGGGCAGGTCGCGCTTCAACTTGATGGTCAGCGCCAGGCTGTGGCAGCGCATGGCGCCGATTCGCACACACAGGCCATCGACCGGGATGATCTGCTCGTTGCCCAGGATCTTGTTGACTTCAGCCTGGCCCTTCCACTCTTCCTTGGACTGGCCGTTTTCCAGCTGGGCGTCGATCCAGGGGATCAGGCCACCTGCCAGGGGCGCGCCGAAGAACTCGGTGGGCACGTCTTCACGGATGGTCTTGGCCACCTTGCGGTCGATGTCCAGGATGGCCGAGGACGGGGTCGCCAGCTCGTCGGCCACGGCCGCGTTGATGACGCCCATGCCCTTCAACAGCTCGCGCATGTGATTGGCGCCGCCGCCGGAGGCCGCCTGGTAGGTCATGGAGCTGACCCACTCGACCAGACCTTCCTTGAACAGGCCGCCCACGCCCATCAGCAGGATGGAGTTGGTGCAGTTGCCGCCGATGTAGTTCTTCACGCCCTTGGCCAGTGCGTCCTTGATGACGTTCTTGTTCACCGGATCGAGCACGATCACGGCATCATCCTTCATGCGCAGCGAGGAAGCAGCGTCGATCCAGTAGCCATCCCAGCCAGCGGCGCGCAGCTTGGGGAAGATCTCATTGGTGTAGTCGCCGCCTTGTGCGGTGATGATGATGTCGCATTTCTTCAGCTCTTCAATGCTGTTGGCGTCTTTCAGGGTCGTTGCCGTTTTGGCAAACGACGGTGCCTTGCCGCCCGCATTCGAAGTCGAGAAAAACACCGGTTCGATGTGATCGAAATCACCTTCGTCCTGCATGCGCTGCATCAGGACCGAACCCACCATTCCACGCCAGCCAACCAAACCAACCAGTTTCATCATCTTTCCCTATTTAGAACTTCCATGGTGAACAAATCAGATTGAACACAATTGCGCCGGACCATCCGGCATTTCAAGCACCCGGCCGCACCGCTTGGGGCACGGCCAGGCGACGTTGATCTCAGGCGAGGGCCTTGACCACGGCTTGCCCCATCTGCTGGGTGTTGACCTTGGTGCAGCCTTCTTCATAAATATCGGCGGTGCGCAGACCTTGCGCAAGCACTTTCTTCACTGCATTCTCGATGCGGTCGGCCTGTTCGGCACGGTTCAAGGAGAAGCGCAGCATCATCGCCGCCGACAGGATGGTCGCCAGCGGATTGGCGATGCCCTTGCCCGCGATGTCGGGTGCCGAACCGTGCGAAGGTTCATACAGGCCCTTGTTGTTGGCATCCAGCGAGGCCGAGGGCAACATGCCGATGGAACCGGTCAGCATCGCCGCCGCGTCCGAGAGGATGTCGCCGAACATGTTGCCGGTGACGATGACGTCGAAGTTCTTCGGGGCTTTCACCAGCTGCATGGCGGCGTTGTCCACGTACATGTGCGACAGCTCGACATCCGGATATTCCTTGCCGACTTCGGTGACGATGTCCTTCCAGAACTGGAAGGTTTCCAGCACGTTGGCCTTGTCCACGCTGCACAGGCGCTTGCCGCGCTTGGCGGCCGCCTGGAAGGCGACGTGGGCGATGCGGCGGATTTCCGGTTCCGAATAGCGCATGGTATCAAAACCTTCACGGGCGCCCTTGAAAGGACCGTCCGGTGCCTCGCGCATGCCGCGCGGCTGGCCGAAATAGATGTCGCCGTTCAGTTCGCGCACGATCAGGATGTCCAGGTTGGCCACCAGCTCGGGCTTCAGCGAAGAAGCGCCGGTCAGTTCCGGATAGCAGATCGCCGGGCGGAAGTTGGCAAACAGCTGCAGGTGCTTGCGCAGGCCCAGGATGGCTTGCTCGGGGCGCAGAGCGCGTTCCAGCTTGTCATACTTCCAGTCGCCGACCGCACCGAAGAGAATGGCGTCGGCTTCCTTGGCCAGCTTCAGGGTACCGTCCGGCAGCGGGTGGCCGTGGGCTTCATAGCCGGCGCCGCCGACGGGGGCGGTTTCCATTTCGAACTTCTCGTCCAGGGCGTTGAGCACGCGGACGGCCTCATCGACGATTTCAGGACCGATGCCGTCACCCGGCAGGATAGCAATCTTCATGGCTTCTCTTTCTCAGTGTTTCCAGCGTTCTTGGAATAGTAACGACAAGGGCGGCCATCTGACCGCCCTTTGCTGTTGTCTCGACGATCACTTCAGATCGTGTTGCTCAGCCAGGGCTGTTCGTGCAGGTGTTTCTCTTCGTAGGCACGAATGGTGTCGGCTTTGCGTAGGGTCAGACCAATGTCGTCGAAGCCGTTCAACAGGCAGTACTTGCGGAATTCGCTGATCTCGAACGGATAGACGGCACTGCCATTGGTGGTGCTGACGGTCTGCTTTTCCAGGTCGATGACCAGGCGATAGCCGGGGAAGGCCTTGACTTCATTGAACAGGTGATCGACCTGCTGCTCGCTCAGGACGATGGGCAGCAGACCGTTCTTGTAGCAGTTGTTGAAGAAGATGTCGGCGAAGCTGGGCGCGATCACGGCGCGAAAGCCGTACTGGTCCAGCGCCCACGGCGCGTGTTCACGCGAGGAGCCGCAGCCGAAGTTCTTGCGCGACAGCAGGATGGACGACCCCTGGTAGCGCTCCTGGTTGAGCACGAAATCCGGGTTCAGCGGGCGCTTGGAATTGTCCATGCCCGGCTCGCCGTGATCCAGGTAACGCCATTCGTCGAACAGGTTGGGGCCGAAGCCGCTGCGCTTGATCGACTTCAGGAACTGCTTGGGGATGATCGCATCGGTATCGACGTTGGCGCGATCCAGCGGCGCCACCAGTCCTTCATGCACGATAAATTTATTCATGAGCTTGACCTTGGGTCGGCGGGGCGATTGCTCTGCCCTACCCTTCCTGTTTCCTGTTCAAAAACTGAAGCTGCGGCACGCTGGCCGCAGCCTTGCACTGTCTGATCCTGCTGATTTCTGCTTATTTCTTGCTGGCGTCCTGCATCTTTTCGCCGACCTTTTCGACATCCTTGCCGAAACCGTTGACGGTATTGCAACCGGCCAGCGCACCCAGGGTAACGGCCAGCAGAACCAGAGCGGAGATTTTTTTCATGTTTGTCCTCTCGAAAAGATTCACACAAGCAGGGGATTACAGCGAACGCACATCCACGAAATGACCGGCAATGCCCGCTGCGGCTGCCATGGCCGGGCTCACCAGGTGGGTACGACCACCGGCACCCTGACGACCTTCGAAATTGCGGTTCGAGGTCGAAGCGCAGCGCTCGCCCGGTTCCAGGCGGTCGGCATTCATGGCCAGGCACATGGAGCAGCCCGGTTCGCGCCATTCGAAACCGGCATCGCGGAAGATCTTGTCCAGGCCTTCACGTTCAGCCTGCTCCTTGACCAGACCGGAACCCGGCACCACCATCGCCAGCTTGACATTGGAGGCGCGGAACTTGCCGCGCACGACCTTGGCGGCTTCGCGCAGGTCTTCGATGCGGGAGTTGGTGCAGGAACCGATGAAGACCTTGTCGATGCGGATATCTTCAATGGGGGTATTGGGCTTCAAGGCCATGTAGGCCAGCGCCTTTTCCATGCCGTCGCGCTTGGTCGGATCCTTTTCCTTGTCGGGATCAGGGACGCGGGCGTCGACCGCCACCACCATCTCGGGCGAAGTGCCCCAGGTGACTTGCGGCTTGATCTCGGCGGCGTTCAGGGTCACCACCATGTCGAACTTGGAGCCCGGGTCCGAATGCAGCGTGCGCCAGTACGAGACGGCGCGCTCCCAGTGCGGGCCGGAGGGCGAGAAGGGACGACCCTTCAGGTATTCCAGCGTGGTGTCGTCGAAGGCCACCATGCCGGCACGGGCGCCTGCTTCGATGGCCATGTTGCAGACCGTCATGCGGCCTTCCATGGACAGCGAGCGGATGGTCGAGCCAGCGAATTCGATCGCGTAGCCGGTGCCGCCTGCGGTACCGATCTTGCCGATCACGGCCAGCACGATGTCCTTGGCGGTCACGCCAGCGGGCAGCGCACCATCGACCTGCACCAGCATGGCCTTGGACTTGCGCGCCAGCAGGGTCTGCGTGGCCAGCACGTGTTCGACTTCGGAGGTGCCGATGCCATGGGCCAGCGCGGCAAACGCGCCGTGGGTGGAAGTGTGCGAATCACCGCAGACCACCGTCATGCCCGGCAAGGTGGCGCCCTGTTCGGGGCCGATCACGTGCACGATGCCTTGACGCTTGTCGTTCATGCCGAAGTACGTCAGGCTGAATTCTTTTGCGTTGCCATCCAGGGTTTCGACCTGCAGGCGCGAGATGGGGTCGGCGATGCCTTGGGCGCGGTCGGTGGTGGGGACGTTGTGGTCCGCCACCATCAGGTTGGCCGAGTTCCGCCAGGGTTGGCGACCGGCTAGCTTGAGGCCTTCGAAGGCTTGCGGGCTGGTCACTTCATGGAGCAGGTGGCGGTCGATATACAGGATGGCGGTACCGTCATCTTCCGTATGAACGACGTGCGACTCCCAGAGTTTGTCGTAGAGCGTCTTGAGCATGTTGCGGTCCGGCGGAATCGAAAAAGGGATGCTGAACGGGAAAAATAGCTTTTGATTATGCCATAAAGCGACAGGTCTGACCTCCCCGCCGTGTTTTCCGCCGCGTCGCAACAACAGGGAATAATGCTGCAAAGCAGCAGAAAAAGCGCAGCAAGTGCGGCAGCCATGAAAAAACCGGCATTTCTTCCGGAGCTGGAAGAAATGCCGGTGGCTCGCCAGGCAGGACAGCCCGGATCAGTGCTTGCGGGTCTGCTGGTACAGCGGCTCCACGCGCTGGGCGTAGACCGTCAGGTCGGCGATGCGCTCGCTGCTGGAGGGGTGGGTGGACATGAACTTCATCGGCTCGTCGCCGCCCAGGCTGGCCATCTTCTGCCACAGCGTGACGGCGGCCTTGGGGTCATAGCCGCCGCGCGCAGCCAGTTCCACGCCGATGCGGTCGGCCTCGGTTTCATTGGCGCGCGAATTGGGCAAGCCCATCAGGCCCATGTAGAGGTATTGCCCGCCCTGCTTGCCGACATCGCCCAGCCCCAGCAGCGCCGCGCCAATCGAGATGGCCGAATTGGCCACCACCTGCTGCGAAGCGCGCTCGCGCGCGTGTTCACGCAGGGCGTGGGCGATCTCGTGGCCCATGACGGCGGCCAGCTCATCGTCGGTGATCTTGAGCTTGTCGATCAGGCCGGTATAGACCGCGATCTTGCCACCGGGCATGCACCAGGCATTGGTCTCGTCGGAGCTCAGTACGTTGACTTCCCAGTTCCACTTCAAGGCATCCGGGCGGAACACCCCAGTCTGCGGGATCAGGCGACTGGCAATGGCGCGCACGCGTCGCACCTGGGCCGCATTGCGATTGAGCAGGCCCTTGCTCTTGGCTTCGGCCAGTACCTGGGCGTATTCCTTGGTGGAGGCGGCCTCCATCTCGGCCGAGGACACCAGCATCTGCTGCTTGCGGTCGATGCCGACGGCACCGCCCTGGGTGGTCTGTACGGTTTCGCAGGCCACCAGGCCCACCAGGGCTGCGGCCAACAGGCTGTTCTTGACGATAGGGTTGAGCTTCATGCCCGCCTCCATTGAATAATTGATCTTGATCCCGGGGTCGGTCTGCCGGCGTGCGTGCTGCCGCCAGTCAGCCTTGAGCCGCTTCGACCCGGCTCTTTGCAAATTGTTTCAGACAAGAAAAAACCGGCGACCGCATGCGCGATGGCCGGCTTGCTGGCAAGGCTGCCCGGCCTGTCAGCGCAGGGCCGGGGTCTCCACCTTCACATCGCCGCATTGTGCGCGATGACGCAGGGCGTGATCCATCAACACCAGCGCCAGCATGGCTTCGGCAATGGGCGTAGCACGGATGCCCACGCAAGGATCGTGGCGACCGAAGGTTTCCACCGAGATCGGCTGGCCGTTCTTGTCGATGGACGGGCGCGGCGTGCGGATGCTGGAGGTCGGCTTGATGGCGATGGAGGCCGTGATGTCCTGACCGGTCGAGATGCCGCCCAGGATGCCGCCGGCATTGTTGCCGACGAAACCTTGCGGGGTCAGCGCATCACCGTGCTCGGAGCCCTTTTGCGCCACCGAAGCGAAACCGGCACCGATCTCCACGCCCTTGACGGCATTGATGCCCATGAGCGCATAGGCGATCTCGGCATCGAGCTTGTCGTACAGCGGCTCGCCCAGTCCCACCGGGACGTTCTGCGCCACCACGTCGATGCGCGCACCGATGGAGTCACCGTCCTTGCGCAGGGCATCCATGTAGTCTTCCAGGCGCCCGATGATGCTGGCGTTGGCGGCGAAGAAGGGGTTGTCGGGCACGTGTTCCCAGGATTCGAAGGGAATCGCGATCTCGCCCAGCTGGCTCATGCAGCCCTTGAAGGTGGTGCCATATTTCTCGAACAGCCACTTCTTGGCGATGGCCGCCGCACCCACTACCGGAGCGGTCAGGCGCGCCGAGGAACGACCGCCGCCGCGCGGATCGCGGATGCCGTACTTGTGCCAGTAGGTGTAGTCGGCATGGCCGGGACGGAAGGTATCGAGGATGTTGCCGTAATCCTTGCTGCGCTGGTCCTGGTTGCGGATCAAGAGCGCAATCGGGGTGCCGGTGGTCTTGCCTTCGTAGACGCCGGAGAGGATCTCCACCGTATCCGGCTCCTGACGCTGGGTCACGTGGCGCGAAGTCCCGGGACGGCGGCGATCCAGTTCGGGCTGGATGTCGGCTTCGGAGAGCGTCATGCCCGGGGGGCAGCCATCGATCACGCAGCCGATGGCCGGGCCGTGGGATTCGCCGAAAGTGGTGACGGTGAAGAGCGTGCCGAAGGTATTGCCGGACATGATGGAATTCGCGCAAAAATTGGGGGAAGCCGCGATTCTACCAGCCTCGGGGGCTGCCGACGAGCCGCGCCAGGCGGCGCGCTCGCCCCGGCAGGCTTATTTCCAGTCGCCGCGCAGCACCCTGACCTGCTCCTGCAGGCCCTCCGGGCTGACCGCTGCGGGCGCGATCGGCTCGCCCACTGCCAGTTCCAGGCGCGAGAACAGTCCGCGCTTGAAGGTGCGCGCCACCGGATTGCTGGGGTCGCGCGAGAACAGGCTGCCCCACAGCCCGCGCAGGGCCATGGGCAAGACCGGCACCGGGCTGCGGTCGATGATCTTCTGCACGCCGCCCTTGAAGGGGTTGATCTCGCCATCGCGGGTCAGCTTGCCTTCCGGGAAGATGCACACCAGCTCCCCTTCATGCAGGGCCTGGGCGATATCGACGAAGGCTTTTTCGGTCAGCCACGGGTCTTCCTTGACCGGTGCAATCGGGATGGCACGCACGTTGCGGAACAGCCAGGACATCACCGGAATCCTGAAGATCTGGTGATCCATCACGAAGCGTACCGGGCGCGGGCTGGCCGCCATGATGGCAATCGCATCCACGTAGCTGACGTGGTTGCACACCAGCACCGCCGGCCCCTCCTCAGGAATGGCCTGGCCATTGATGATGCGCACGCGATAGAAGGTATGGATCAGGATCCATGCCAGGAAGCGGATCAGGAATTCCGGTACCAGCGAGAAGATGTAGACCGCCACCACGCCATTCATGATGGCCGTGGCCAGGAAGATCTGCGGAATGGTCAGCCCCGCCTTCAACAACACCATCGCCACCAGGGCCGACACCACCATGAAGAGCGCATTCATGATGTTCATCCCGGCGATGGTGCGGGAGACGTGGGCTGGGTCGCAGCGGGTCTGGATGAGCGCAAACAGCGGCACGATGTAGAGCCCGCCGAACAGGCCGATGCCCAGGCAATCGACCAGAATGCGCCAGCTGCCGCCCTGCGCCAGGAAGCCGCCCAGGTCCAGCATGGCCGCTGGAGTGACGTAAGCCTGACTGGCGAAATACAGTTCCAGCCCGAACACCGAGAGGCCAATCGAGCCGAAGGGCACCAGCCCGATTTCCACCTTGTGGCCGGAGAGCCGCTCGCACAGCAGCGAACCGACGCCGATACCGACCGAGAACACCGCCAGCAGCAGCACGAAGACACTGTGGTCGCCATGCAGGTAATTCTTCGCGTAGACCGGGAATTGCGCCAGCATGATGGCGCCATAGAACCAGAACCAGGAATTGCCCAAGAGCGACAGGAACACCGGCCGGTTGCGGCGCGAAAAACCGATGTTGCGCACGGTCTCGGTGAAGGGATTCCAGTTCACCTTCAACTCCGGCACGGGGGCCGGCGAAAGCGGAATACGCAGGCTCGCCAGCCAGCCCAGCACGGCAATCCCGATGGTCATGCCGGCCACCAGGTGCAGGCCCCAGGGCTTGTGTACCACCAGCACCGCGCCCAGGATTTCACCCAGCAGGATGCCGACGAAGGTACCCATCTCGATCAGACCATTGCCGCCCACCAGTTCCTCGCGCCTCAACTGCTGCGGCAAATAGGCGTATTTCACCGGTCCGAACAGAGTGGAATGGATGCCCATGCCGACCACTGCGGCAATGAGCAGCCACAGGTGATGCGTCATCCAGCCATAGGCGGCGATGCCCATGATGGCGATTTCGAGCAGCTTCACGAAGCGCGCCACCCTGCCCTTTTCCAGCTTGTCGGCCAGTTGGCCGGAGGTGGCCGAGAACAGGAAGAACGGCAGGATGAACAAACCCGGAATGAGGTTGTTGAGCAGGCCCGGATCCATGTCCGTCCACGCCAGCGCGTCATAGGTGAGGATGGTCAGCAGCGCCGTCTTGAACACGTTGTCATTCAGGGCGCCGAGGAACTGGGTCCAGAAGAAGGGAGCGAAGCGCCGTTGAGTGAAAAGCGTGAACTGGCTGTTCTTTTGCATGGGCAATCAGGTGAGGGAGAAAGCGGGCAGCCTACGCTGCATCAGACAGGATTGACAACAACACCAAAGGGCAGGAAGCGCGGAACAATAAAAAACCGCTCCAGCAGGAACGGTCATGACAGCGCCGCCTGCACCGGGCAGGCGGGGACTCCCGGAGCAACACCAGAGGCTCAGCTGTTGCCTTCGCGCTCTTCTTCCTCGGCCGGCCAGTCGCGGATGTAGGCCTTGAGCATCTTGTTCTCGAAGCCCTGCGCATCCAGCACCGCCTTGGCCACGTCGTAGAAGGACATCACGCCCAGCACCGTGCGCGCCTCCATCACCGGCACGTAGCGCGCGTGTTTTTCCAGCATGATGCGGCGCACTTCGTTGAGGTCGGTATCGGGGGTCACGGTGATGGGCGCATCGTTCATGTGCTTGCGCACGGTCGAACCGCCCAGCTCGCCACCGTTCTTGTGCAGCGTCAGCAGCACTTCGCGGAAGGTCAGCATGCCGACCAGGTCGCCGTATTCCATGACGACCAGCGAGCCGATGTCTTTCTCGGCCATGGCGGCCACGGCCTCCTGAATCGGGGTATCCGGCGTGACGGTGAAGAGGATGTTGCCTTTGACCTTGAGGATTTCAGAGACTTTCATGATGTCGTCCTGGTTTGGTTATATGAAGCTGTTTTGACTGTAGGCGATGACGCCGGGAAAATCCAATTCATGGGGGCAACAGGATAACTGATCCTGACCGCAGCCGCTCTGGATGCCTCCTCCACGCCTGCTTTGCAGGAAGGAAAACACATGGTACGGGCAAGGACGACATTTGGGCAACCCGCAAAGACGCTGCTGCGCAGTATTTCCATACAGAATTTGCATTTGATAGCTGAAGCTTGCTTCAGCACAAGGATTGCAAACGAGCGCGCTGCTGACTAATCTGGAGAGGTCAGGACTCTCCGGAGAAGACCATGGCTGCCACCCTGCCCGAACGCCATTACGCCAGTTTCAGCGAGTTCTATCCGACCTACCTGAGCGAGCACGCGCACCGGGTCAACCGGCAGCTGCATTTCCTCGGGTCGACGCTGGCGCTGCTGAGCCTGTTGCTGCTGCTGATCACGCATCAGTGGTGGTGGCTGGCGGTGGCACTGTTCTGCGGCTACGGTTTTGCCTGGGTCGGGCATTTCATGGTGGAGAAGAACCAGCCGGCCACCTTCCGTCATCCGGTCTATTCCTTCATGGGGGATTGGGTGATGTACTGGCAAATGCTGACCGGACAAGTCTCGTTTTAGAAAACTTCATATCAGAGCCAACATCGGCCGATCCGGGGGGGCTGGTCTCGGGTCGCCTCATCTTTCCCACAGGCGCCGCCGCGCTTCCAGCGGTACGGCTGCGTGGGGCATGGCGGCCACGGTCGCCGCGACCTCCTGCTCGGCCTCCCGGCCAGCCTGGCAATACTGTTGCAGCGATTGCCCCAGCACGGTATTGATGGCTTCTTCCACCCGGCTCACCAGGGCTTCTTCCTCACCGGCCTGGGCCAGTACGGTCGGGTCGAACACGAACAGGCGATACACCCGCGCCAGCTGGATGGTGCCGGGATTGGCCACCAGCGTCCAGCGGTCCATATCATCGGTGATGCGGCGGTTCCAGCCGCGACGGTTGCGGCTGTCCGCATCGGGCTTGACCGAGGCCACCCAGCCCTCTTCGCTCATGCGCGAGAGCAGTTGCTGCAGTTCTCCCAGGCCCAGCCGGGTGGCGCGGCGCACCTCATCCATGCTGACCACGGCGGACTCCACGCCCACCCGCGCCGCATGCAGGAATTTCAGGACCTTGACCGCATCGATGAATTCCGCGCCCGGTGAGGGCACGTGCCACCAGCGCTCATAACGCACCACTGGCAATGCTGCCGTGAGCAGTGCACCGAAGAGAGTGATCATCCACATCATGTAGATCCACACCAGGAAGATCGGCAGCACCGCCACCGTGCCATAGACCATGGTATAGGTCGGGAACTGCAGGATGTAAGCGGCGAAGAGCCGCTTGGCGATTTCCAGGCCGATACCGGCCAACAGGCCGCCGGCGGCCGCATCGCGCCAGTCCACGGTCTGGTTGGGCACGGTGCTGTAGAGCAGCGTGTAGGCCAGCGTGGAGAACATCAGCGAGACCAGAGTATAGAAGCTCGCCCCCAGCCACGGCAGGCTTCTGACGGCGCCGCCGGTGGCGCTTGAAAGATACGAGGTCACGCTGATGGAAACCCCGATCAGCAACGGCCCCAGCGTGATGATGGCCCAGTACACCAGCACCCGCTGTACCAGCGGACGCGACTTCTTGACGCGCCAGATCTGGTTGAACACGCTCTCGATGGTGGACATGGTCAAGACCGACGTCAGGATCAGCAGCACCCCGCCCACGGCCGAGATGCGCGCCGACTTGGCGGCGAACTGGTTCAGGTAGCCGAGAATGGTGTTGGCTACGCCCTTGGGCATGAGATTGTCGACGAAATAGGCTTCCAGCGAGGCCCGGAAGGTCGAGAACAGCGGGAAGGCCGTAAACAGCGCCAGCGCGATGGTCAGCATCGGCACCAGCGAGAGGATGGTGGTAAAGGTCAGGCTGCCGGCCACTTGCGGCAGGCGATCCTCGCGCCATCGCCGGCCGGCGAAGCGCAACAGGTCGCTCAACTGCTCACGGGTCAGACCACGCATACGGGACAAGGAAAAACGCAAAGAAGACATCCGTTCGACTTCAGCGGGGAACGCCACATCAGCAGATGCGCCGCCCCATCGGGGTTGAATCACGCCGCATGACGGCAAGTTTGGCGATTATCGCCCAAGCGGGCGGCAAAATCCCGCAAAAACGCACAGGGGGAAGAAAGTTTCTGCTTCCCCTTGGTGTAGATGAAGTACAGATGAAGAAAAAGCTGATCTACACTGCCTTTTCCTGCTGTCTGGGTACAAAAGAACGGAAATATAATAAGTCACATGACCACCTCCCCGACTGCGATTGCCGTGAACGCTTCTTCCAACGCCACCATCCTGGTGCTCTACTATTCGCGCCATGGCGCCACCCGCAAGCTGGCCGAGCTGATCGCCCAGGGTGTGGAAAGCGTGCCCGGCTGCGACGCCCGCCTGCGCACCGTGCCGGCGGTCTCCACCGTCGCCGAGGCGGTGGAACCGGACGTCCCTGCATCCGGCGCGCCCTACGTGGAAGCCACCGACCTGGCCGAGTGCGACGGCCTGGCCCTGGGCTCGCCCACGCGCTTTGGCAACATGGCCTCCGCCATGAAGTATTTCTGGGACGGCACCTCGCCGCAATGGCTCTCCGGCACCCTGGCGGGCAAGCCGGCCTGCGTCTTCACTTCTACCGGCAGCCTGCATGGCGGCCAGGAATCGACGCTCTTGAGCATGATGCTGCCGCTGCTGCACCATGGCATGCTCATCGTGGGCCTGCCCTATTCGCATCCCGAACTGATGAACACTTCCAGCGGCGGCACGCCTTACGGCGCCAGCCACTGGGCGGGCGTCAACGGCAACCAGCCGCTGTCGGACGACTCGCGCTCTCTGGCCATCGCGCTGGGCAAACGGCTGGCAGAAAACGCCATCAAATTACGGAGACCATCATGAACAGCCATGCGCGCTACTTCCATCTCGGAGCCAGCTCCGGCCTGATCGCCCTGATCCTGCTCTGCCTGGCGTGGGAACTGGTGCTGGCGCCGCTGCGACCGGGCGGCTCATGGATGGTGTTGAAGGTATTGCCGCTGCTGCTGCCGCTGCGCGGGGTCTTGAAGCGCGATGTCTACACGCTGCAATGGTCCTCCATGCTGATCCTGGTCTACCTGGCCGAAGGCTTGGTACGCGCCACCAGCGACAGCGTGCACACCTCGGCCATGCTGGCCTGGGTGGAAGTGGCGCTGACGACGCTGTATTTCTTCTGCGCACTGGCCTATCTGCATCCGTTCAAGAAGGCCGCCAAGGAAATCGCCCGCCAGGCGATCCAGAAAGCCTCCCAGTAAGCTCCTCTGTCCCGACCAAGGCGCGCCACTCAAGGTGGCGCGCGCCGCTTTCATGACTGAATTCCTCGATGCCTGCCGGGCCGCCATCGGCGCCGCTCATGTCCTCACCGATGCTGCCGACACCGCCGGCTACCTGACCGATCAGCGCGGCCGCTACACCGGGCGCGCCCTGGCCGTGTTGCGTCCGGCCGATAGCGCCGAAGTGGCGGCGCTGGTGCAGCTGTGCGCCCGCCACGCC
Organism: Herbaspirillum sp. C7C8; assembly: GCF_022627875.1. Lineage (NCBI taxonomy): Bacteria > Pseudomonadati > Pseudomonadota > Betaproteobacteria > Burkholderiales > Oxalobacteraceae > Herbaspirillum > Herbaspirillum sp. C7C8. Next base: position 60,831 of record NZ_JABXGG010000013.1, read on the forward strand.
GTGCCGCTGGTGCCGCAAGGCGGCAATACCGGCCTGGTGCTGGGCAGCGTGCCCGACCAGCAGGGCAATGCCGTGGTGCTGTCGCTGCGCCGCCTGAACCGCATCCGCGCGGTCGACCCGGTCAACAATACTATGACGGTGGAAGCCGGTTGCGTGCTGCAACACCTGCAGGAGCAGGCGGCGGCGGTGCAGCGCCTGTTCCCGCTGTCGCTGGCGGCCGAAGGCAGTTGCACCATCGGCGGCAATCTCTCCACCAATGCCGGCGGCACCGGCGTGCTGCGCTATGGCAACACGCGCGAACTGTGCCTGGGGCTGGAAGTGGTCACGGCCGCGGGCGAAGTCATGAGCAGCCTCAAGGGCCTGCGCAAGGACAATACCGGCTACGACCTGCGCGACCTCTTCATCGGCGCCGAAGGTACGCTGGGCATCATCACCGCTGCCGTGCTCAAATTGTTCCCGCAACCGCGCGCGCAATTGACTGCCCTGGTGGCGCTGCAGACCCCGGCGCAGGCCTTGCAGCTGTTGCAGCGGGCGCAAGCGCGTTGCGGCTCGGCGCTCACCGGTTTCGAACTGATGTCGCACTTCTGCCTGCAGCTGGTCTGCAAGCATTTCCCCGAGCAGCGCCTGCCCTTTGCGCAGGCGCATCCGCAATACGTCCTGCTGGAACTGTCGGACAACGAATCCGAAGAACACGCTCGCACCCTCTTCGAAACCCTGACCGGCGAGGCCCTCGACGAGGGGCTGGTCGACGATGCCGTGATCGCCGCCTCGCTGGCGCAATCCCGGGCGCTGTGGCGACTGCGCGAAAGCATCTCGATGGCGCAGGCGCATGAAGGCAAGAACATCAAGCACGACATCTCGGTGCCGATCTCGCGCATCGCCGACTTCATGGAAGTAACCGACGCCCTGGTGCAGGAGACGGCGCCGGGTTGCCGCATGGTCAGTTTCGGCCACCTGGGCGATGGCAACCTGCACTACAACGTCTCGCCGCCGCTGGGCGTGGCCGATGCCGACTTTCTGGCGCGCCAGGGCGACATCAACCGCGTGGTGCATGACAGCGTGGACCGCTTCGGCGGCTCGATCTCGGCAGAGCACGGATTGGGAGCCTTGAAGCGCGAGGAAATCCTGCGCTACAAGTCGCCGGTGGAATTGCGCCTGATGCGCGCCATCAAGCAGGCGCTGGACCCGCAGCACCTGATGAATCCGGGCAAGGTGCTGTGAGGCCCGTTTGACGCACTCGTCAGGCACGCACAACAAAAAGGGACGGACGCCACTACGAGCCGTCCGCCCCAACCTCCCCCTCAGGAGCCTGCCTGAAACGCTGGCCTGCCTTGCGTTTCCCCATGTCGTGATCTTTGCATCAAGCTCGCTTTTCCAATCCGAGGAATAGCAGGCGATGCCACGGCCAATTTGTGAATTCAGGCCGCCGTCTTGTGCTGCGCGTGCTCCGTGGGCAGCCTCGGCTGGTCCTGGGTCTGCTCGCGCATGGTCTGCAAGAACAGGTCCGGCGCCATCGGTCGTCCCAGCAGATAGCCCTGCAGGGCGTCGCATCCGGCCTCATGCAGGAACTGCTGCTGGCGCTCGGTCTCCACGCCTTCGGCCACGATACGCAGGTTCAGTGTGCGGCCCAGGGCGACGATGGCCGAGACAATGGCGGCATCCTCGGTGCCTTCGCTGAGATCGCGCACGAAACCGCGATCGATCTTCAATTCATTGGCCGGCAGGCGCTTCAGGTACAGCAGGCTGGAATAGCCGGTACCGAAATCGTCGATGGAAATCTCCACGCCCAGGTCGGCGATCTTCTGCAGCGTCTGCAGGCTTTGCTCGGTATTGCTCATGGCCGTCGATTCGGTCACCTCCAGCGTCAGGCTCGAAGGCGGCAGCTGGTGTTTCTCCAGCGCAGCGCACACCACCTCCAGCAGATGCGGATCGGCAAACTGCACCGGCGACAGGTTGACCGCGATCTTCCAGTGCGTGTAACCCAGGGCCAGCCACTCGTGCATCTGGCGACAGGCTTCATCCAGCACCCAGGCGCCGATCGGGATGATGAGGCCGGAACGCTCGGCCAGGCCGATGAATTCATCCGGCCCCACCAGTCCGCGCTGCGGATGCTGCCAGCGCAACAGCGCCTCGGCGCCCAGCACCGGGCCGTCGGGCAGGCAGAACTTGGGCTGGTAGACCAGCCGGAACTGCTTGCGCTCGAGCGCCACCCGCAAATCCTGCAGCCATTGCAGCTGGTACTGCGCATTGGCATTCATCGAAGGTTCGAAGAAGTTGTAGCCGTTGCGACCGGCGCGCTTGGTGTGATACATCGCGGCATCGGCATTGATGACCAGGTCGTGGCGCGTGGCGCCATCTTCCGGATAGATGGCAATGCCCACGCTGGCCGAGACGCGCAAATCCTGCTCGGCCAGGCGGAACGGCAGGTTGATCACCTCCACCAGCTTCTCGGCCACCGGCATGGCGTCTTCCGGCTGGCCCAGTTCGACCAGGATGACGAATTCGTCTCCGCCCAGGCGCGCCACCGTATCATGCGCGCGCATGGCCCCGGTCAGACGCTGCGCCACCTCCACCAGCAGGCGGTCGCCCACATGATGGCCGAGCGAATCGTTGATGGCCTTGAAGCCATCCAGGTCCATGAACATCAGCGCGAAATGTCCCCGGCTGCGCGCGGCCTTGTTGATGGCCTGGGTCAGCCGGTCTTCCAGCAAGGTGCGGTTGGGCAGCCGGGTCAGTTGGTCGTGCAGCACCATCTGCGTCAGTTCTTCATTGGCTTCGGCCAGGGAACGCGCCAGCTTGGCGGTGCGCGACTCCAGCCGTGCATCCAGCACCGAGGTCAGCAAGGCGATGGTCAGCACCGCCAGCGTGACCACGATGATGAGGATCGCCAGCCAGCCCGTGCCCACGCCCTCGCGCGCGGACATGCACACTGAACCCATGGGGAAGGTGGCGGCCGCCATGCCGGTGTAGTGCATGCCGACGATGGCCACGCCCATCACCACCGAGGCACCGGCACGGGCCGCCCGCACGTGCGGCGTATTCCTGCGCAGGCTGAAAGCGATCCACAGCGCCGCCGCCGACGCCGCCACGGCGATCAGAATAGAGGCCGCGAACAGTCCCAGGTCGTAATCGATACCGGGCTGCATGCGCATGGCCGCCATGCCGGTGTAGTGCATGCCGGCAATGCCCATGCCCATGAGCAGCGCACTGCCCAGAAGCCGCCGCAGCGGCAGCTCGCTGCGGGTGACGATCCACAGCGCAAAGCCGGAGGTGGCCACGGCGATGAACAGCGAGAGCAGCGTGATCCAGGCGTCATAGCCCAGCGCAATGGGCAAGCGGAAGGCCAGCATGCCGATGAAGTGCATCGACCAGATGCCGACGCCCATGGCCACCGCCCCGCCGGCGAGCCAGAAGCGCGCCGCGCGCGAATGCTGATGGCTGGTGGTATTGATGCGCTCGGCCATATCCAGCGCCGTATAGGAGGCGAGGATGGCAACCAGCAGCGAGACGACAACCAGCAGCTTGTCGTAGGTAGCGATGAGCATGTCGATGGGTAGTGCGTATCAGGACATCAATTGAGCAAACGTCGCCAAAAGGAAAAAGGCAAAAAGGCAGACAGCTTGGCAACATGAACGACTTGCCATGAAGCTTAGAAGGCGCCGCATTGTCACACAATCAGGAAATACCCGTTGTCATGTTGCCATTTTCAGGTGAACAATCGTCTCCTGGACGAGGCAAACCGGCAACAGTCATCGACCGTGTGCAACCCGGAATGATCGTCCGTCCCTTATTGCGCGCATGCCGGGCATCCCATGCGCAGAAGATGACGATGAAATGGCAACTTTATGCAATGCCATCGATCTGTTCACACGGCAGTGCGCGCATTGCAGCCTGGCAGGCGCAGCACGCCACAGGACAATCTGCAACAAAACAAAAAGTCACCAAAACACAACAAACTGACAACAAGGACAATATGCTCAGCTTATCCCAATCTCGCCCGCGCCCGGAAAAAGAGTGTCTGCCAGTGCGCAATCGCCTGTCGCGCCGCGTGATGCTGGCCCTGTGCGGTCTGGCCGCGCCCTGGTGGCTGGCTGCGCCAGCGCAGGCCGGCATCTCGATGGTGCAGCCGCCCAAGCGTATCGACGCCAGCAAGCCGCTGGAACTGACCCTGCTGGTCGCCGAGGATGAGCAGGCCGAACGCACTTACCAGTTGCCCGCCACGCTGCTGGTGGCGGCCTCGGCCGACATGATCCCGCCGCAGCAGATCGCCCTGCGGCGCGTCGATGGCGAGGACAGCCTGACCCTCAAACAAGGGCAATTCCGCAAGGTACGGTATCGCGGCGAGCTGCCGCGCCGCCTGCGCGGCATGGTGCGCATCGAGCCCATCGGCATCGATGCCTCGCCGGTACTGGTGGCGGTGGTACGTCCGGATGCCTCGCTGGGGCCCCTGCCGGAATCGCCCGACCTGATCAACACGCCGCTGGCCGATTCGACCAGCAAGGTGGCACCGGTGGCGCCCTCGGCCACGGTACTCACACCCGGCGCCAATGCCTCGCCCACCGACAGCGCCCCGGCGGCCGAAGACATCCTCTCCAACAATCGTCGGCTGTCCTTCAATGAGCCGATGTATTTCACGGTGGGCCACAACAATGGCGACACCAATGCCCGCTTCCAGCTCAGTTTCAAGTTCCGCGTGTTCGTACCGGACGATCCGCGCTCGCGCAGCCTGCTCGACAATCTCTATCTGGGCTATACGCAATTCTCGCTATGGGACCTGTCGGCGCCCTCGGCGCCCTTCCGCGATACCAGCTATCGTCCGAGCCTGTATTACTACCTGCCCGACGTGGGCATCCAGAACGGCGTCTTCAGCCGTATCGGCATCGCCACCGGCCTGGAGCACGAATCCAATGGCCGCGACGGTACCGCCTCGCGCAGCATCAACACCTATTTCGTCGAGCCGACCTTCAACTTCGGCAATCTGAACGACTATCACTTCAAGGTCGCGCCCAAGGTCTATGCCTATCTCGGCCCCACCCGCGACAATCCCGACATCGCCGACTATCGCGGCCACCTGGACCTGAAACTGGCCTATGGCAAACCCGATGGAATGGAAGTGGCGACCACGCTGCGCAAGGGCAAGCTCGGTGGCAAGTACAGCGCCGAAACCCAGCTCACCTACCCGCTCTCGCGTCTGCTGCCGGGCACCGCCGGCTACCTCATGGCCAGCTACTTCTACGGCTATGGCGAGAGCCTGCTGACCTACAACCAGAAGGACCATCCGCAACTGCGCATCGGCTATGCGCTATGGCGATGAGCCCTGCATATCGGGCCTGATGCAAAAAGGGGATGCGGCTGCATCCCCTTTTTGCTCTGCGCGACGATGGCGGACTCAGGCCACGGGTGTGCGCATGGTCACGAACTCCTCGGCCGAGGTCGGATGGATGCCGATGGTGCTGTCGAACTGCGCCTTGGTAGCGCCGCATTGCAGGGCTACCGCAAAGCCCTGGATCACTTCGCCGGCATCGCTGCCGACCATGTGGACGCCGAGTACCCGGTCGGTCCTGGAATCGACCACAAGCTTCATGAAGGTGCGTTCGGTATTGCGCGAGAGGGTGTTCTTGAGCGGCTTGAAGTCCGTTCTGAAGATTTTTACTTCACCATGCTCGCGACGCGCCTGTTCTTCGGTCAGTCCCACGGTGCCCACATTGGGATGACTGAAGACTGCTGTCGGAATGTTGCGATAGGACATGACCCGTTCGCCCTTGCCGAACAGACGCGCCACCACCACCATCGCCTCGGCCAGGGCGACCGGCGTCAGGGCCACGCGATCGATCACGTCGCCCACGGCCAGGATCGAGGCGACGCTGCTCTCGAATTGCTCATTGACCACCACGGCGCCGTTGTCCTTGAGCGTGACACCGGCCTTCTCCAGCCCCAGCCCGCGCGTATTGGGCGTGCGTCCGGTGGCAAAGAGCACGCACTCGGCGGCCAGGGTCTCGCCGTTGGTCAGGCGCACCTGCTTGACGCTGTCCTCACCCGCATGGGGTGCTTCGATGGCGGCGATGCTGGCATCGAAGACCAGGCGGATACCCTTCTTGGCCATTTCATCGGCCAGGTGGATACCCAGGTCCGCATCCATGTTGCGCAGCAGGCGTTCGCGGCGATAGACCAGCGTGACCTCGGTGCCCAGACCATTCAGGATGGAAGCCAGTTCCACCGCGATGTAGCCGCCGCCGAGCACCACCGCGCGTTTCGGCAGGCCCTTGAGGTGGAAGAAATCATCTGAGGTGATGCCCAGCTCGCTGCCCGGAATCTGCGGCTTGTCGGGATGGCCGCCGGTGGCCACCAGGATGTGGCGGGCAGTGAAGCGCTTGCCCTCGACGCTGACGGTGTGCGCATCCTCCACCGTGGCAAAGCCGCGATGCAGGCTCACGTTGGCACCGTCGAGCAGGCGCTGGTAGATATCGTTGAGATGGGCGATCTCGCGGTCCTTGTTGGCGATCAGGGCCGACCAGTCGAAGGTGGGCTGGCCGTGCAAGGTCCAGCCGTAACCGGCGGCATCGGCGAAATCCTCGTGGAAATGGGCGCTGTAGGACATCAGCTTCTTGGGAATGCAGCCGACGTTGACACAGGTGCCGCCCAGATCGCCCTTCTCGGCCAGGCCCACGCGGGCCCCGGCCTGACCGGCGAAGCGTGCCGCGCGCACGCCGCCGGAACCGCCGCCGATGGTGAAGAGGTCGTAATCGTATTGGCTCATGGTTTCTCCAGAGAGTGGCCGCAGCCCCCTGGCTACGCCCTTTGTTGGTCTTCGCGTGCTTGCGTTATGAGGGCGCAACCGCGCTTTGCAAGTCCGCCCGGCGCTTGCCGTCCAGCGCCCGCATCACCAGCAGTACCGGCGCCAGTCCCACCAGCACGATGGACAAGGCGGGCAGCGCCGCCTCGCCCAGACGCTCGTCGCGCGCCAGGTTGTGCGCGATCACGGCCAGGGTATCGGTATCGAAGGGCCGCAACAGCAAGGTGGCCGGCAATTCCTTGACCACATCGACGAACACCATCAGCGCCGCCACCGCCAGCGAGCGCCACAACAACGGCATGTGCAGGCGCCAGGCAATCACCGCGCGCGAACTGCCGAGCGTGCGCGCCGCTTCATCGAGGCTGGCCGGAATGCGCGTGTAGCCGGACTCCACCGACTGCACCGCAACCGCCGTGAAGCGTACCAGATACGCGTAGATCACGCCCAGCGAGCTGGCCGTGAGCAGCACACCCAGGCCCGCCGTCGGCCACAGTGCCTGCAACCAGGCCACCGGCAGCAGGATGCCGACCGCGATGACCGAGCCGGGAATGGCATAGCCCATCCCCGCCAGCCGAGCGGTCAGCCGCAGCACGGCACCCTGCAAAGGCGGCAGGTGCGCGCGGCGCAGCGCGAAGCACAGGCCCAGCGCCAGCAGGATGGCCGCCGCTGCGGCCATGCCGCCGAAGCGGAAACTGTTCCAGACCCAGCCGGCATAGCGGGTCAGATCGAAGGCGGGCATGGCCGCATCAGGACGGCCCCACTGCCCGGCCCACAACTGCAACAGGATCGCCACCGGCAGCACGAAACCCAGCACCACCGGCAGGCCGCACACCACCCATGCGATCAACGTATGCGGGCGTGACAACTGCGGCAGCTGCGCCTCGGCACCCTCCGCGCCGCGCCCGCCACGTGTGGGCGCAAAGCGCATGCGCCCCTGCTCGCGCCGCTCCAGCCACAGCAGCACCGCCACGAAGAGCAGCAGCAGCGAGGCATACTGGGCAGCAGCGATGCGGTCATCCAGCACCACCCAGGCCTTGTAGATGCCGGTGGTGAAGGTGGTCAATCCGAAGTAGGCCGAGACACCGTAATCGGCCAGCGTCTCCATGAGCGCCAGCGCGGCGCCGGCCGCCAGTGCCGGACGCGCCAGGGGCAAGGCCACGCGGCCGATGCGTTCGGACAGGGGCGTACCCAGCATGCGCGCCGCTTCCATCAGCTGCATGCCGCGCTCGGACAGTGCATTGCGCGCCAGCAGGTAAGCGTAGGGATAGAGCGTGAAGACGAACATGCACACCGCCCCCGGCAAGCCACGCACGTCCATGCGCCAGCCCGGGAACCAGCCGCGCAGCGTGCTCTGCACCGCGCCCGCGTATTGCAGGAAATCGGTATAGGCGTAAGCCGACACGTAGGCCGGCATGGCCATCGGCAAGAGCAAGGCCCAGGACAGCGCCTGCCGTCCGCGAAACTCGAACAGACTCACCGTCACCGCAGCCGCCCCACCGACGATGACCACCCCCAGCGGCACCATCAGCGCCAGCCAGCCTGAGGTGGCCAGGTAGCCGGGCAGCACGGTCTGCATCTGCTGGCGCAGATTGTCGATGCCGGCCGCATCCAGACCGAACCAGGCAGCGAGGATGCCGAAGAGCGGCAAGGCGATCAGGACAGCGAGCAAACCGATGATGTGCATAGCGAAAAGCGGCCAGAAGAAAGAATTGCCAGGAGAAGTCTGCGGTCCATGCGCTACACTGCGCACTCCGAGACAAACGCGAATTGTAACCATTTCATCGAGCCTGCCCATGTTTCTGGAAGTCGAACACGTCAGCATCCGTTATCCCCGCACTGCCCACCCTGCCGTCGAGGCCGTCTCGCTGCGCCTGCAGCCGGGCGAGCTGGGCGCGCTGATTGGCCCCTCCGGCAGCGGCAAGACCAGCCTGTTGCGCGCCGTAGCCGGGCTGGAAGCGGCGCAGTCGGGCCGCATCCGGCTCGATGGGCAGTTGCTGGAAGGCGATGGCGTACGCGTGCCGGCCGAGGCGCGGCGCATCGGGATGGTGTTCCAGGATTTCGCGCTGTTCCCGCATCTGGACGTGGCGGCCAACATCGGCTTTGGTTTGCGCGGCATGGCGCGTGCGCAGCGTGACGAGATCGTGGCGCAGATGCTGGCCCTGGTGGGCCTGCCCGAGGCCGGCCGCAAGTTCCCGCACCAGCTCTCCGGTGGCCAGCAGCAACGCATCGCGCTGGCACGCGCACTGGCCCCGCAACCGCGCCTGCTGTTGCTGGACGAACCGTTTTCCAGCCTGGACGTGGAACTGCGCGAGCGCCTGGCCCATGACGTGCGCGACATCCTCAAGCGCACCGGCACCACGGCCTTGATGGTGACGCACGACCAGATGGAAGCCTTTGCGGTGGCCGATGTGGTGGGCGTGATGCGGCAGGGCCGGCTGGAGCAATGGGATACGCCGTACGCCCTGTATCACCGCCCGGCCACCCGCTTTGCGGCCGATTTCATCGGGCATGGGGTCTTGCTGCGGGGGGAAGTGCAGCCTGCGGCGGGCACCGGTCCCCAGACAGACATCGAGGTCCGCACGGCAGCGGGACTATTGCGCGGCCTGGTGCCGGAGGATGCCGTCAATGCAGAGGGAACGCAGGTCGATGTGCTGCTGCGCGCTGACGATGTGATGCACGACGACGCCTCGCCATTGCAGGCACGCGTAGTACGCAAGTCATTCCGGGGGGCGGAATTTCTCTACACCCTGGCACTGGAGAACGGCCAGCAACTGCTTTCACTGGTGCCCTCGCATCACGATCATGCGGTCGGCGAATGGATAGGGATCAGGCTGGAGGTGACGCATTTGGTGATGTTTCCCAGCATGGAATCGTCATTGGCGGCGGCACCCTCCGCAACAGCGGAGACCACCCCCGTAGCCGCAGACAGTACCGCCTGATCCACCCCGGCCGCCCTCCCCAGGGCATCCACCACCAGCCAGTCAAGCGCACGCCGCATCAGCCGCGCGCCTTCGACAGCACCACCAGCCAGCGGCGCAACAACAGGATTTCAACATGGCCAGGCTCGATGCCCGCGCTGCACTCGATCACCGGATTGACCCGGTAACGGCGCACGTATGTATCACGGCAGATGAAGATTTCGCGGCGACCCAGGCGGATGGCCAGCGAAGACGGGGTGGACGATGCAACAGCGAAGCGAGCGTCGGAAGCAAGATCAAAGTGGGTCATGGCAGCGATTCCTCTTCTTGTCGATAGGAGGCTTCACTTTAGCACAGTACTGTATGAATACACAGTATTTTTTATACAGTACTGGTCGCGCCATGGCGAGCATACAACAGCCCCGCTGCCCTGCCCCGTACAGCCTGCCGCAATGTGGCGCTCAGGCCACACCCGCTGCCAGCCGGGCACGGACGAAGCCGATGTGCTCACGCAACACGTAGAACTGGTCGGCAAAGGCCAGCGGCATCTTCATGCGATTGACCGCCGTCTCGATCTCGTCGAGCCGCCTGAGCATCTCCGCCTGTTCCTCGGGCGACTCCCGCGACACGCCGCGCTCCAGCGCAATGAGCTCGCCATACCAGCGATAGATGCGCGAGCGCACACGCCAGCCATACAGCATCGGCACCAGGCGCACTCCCGGAATCAACAGCAGGATCACCGGCAGCACGATCACCACCGCACGGTCCACCAGGCTGGCCAGCCAGAACGGCAAGGTGCGATAAAAGAAAGTCTTGCCGGACTTGTAGTAGCGCGCGGCATCATCGCTGATCGGATATTCATGCTCCAGCGGTGCCGGGAATTCCCCCGCCTTCTGCAGCACGTTGGCCTTGCCGTGAACCTCGCGCGCAGCCGCGATGAGCAGGTCCGAGAGCGCCGGATGCAGATCCTCCCGCGCCACCAGTTCGGCCGTGGGCGCAATGAGCTGCGTATCCCGCGCCGGCAGGTTGCGCGCCAGGTCGAACACGCCCATGGGTATCTTCAAAGTATTGAGATAACGGAAACGCCGCACATAGGCATCGGCCTGCGAGAAATCCAGCAGCCGGATACCCGGCGCACGCAAGAGCTTGCCCATGGTTGCCACCGACACCGAATCGCCCATCAGGAAAGCCGCATCGATCTTGCCGCTGGTCAGCGCCTGGGCCGCCTCATCGCCGCCAATGTTCAAGAGCTGCGTACCGCCGCCGGGCTCCACGCCATTGGCCTTGAGCAGCGTCGCCGCCAGCACGCTGGAACCACTGCCCTGTCCGCCAATGGCGATGCGCTTGCCGGCCAGCTCCGACAACTGGCGCAGCAGCGGCGCCGGACGACCATCCTCGCGCGGCGGCGGCGCGCGGTAATACACCGATACCGGCACATAGGAAATGCTGCCCAGCGATACCAGCGGCGCCAGCGATTCAGCGGGCACCGCGCCGGCCAGGCCACCCTGCACGAACCCCACATCGACATTCTGGTCCGGATCGGCCAGGCGCTTGAGGTTGTCCAGCGACCCGCCCGTCTCGATGATGTCCAGGCGGATGCCATCGCGCGCCAGCAAAGCCTTGTAGCGCTCGGCCACGCGCCAGAAATTGCTGTCCTTGGGACCGGCGGCAATGGTGATGGAAGACGGCGGCGCAGGCCGGATCAACCAGATCACCAGCCATGCGCCCACCAGGATCAGCAGGATGATGGGACCGAAGCTGACGGCCAGATCGCGCCAGGAGATGGCCACGAAACGCGCCCGGATCCGGGTCGCCGAGGGCGCATAGGCGGAGAGTTTCTTGTCTTTGAGCATGCGCGCTATTCTAGCCGCGCATTCCGCCTTTGCATCGCCGCGCTTGTAACCCGATGTGAATCAATAAGTCTTGTAGGGCAGGAACTTGCCCGACAGCATCACATTGACGCGATCGCCATTGGGATCGGCCTGGCGCTGGATATCCATCTTGAAATCGATGGCACTCATGATGCCGTCGCCAAACTCCTCGTGGATCAGCTCCTTGATGGTGCTGCCATAGACATTGACGATCTCGTACCAGCGATAGATCAGCGGATCGGTCGGCACCGAAGTCGGCAGCGAACCCTTGTAGGGCACGATCTGCAACCACAGGGTCTCTTCATCAGTGAGCTCGAACATCTCCTGCGCCACGGCCGCCTGCTTGGCCGTCAAGGTCATCTGGCCCAGCATGGCAGCGGTGGTCCACTCCTTGCTCTGGCCGATGCGCTCGGCGATCTGGGCCCAGGTCAACTTCTTGCTGACCTTGGCAGTGACGATCTTCTGGGTAACCTGGTTGCGGTCCATGCTCTCTCTCCTTGTGGTGGACGAAAAATGAAAGTCGACGACACGTTGTAGTCCGCGCCATCGATTCTGACGAAACGGTGCTGCACAATGACGATATAAACGGACGAAATGGCAGCTCTGCCTGCCCTCCCCTTCAGGCGGCCGCCTGCTCCAGTCCCGGCATCACGATGCGGGTCGGCAGGCGCGCTGCACCGCCCGCCTGCGCCGCCTGGATCTGGCGCGAGCGATGCACCAGGAAATCGACCAGGTGATTGCGGATGCGATAGAACTGCGGATCGTGGTGCATGCCTTCGCGCGTACGATTCTTGGGCAGCGTATTGACGACCACCTCGGCGATGCAGGCCTGCGGGCCGTTGGACATGAGGAAGATCTTGTCGGCCAGCAGGATGGCTTCATCCACGTCATGGGTAATCATGAACACGGTCTGGTGCGTGGCTGCGCAGATCTTGAGCAACTCGTCCTGCACCACGCCACGTGTCAAGGCATCGAGTGCGCCGAAGGGCTCATCCATCAGCAGCATCTTGGGCTCGATGGAAAAGGCACGCGCAATGCCCACGCGCTGCTTCATGCCGCCCGAGAGTTCGGAGGGCTTTTTATGTTCAGCGCCCTTCAAGCCGACCATCTCGATGAAGCGGCGCGCATGCTCCTCGGCCTGCTCGCGCGACCAGTCCGGCCAGCGCGAACGTACCGCGAACACCACGTTGCCCAGCACGCTGAACCAGGGCATGAGCGCGTGACTCTGGAACACTACACCCCGGTCCAGGCTCGGTCCCTTGACCTCGCGCCGGTCCATGATGACCACACCCTCGCTGGCCGCCTCCAGCCCGGCCAGCACATTGAGGATGGTGGTCTTGCCGCAACCCGAGTGCCCGATCACGCAGACGAACTCGCCACGGTCGATGCCGAAGGACACCTGCTCGAATACCGGCGGCGCACCTGCCACATAGCGCTTGGCCAGGCCCTGCACGCTCAGGAAATTGTGGTCCATGCTGCTGCTCCCTTCATTCGACATAGGTCACCCACTTCTGCAGCCGTGCGAAGATCAGGTCCAGCACCATGCCGGTCACGCCGATGACGAGGATGGCGAAGATCACGCTGGTCAGCGAGAGGTTGTTCCATTCGTTCCAGACGAAGTAGCCGATACCGGTACCGCCTACCAGCATCTCGGCCGCCACGATCACCAGCCAGGCGATGCCCATGGAGATGCGCATGCCGGTCAGGATGGTCGGTGCCGCCGCCGGCAGGATCACCAGGAAGGCACGCCGCAGCGGATTCACCTCCAGGGTCTTGGCCACGTTCAACCAGTCGCGCCGTACCGAGGCCACACCGAAGGCCGTGTTCATCAGCATCGGCCACACCGAGCAGATGAAGATCACGAACACCCCCGACACCGAGGAATCCTTGATGGTGTAGAGCGCCAGCGGCATCCAGGCCAGCGGCGAGATCGGTTTCAAGATCTGGATGAAGGGATCGAGTGCACGCCGCATCAGCGGCGACATCCCCAGCAGGAAGCCCAGCGGCACCGCCACCACCGCCGCAATGGCAAACCCCAGTGCGACCCGCCCCAGCGAATAGGCCAGCTGGATGCCAATGCCCTTGTCGTTGGGACCGTTGTCGTAGAAGGGATTGGCCAATTCCTTGCGCATCGTCTCGCCCATCTGCGCAAGTCCCGGGAAGCCGTCGCGCTTGGGGGCAGCGCTGCTCTTGCCCATCAGTTTGGCGTACTCATCCTGGGCGGCGCTGGCGGTACTTTCCCTGGGCAAGGTGGCCAGGTGCCACACCATCAGCAGCCCCGCCAGCAACAGCACGGAAATGAGCGCGGCACGCCAGCCGAGATGCTGCGTGGGCATCATGCGCTCCTCTTGATGGCGAAGCTGTTCACGTAGGCATCGGCCTTGCTGGCGTCGAACTCCTTGCCCATGATGGCGTATTTGCGATAAGCCCCTTCCGGTACGGGCTGACCCAGTTCCTTCATGTGCTTCTTGGCCTCGGTCAACAGCAGCACCTTCTCGGTAATGGCCTTGTAGTTGACGTCGCCCTTGATGTAGCCCCAGCGCTTCATCTGGGTCAGGATCCACACGCCCATCGAATCCCACGGTACCGGGTCGAAGTCAGCCCGGCCCGGCACGTTCCTGACATTGCCCAGCCCATCGGCGAAGCGACCGGTGAGCACCTGCTCCACGACCGTCTCCGGCTGGTTCAGGTAAGCCTGCGGCGAAATCACCTTGGCCACCAGCGAACGGTTGGAGGGATCGCGCGCCATCGCAGCCGCCGTCAGCACGGCGCGGAACAGCGCGGCAAAGGTATTGGGATTGTGCTGGATGAATTCCTCGGATGCCCCGAAGGCGCAGCAGGGGTGACCGTCCCAGATCTCATTGGAAAGGATGTGAATGAAACCGACCTCGTCATACACCGCACGCTGATTGAACGGGTCCGGACCAAGGAAGCCATCGATGTTGCCCGCCCGCAGATTGGCCACCATCTCCGGCGGCGGCGTGACGCGAATCTGCACGTCGCGATCCGGGTCCAGACCGTACTCGGCCAGGTAATAGCGCAAGAGGAAATTGTGCATCGAGTACTCGAAGGGCACGGCAAACTTGAACCCCTTCCATTGTTTGGGATCGCGCTTGTCCTTGTGCTTGGTATGCAGCGTGATGGCCTGGCCGTTGATGTTCTGGATGGTGGCCACGCGCATCTGCGTGGCATTGCTGCCCACGCCCATGGACATGGCCATCGGCATGGGCGAGAGGAAGTGCGAGGCGTCGTGTTCCTTGTTGATCATCTTGTCGCGGATCAGCGCCCAGCCGGCCGTCTTGTTCAAGGAGACGTTCAAGCCCTGTTTGCGGTAGAAGCCCAGCGGATCGGCCATGATGAGCGGCGCCGCACAGGTGATGGCGATGAAGCCGATCTTGAGGTCCTTCTTTTCCAGCGCGCCATTCTTTTCCTGCGCCATGGCCTGCAGCGAGCCCAGCGGCAAGACGCTGGCAATGGCGGCGCGCGCTGCATTCTTGCCGACGGCCCGCAGGAAGTCCCGCCGCTCGGCCACGCGCGGGAAGAGCGAACGCATCAGCGCTTCTTCCACCACGTCATTGGTCAGGGTTTCCACATCGCGGCCTCGCTGGAGGCGCTGCTGCTCGGCCAGCATATCGGCCTCGTGCTGCTGCTGGCTGGCGTGGCGGCCGCAGGAGCAGCCCTGCCCGGCGCGCTCGGCATCATAGGTGTGGAACAGATTGGTCTCTGGTGCGTCCGGCATGATTCCCCCGTTTGGTGAGTGTGAGGTGAGTTGCTGCTTTCACCTGCACTACCTGCAAAGGATTTGCCAGCCCGCTGCATTACGTCATGGACTCACGACATCTTGTAGTGCTGCCACTACAAGCAGCGTGGATCACATCGTCAGAATGACGAAAACGCGCTGCAAAATAACGACACCAGGAGAGAAATGCTCACACCGGCAGCAACTGGTGCCGCACCGCATACATGGCGATGCCCACATCATTGGAAGCGCCGGTCTTCTCCAGGATGCGGCTGCGATAGGTGCTCACCGTATTGGGGCTCAGCTCCAGCTGGTCGGCGATTTCCTTGACGCTGCGCCCGGCGGCGATCAGCTGGAAGACCTGGTATTCGCGGTGCGACAGGCTCTCGTGCGCGGCCCGCTGCGGGGCCGTGGCACGCTGGGCCAGGCCGGAGGCCAGAGTCTCGGCCATCTGCGCGCTCACGTAGAGGCCGCCCCCGGCGGCCTTGCGGATAGCCTCCACCAGTTGCCCGGGGTCGGTGCTTTTGTTGAGATAGCCTGCTGCGCCCAGCTTGTAGCAGCGGGCCGCGTATTGTTTCTCGGGATAGGTGGACAGCATCAGCACGGGCAGGCGCGGCATCTCCTGCTTGATCTGGCGCAGCACATCCAATCCGTCCTGCTGGGGGATGGCGATGTCCAGCAGCACCAGGTCGATCGCTTCGACCCGCGCACTGTGCAGCACCTCCGGTCCGCTGGCGCATTCGGCAGCGACCACGATATCGGGGGTATCCGCCAGGATCTGCTTCAAGCCCTCGCGCACGATGCGATGATCGTCGCACAGCAGGATGCGGATGTTGTCGCCGGGCTTGCTCATGGCACCTCCCGGCTGGCGTGATGAGGCAGACGCAGGCAGACCAGCGTCCCCGGCCTGCCGTGCTCTGGTGCAAAACGCGCACCAGCAATGCTCAGTGCGCCACCGAAGTGCAAGGCGCGCTCGCGCATGCCCATCACGCCATAGGAGGTGGCGGCTTCCTGGGCGGCGCGCGGGGTGCCGATGCCATCGTCTTCCACTTCCATGCGCAGTTCTGCTGCGCTCAGGTGGACCGCAATACGCACCTGCGTGGCCTGCGCGTGGCGCGCCACGTTGGAGAGCATTTCCTGGAAGATGCGAAATGCCGCCGTGGCCTTGGCGCCATCCGGCATGAAGGCTTCCGGCGCGATATCGAACTCGACCTCGCAGGGCAATTCGGTGGCTTCGGAGAATTCCTGCACCTGCCATTCCAGCGCGGCCATCAGGCCCTGGTGATCGAGGATACTGGGGCGCAGGTCGGTGATGATGCGTCCGACGTTGTCCACGGCAGTTTCGATCAGGCGGCTCATGGCCTCGCACTTGCGCGCTACCGGATCGAGATGGCTGACGCGCTTGGCCATCCAGTTCACGTCCAGTTTCAGGGCCACCAGAAGGCTGCCCAGTTCGTCGTGGATCTCGCGGGCAATCCGGGTGCGCTCGTCCTCGCGTACCGAGTGCGCATGCGCCGACAATTGCCGCACCTGACGCAGCGCCGCCGACAGCTCGCGGGTACGCTCGGCCACGCGCACCTCCAGTTCGGCCTTGGCGCGCTGCAACTGTTCCTCGGCCTGGCGTCGCTTGGAGATATCGCTGAAGGCGATCACGGCCCCGCGCACCTGGCCGGCATCGATGATCTGGTAGGAGGAATATTCGGTGGCAAAGCAGCTGCCATCGGCGCGCCAGAACACTTCCTGGTCGACGCGGCAGGACTGGCCCTTGCGGAAGGCCTTCAGGATCGGGCACTCGGCCTCAGGATAATGGCCACCGTGCTCATGGCTGTGATGCACCAGCTCGTGCATGTTGCGCCCCAGCACCTCGACCGGCGCATAGCCCAGCATGGCCGCACCGGCGCGGTTGATGAAGGTGCAGCGGCCTTCCAGATCGATACCGTAGATGCCCTCGCCGGTGGAGTCCAGCAGCAGGGCCAGCTTGTCACGCAACAGGCCGCCCGGCGGGGACAGGGCCGCCGAGGCGAGAACGGGCAGGAAGGAATCGGCTTGCATGATCCTTCCCGCCCGCAAGAGCCATGCCAGAAATTCCCTGGCGCGGGGCAGCGCAGGACGCTTGCGGCTAGGGCATGTACTGGCCGCCGTTGACGTCGATGATCTGCCCGGTGACATAGCCCGACATCTGGTCCGACGCCAGGTAGAGGAAGGCACCGCTGCATTCGTCGGGCTCGCCGATGCGGCCCATGGGGATGGTCTTGCGGAAGCCCTCCAGCTGTTCCGGCGTGGTGAAGCGTTCCTGGAACGGCGTCATGATCACGCCCGGCGCCACCGCATTGACGCGGATCTTGTCGGCCAGCAATTCCTTGGCCATGCCGCGCGTGATGGTGCTCACGAAGCCTTTGGAGGCCGCATAGATCAGGGCACCGGGGCCGCCGCCATGGCGTGCCGCCACCGAGGTCACGTTGATGATGTTGCCGCCGCCCTGAGCGCGCATGACGGGAATGACCGCCCGCGTGAAGGCCACCACCGAACGGGCGTTGATGTTGATGATCTCGTCGAAGAGTTCATCGGTGACCATCTCCAGCGGTGCGCGCTTGACCAGCGCACCGGCGTTGTTGATGAGCACGTCGATGCGGCCCATCTGCTCCACGGCCTTGGTGATGGCGGCGTTGATGGCCGCCGTATCGCGCACATCCGCGCCGATGGTGATGGCCTTGCTGCCGGCGGCGCGCACTTCTGCGGCCACGGCCTCTGCCTCTTCCTTCGAACTGTTGTAGTGGACCACCACGTGCGCGCCACGTGCCGCGAAGGCGCGCGCGGCGGCCGCGCCGATACCGGTGCTCGCACCGCTGATGAAGACGACTTTACCTGCCAGATCCAGCATGCTGTTCTCCTGCAATCGATTGATAAAGGAAAGATCCTGCCTGTCCGGCTTGTAGAACGGAGTTCATCAACAGGCGGCCCTGCGCGCCTTGCCGGTATCGCTTCTTGTGAGGGGCGCCGCAGGCGATGCTGCGGCTGTGCTGCCACGCCACCGTTGTGGAATGCTGCGGGACCAGCCCGGCAGCAACGGCGGCGCTTCCTGCGTTGGATCGTACGGATAGACTCAGTCGTGGACCGATTCGTTCTGGCTGCGTCCGGCGCTGCGATAGGCATCGCGCACACGCAGCAAATGGTTGCGCATGGCCTCGGAGGCCTTGTGCGGATTGCGTGCCTTCAGGGCGTCCAGGATGTCGCGATGGTCCTGCAGGCTGCGTTCCAGCGTGGAGGGGATGCGCGAGGTGATGGAGCGGCTCTTCTTGCCCAGCATGTAGAGACTGCCGGCGACGCTTTGCAGGAAGGGATTGTTGCAGGCCTCGATGATGGCCTCGTGGAATTCCACATCCGCTGCCGAGAAGGCGGCCGGGTCCGACAGCAGCCGTGCTTCATCCTCGACATTGCGCGCCAGGCGCGCCAGTTCGGCGTCATCGATGTGGGTGGCAGCCAGTGCGGCCACGCCGGTCTCGATGATGAGACGGGCGTCGAACAGGGCTTCCAGCGTACCGGGGTTGAGATCGATGATCATCTCCAGCGGCTCCAGCAGCTCGCGCGTTTCCAGCGAACTGACGAAGGTACCCTCGCCCTGGCGGATGCGCAGCAGGCCCAACAGCGCCAGCCCGCGAATGGCCTCGCGCACGGCGGGCCGGCCCACGCCCAGCATGGCCGCCAGCTCGCGCTCGGGCGGCAGTTGCTGGTCGGGCTTGAGCAGGCCGCTGCGGATCATGGTCAGCAGCCGCTGGGCTACCTGCTCGGAAATGGATTTCTGGACGATGGGGTCGAAGGACATGCTCTCTGGGGTCTCTGCCTGTTGGAATGTAGGGCTGCCGTCGCGGCATTGTCGGCCTGGCCCGCCGGCCCGGCGCGTGCGGGCGACAAAAGGTATGACCAATCGGGGGTGAGGATAGGTATGGGGGAGGATTGTGTCAAGCGGCGGGAAAATTGGTGCGGTGCGCAAGAAGTGAGGCGATATCGCACCGCCCATCAGGCGCCGTCACACCAATGCGCTGATCCGTGCGAAGAGCGTGGGGTCTTGATCCACCAACTTGAGCAACACGGCTGCCTGCGCGTTGGGCCGTGATACACCCTGCTCCCAGTTTTGATATGTCCGCTGATTGACGCGCAGGCTGCGAGCCATAATTGCCTGCGACACCCGAGCCTTGCCACGTACCCGCTGAATCTCCTCGGCCGTAATCGAGACCGGCTCCGGCGATAGCTTGACTTTGGTTGTGCGCAAAGTCACCTTGCCCTCTCGCTCATCGGCCATGTCTTGCACGCCCGCCATCAACTCTTCGAATAAATTTCTTTTTTTCATGATGTCTTCCTTGAGGACAATTCGTCTTCCAGCGCACGCCTGAGCAGTTTTCTCTGATGAACGGTGAGGTCGTTCATCTCATCTTTGTCGTAGATAGAGCAAAGCCAGAAGTGGCATTGTTTGTCCCAAAAATAGTAGATCACTCTCAGGCCACCACGTTTTCCCTTGCAACGACGTGCATCAGGAAAACGAATCTTTCGAAGTCCCCCTGCATCCTTGATGAGGCTTCCCGCATGAGGCTGTCGCATCAGCATCTGCTGAAGCGTTGCAAAGTCATCATCCGAGAGGTAGTTCTCCCGGACTGCTGCAAACATTCGCGTTTCTTTGAAGATCGCTTCCATCCGCGAACCATACGTGTTTCACGTATAGATCACCATCGTACCATAGGGCAGTTCCTTCGCCGCTATGCCAACTCAGCACACCGCGTGCCATGCCGCACATTGAGGGGCATGCTTCCTGAATTGCGTCTGCTATTGGGTAACAACAGCTAGTCGTAGCGCCACCGCATCTGCTAGCCTA
This sequence comes from Herbaspirillum sp. C7C8, assembly GCF_022627875.1. Lineage (NCBI taxonomy): Bacteria > Pseudomonadati > Pseudomonadota > Betaproteobacteria > Burkholderiales > Oxalobacteraceae > Herbaspirillum > Herbaspirillum sp. C7C8. The sequence goes on from NZ_JABXGG010000013.1 coordinate 81,019, forward strand.
GCGACGACTCACTGCCTCCACTTCACCGCCGAGCACTCATGAACCTGCGTTTCGTCGAGGCCTTCCACTGGGCCGCCTCGCTCAAGAGCATCACCCGCGCCGCTGAAAAGCTCCACATCACGCAATCGACCATGTCCAGCCGCATCGCCTCGCTGGAAGAAGAGCTGGGCGTGGTCCTGCTGGACCGCCGCGAGAAACAGTTCCGCCTCACCGTGGCCGGCCAGCGCTTCCAGCGGCTGGCCGTGAAACTGCTCGACATGCAGCGCCAGATCCGCCAGGAACTCGGCGGCAACAGCGCCGGTCCGTTGCTGCTACGCATCGGCAGCATCGAATCGGTGGTGCACAACTGGCTGCCCGCGTGGCTGCAGGAAATCCGCAACCGCTATCCCGATTTCGCGCTGGAACTTACCGTGGAAACCTCGCCGGTGCTGACTGAGCAAATCCGCCGTGGCGCCCAGGACCTGGTCTTCACCTCGATCGCGGGCAGCGATACCGCCGTGCGCTCGCGCCTGATGACGCCGATGGACATGGTCTTCGTCGGCCATCGCGAACGCTTCGGCACACGTTCTCACACGCTGGAAGAACTGGCTGCACACGACCTCATCACCTTCCAGCGCGGCTCGCAACCGCATCAGGGATTGCTGCAGCTGTGCCAGGAATGGGGCGTGATCGAACCGCGCGTGCATGCCATCTCTTCCATCTCCGCCATGGTGCAGCTGGTTGAAGGCGGCTTTGGTGTAGCCACCCTGCCGCGCGCCTCGGTGCGCGAACTGACGCGACGCTTGCCACTGCGCATCCTGCGTTGCCAAGCGCAACTACCCGCTCTGCAAATCCACGCAAGCTATCGCGAAGACCCCAGTTCCAGCCTGGCCGAACTGGTGCTCGATTCGGCATTGGAGCATGCACGCCGCACCCAAGGCAAAGGCCGCACCACAGAAAAATGAGCCACTGGCACGGAAATCGCTACAGTGAAATTTCCGTTGTCCTCATCGAAAAAATCGATAACAAAAGATATAAATTTTTTGTTGGACGCTGTCCCGGCAGGCTCCTAACATCGGTCCATTCCAAGAAGGAGACCGCCATGCCAGAGACTGCCACCGCCTCGCCCGCCCTACCGATTCGTCCCGCCGCAGCGTCTGCGCTGTCGGCTTCCTCCAGCGCGCTCGATGTGCGGCTGGCCGCCCGCAGCGGCGTATTCACCGGTCACACCAGCGGCGTGGCCAGTGCGCACGTGCAGGTCAACCTGGCGATCCTGCCGGCGGCGCTGGCCGATGATTTTCTCGCCTTCTGCGAACGCAATCCCATTCCCTGTCCCTTGCTGGCCGTATCCAAGCCGGGCTCGCCCGCCCTGCCCGCGCTGGGCCTGGACCTGGACGTACGCAGCGACGTGCCGCGCTATCACCTGTGGCGCTACGGTGAACGCGTGGCCGAGGTGAACGACCTACGCGCGGTGTGGCGCGACGACCTGGTGACTTTTGCGCTGGGCTGTTCCTTCTCCTTCGAGCATGCCCTGCTGGCCGTCGGCATCCCGCTGCGCCATGTGAGCGAGGGCCGCAACGTGGCCATGTACCGCACCAATATTCCCACGCAGCCGGTGGGCGTGTTCCAGGGACCGACGGTGGTCTCGATGCGACCGCTCAAGGCCGCCGATGCCATCCGCGCCATCCAGATCACCGCACGCACGCCGCAAGTGCATGGCGCACCGATCCACATCGGCGACCCGGCCCTGATCGGCATTGCCGATATCGGCCAACCCGACTATGGCGAAGCGGTGGACATCCACGCCGATGAGCTGCCGGTGTTCTGGGCCTGCGGCGTCACGCCGCAAGCCGCCATCGTCGCGGCCCGGCCCGAATTCTGCATCACCCATGCGCCCGGCTACATGCTGGTGACCGACAAGCTCAACAGCGAACTGCTGCTCGGAGCACAAGCTTAGCGTCTGCAAGCGCCCTACCGTTTTTTCATCGACGGCCGCATGCTTGCTGTATGCGACCGGCGATGCCGCACGTCAGTGATTTACATACTTTGATTACGGGGATCATCATGTGGCTGCAAGAAACAACGACATCCGAGCGTCGCACGCTCACGGCGACCTTCACCGGTTATGCGGTGGATGGTTTTGATTACATGATCTACACCTTCCTCATCCCCACGCTGCTGGCAGCGTGGGGCATGAGCAAAGCCGAAGCGGGCTACATCGCCACCGGTGCCCTGCTGACCTCGGCCATCGGCGGCTGGGCGGCCGGGGTGCTGGCCGACCGCTATGGCCGGGTGCGTGTGCTGCAATGGACGGTGCTGTGGTTTGCGCTGTTCACCTTCCTCTCGGGCTTTACCACTTCCTTCGGCGAACTGTTCTTTACCCGTGCGATGCAAGGCTTCGGCATGGGCGGCGAATGGGCCGTGGGCTCGGTGCTGATTGCCGAGACCATCTCGGCGCGCCATCGCGGCAAGGCTTCTGGCCTGGTGCAGAGCAGCTGGGCGGTGGGCTGGGCGGCTTCGGCGCTGGCGTTCTGGGGCGTCTATGCGGTGCTGCCGCCGGAGACGGCGTGGAAGGTGCTGTTCTGGATCGGCGTGCTGCCGGCCCTGCTGACGCTCTACATCCGCCGCACCATCAGCGAACCCGCCGTGTTTCTGGCTACCCAGGCGCGACTGCGCGAGAGCGGCCAGCGTGGCAACTTCCTGCGCATCTTCCATCCTGACCTGCTGCGCACGACACTGCTGGCGAGCCTGCTGGCCACCGGCATGCAGGGGGCGTATTACTCGGTGACCACCTGGCTGCCGACCTTCCTGAAGACCGAGCGCCATCTCTCGGTGCTGGGCACCAGTACCTACCTGCTGGTGCTGATCGGTGGGTCCTTCTGCGGCTACCTCACCTCGGCGTGGCTGTCCGACACCATCGGTCGCCGCCGCTGCTTCATGCTGTTTGCGACCATGGGGATCGTGCTGGTACTGAGCTATACGCAACTGGTGATCACGGATGCGTGGATGCTGGCGCTGGGTTTCGTGCTGGGATTTTTCCTGTCGGGGATTTTCTCGGGGATGGGTGCTTATCTCTCGGAGCTGTTCCCTGGCGATGTGCGCGGATCAGGTCAGGGCTTCTGCTACAACTTCGGCCGTGCCGTCGGGGCGATCTGCCCGGCGCTGGTGGGTTATCTCAGCAACAGCCTGCCGCTCGGGCAGACCATCGGGTGGATCGCGGCGGGGTGTTATGGGCTGGTGATCGTGGCTTGCCTGATCTTGCCGGAGACCCGGGGCAAGGAGCTGGAGGCGGTGGTGGCGGCTTCGTGAAGGAAGGCCGGGCAGCCCGCTTCGTGCGGGCTTTTTTGCGTTGGTACGACCGGCTTCGACTCGCCCTGACCATACAGCCTCTCTGAATCCGGCTGCAAATGCTCAACGGGATGCCATCAAACCGGTGCAAGCATGGCCTGCATCGCCGGCGTGGCCAGCAGCTTCCTGTAGGTGGCCGCAGACATCGCATTGATCATCAGACGCCCGCTGACATCGGCCTTGATGTACTCCACGGCAAGCAGCGCGATGACCGTGTTGGTGGTCAATGTCGCCTGATCGGCAGTCGTGTCGCCAAACTCCGCCACCACCGCTGCGGTGTCATCTGCAACCGCTACCGCCAGACGACGACCGGAAAGTCGCAACCTTGCGCTGGCCCCGCATTCGGCCAGGTCGTAGGTATGAGGACCTTGCAAAGTCCCCTTTCCATAAATGGCGACATGGGTATCCACTCCGCGCGCGCTGGCCGCCTCCAGCAGCGGCCCGAGCTCGTCAAGCTCCTCGTCCCAGATCCCCGCAAACACACTGCGTTGCGCGCTTGCAATTGAGCGCGCAAAAGCCTGCACGATCTTTTTCCTGCCACTGAGCGACCAGACCAGTCCGGCCTCTTCTTCCACAGGGAGCCGATCCAGTGCCGAGGCCGCCGCTTCGAGGTCAGCATCGAAACGAGAGCGCAATTCCGCCAACAGCGCAGTGTGCGGCACGGCGCTGTAACGCACGGGCTCGGATCGATTCACCAGTACCGCACCGCGCATTTCCAGTCGGGCCAGCGTTTCGTACACCTTGGAAGGGGGCATCGATGCTCTGCGACTCACCTCGGCCCCGGTCAATGCAGCCTGACCGACCAGGGCGGTATAGGCCTGCGCTTCATACTGGGTAAAACCCAGTCGCGTCATGGACGCGATCAGTTCGTTTTCTGCGGTCATGCCGGACTCATTTTTCCATACGAAGGGATTGACTAACTACCTGAGTAGTATACCATTCCAATAACTACTACCATAGTAGTTATAAATATGATTAACCATGAAGGAAAGGATGAACCACATGCGTCAACTTGTCAGCACGGGCTCGCCCTGGGAGTCCAAGGTCGGCTACTCGCGAGCGGTGATCGTGAACGATACGATCTTCATTTCAGGCACGGCCGGACAGGGCCCGGATGTGTACACGCAGACCAAGGATGCACTGGCCACGCTGGCCAGGGTGCTCACCGACAACGGCTTTCAGTTGTCGGATGTGGCGCAGAGCCGGCTGGTGGTCGCCGACTTTGCCCACTGGCAGGATGCCGCTCGCGCGCATGGCGAGGTCTATGGTGATATCCGGCCCGCGTTTTCACTGGTGCATGCACTACCGTTCGTCGATGAGGCGATTCTGGTGGAGGTCGAGGCCATTGCCGTCAGAGTCGGGCGGTGAAGACAACAGACGCCCAGCACGGTCGGCTCACGGGACGTGCGCTCACTGTGCTCTCGGTGGCAGCGGGAAGCGCCATCGCGAACAACTACGCGATGCAGCCTGCGCTTTCGGTGATTGCCGCTGATTTTGGCGCCGGGATGGCGCTCATGACGGCGGTGATATCCGGCGCCATCCTTGGATATCTGATCGGCCTGGTGCTGCTGGTTCCGTTGGTGGACAGGCTCAGTGCGCGCGCCTTGATCCCGGGACAGATCTTCGTGCTTGCCTGCGCGCTGGTGCTGGCTGCGTGCGCACCGAGCCCGCGCGCCCTCATCGGATGCTTCGTTCTGATCGGTGCAGCCAGCACGGTTGCGGCACAAAGCAGTGCCATTGTCGGCAAATTTGCCGATGCGCGGTGCCGTGCCCTGAACATGGCGACGATCTCCGCCGGCATCTCCGCAGGGATACTGCTGAGCCGCTTCGTGGGGGGCCTGCTGGTGCAATGGTGTGGATGGCGGGGAGCGCTGTTGGTATTGGCTACCCTCACTGCCGTCTGCGGACTCTGCGTTTTCCCCCTGCTGCCGCGACAACGTCCACCAGGACAGACCGGATACTTTTCGACCTTGTGCGCTCTGCCCGCCCTGGTAGGGCAATCGAAGCAGTTGCGTCTGCGCATCTGCGCAGGAATGCTGTGGTTCTTTGCCTTCAACCTGATCTGGGTCGGGCTTGCCGTACGTCTGGCCGCGCCGCCCTACAACCTGGACGCCGCGCGCATCGGACTCTACAGTCTGGCCGGACTGATGGGCCTTGCCATGACGCGTATCGCTGGAGCACTGGCAGACCGCTTCGGGAACCGGCGCGTGATTGTCTGCGGTCTGGCTTGCGCCGCTCTGGCTGCGGCTTGCCTGTCTGTCGTCCTCGATCATGCACCCGCCACCCTGGTTGCGCTGGCGCTGTTCGATGCAGGCTGTTTCACTGCGCAAGTGGCCAATCAGGCGGGTGTCGTCGCGATCGATCCATCACGGGCCGGCGCGCTCAACTCCGCCTACCTGTTCTTCTATTACGGCGCGGGCGCCGTGGGTACGGCCGTGGCAGGATCGATTGCCATGCACGGAGGCTGGAGCGCGACAGCCTCGTTGGCCGCCTTCGCGGCCACCGCGGCAGCGATGGTCAGTGCTGGTCTGCGGGCGTCGTCCTGACAAAGAGAGATCTCGCGCCGAAAAAGACAACGCCGCAAATCGTTTATATCAGCGCTGAAACGATCACGCCGCCTGCCGCCCCCGCGCCGCTTTGGCAACGAAACCGCACACCGCCTCGGTCACCTGCACCGTAGTCGCCTTGCCGCCCAGGTCGCCAGTATGCAGCGCCGGATCGGCCGTGACCGCTTCAATGGCCTGCATCACCTGCGCCGCCGCGTCGTGCTCGCCCAGATGTTCCAGCAGCATCACCACCGACCAGAAGGTGCCGACCGGATTGGCCAGGCCCTTGCCCATGATGTCGAAGGCAGACCCGTGGATGGGTTCGAACATGGACGGATAGCGGCGCTCCGGATCAATGTTGCCGGTGGGCGCAATGCCCAGGCTGCCCGCCAGCGCAGCGGCCAGGTCGGAAAGAATGTCGGCATGCAGGTTGGTGGCCACGATGGTGTCCAGTGTGGCCGGTCGGTTGACCATGCGCGCGGTGGCGGCGTCGACCAGTTCCTTGTCCCACTTCACGTCAGGGAATTCCTTGGCAATCTGCACCGCGATCTCGTCCCACATCACCATCGCATGGCGCTGGGCATTGCTCTTGGTGACCACTGTCAACAACTTGCGCGGACGCGACTGCGCCAGCCTGAAGGCAAAGCGCATGATGCGCTCGACCCCGGCGCGGGTCATCATCGAGACATCGGTAGCCGCTTCGATGGGATGCCCCTGGTGCACGCGGCCACCGACACCGGCGTATTCCCCTTCGGAGTTCTCGCGCACGATGACCCAGTTCAGGTCTTCGGCGCGACAGCGCTTGAGCGGCGCGTCGATGCCCGGCAGGATGCGCGTGGGTCGCACGTTGGCGTACTGGTCGAAACCCTGGCAGATTTTCAGGCGCAGGCCCCACAGCGTGACGTGGTCGGGAATGTGCGGGTCACCGGCCGAACCGAACAGGATGGCGTCCTTGTCGCGCAAGGCATCGAGGCCATCGGCGGGCATCATCACGCCGTGCTGGCGGTAGTAGTCGCCACCCCAGCCGAAGTCCTCGAAGTCGAAGGCCAGGTCGGCACGGGCGGCGGCCAGGGCTTGCAGCAACTGGCGGCCGGCAGGAATGACTTCCTTGCCGATGCCGTCGCCGGGAATGGTGGCGATGCGATAGGTCTTCATGTCTCCAGCCTTTCTTGATGAGATGCGGTGTGGGGTCTCGCAAAACGACGGCATGTGCCGCGTCTTTGCATGCGGGCTACTTTACCCATACTGAAAGGACAGGAACCGGTGCTAGACTTAAAGCATTCTTAACCTGGATTCAACAATCCATTTCTTGTTTCCATTTCTTGTTTCCCTTGCGAGGTTTCATGCAGGACACCGTCCTTCCCGCCGACCTGCGTTTCTTTTCCGTGCTGGCCATGGCGGGCAGCCTCTCGGCGGCCGGGCGCGAGCTGGGGCTGACCACGGCGGCGGTCAGCAAGCACCTCACGCAGATGGAAGCGCGTGCGGGCGTGCCGCTGGTGAACCGCACCACGCGCCGCATGATGTTGACGCCCGAGGGCGAGCTCTATCTGGAACACGCGCGGCGCATCCTCGACCAGATCGATGAATTGTCCGAACTGCTGGGCAGCTCCAGGCGCCGCCCGGAAGGTCTGCTGCGGGTCAATGCCACGCTGGGGTTCGGGCGCAGCCATGTGGCGCCGGTGATTTCCAGATTCGTCACGCGGTATCCGCAGGTGTCGGTGCAATTGCAGTTGTCGGTGATGCCGCCACCGCTGACGGAGGACAGCTTCGACGTCTGCATCCGCTTCGGCGAGCCGCCCGATACCAGGGTGGTAGCGCGGCGACTGGCGTCCAATGCGCGCCTGCTGTGTGCCGCGCCGGACTATCTCAAGCGCAGGGGCGTGCCGCAGACGCCGCATGACCTGTCCAAACACAATTGCGTGGGCATCCGCCAGGGCGATGAGGCGTATGGGGTGTGGAAGCTGTCCTCGGGCAGCGGTGTTTCGCGCAAGACCGAGACTGTCAAGATCCGCGGCAACCTCACCACCAATGATGGCGAGATCGCAGTGAAGTGGGCGCTGGATGGGCACGGCATCCTCATGCGCGCCGAGTGGGATATCCGCAGCTATCTGGAACAGGGCCGGCTGGTGCAGGTGCTGCCGGGCTGGCAGACGCCCAATGCGGATATCTTTGCGGTGTATTCGCAGCGCCAGCAGCTGTCGACGCGGGTGCGCAGCTTTGTGGATTTCATTGCGCGTGAGCTGGCCGATACTTCGCCCAAGCCGCGTATTACCGTGCTGGGCAAGCGCTAGGGTAGCTTCCATCCGCCCCCATGCCCGCGTTAAGATAGCCGCCAACCCCGTCCACCCGCCCAGCCACATCCTTCATGACGTCCAGCCAAGCGCCCGCCGATCTCGCCAGCCGCCGTACCGGCAAGCTGACCGATACCGTCTACGCCAGCCTGCGCGAAGATATCTACGCCTTCCGCCTGCTGCCCGGCGATCGCTTTGCCGAGAACGACGTGGCCGAGCGTCTCCAAGTATCGCGCACCCCCGTGCGCGAAGCGCTCATGCGCCTGCAAAGCGAAGGCCTGGTACGCGGCCACTTCCGCAATGGCTGGGAAGTGGTACCGATCGACCTGGCGCGCTTTGCCTCCCTCTATGAGCTGCGCGAGATGCTGGAACTGCACGCCGTGCGCAAGCTCTGTTCGCCGCGTATGGCCGCCTCGGTGCGCCAGCAACTGGTGGCCGAACAGGGCGCGATCTGGCAATGCGCCCCCAGCGACCGCCTGGCCGACGGTCTGGCCGTGGCGGCCCTGGACGAAGCCTTCCATTGCGCGCTGGTGCAGGCGGCCGGCAATCCCGAGGCCGATACCGTCTACCGCCAGCTGGCCAACCAGCTGCGCATCATGCGACGCCTGGACTTTGCCTACGGCGACTGCATCGCCGATACCTACGCCGAGCATCGCGCCATCCTCGAGGCCATCGCCCGCGGCGACGGCGACGATGCCAGCAGGCTGGTCGCCCGTCATATCGAAGACAGCCATACCGTGGTCGAACGCATCACCATCACCCGCCTGGAACAGGTGCGCGCCGCATCGGTGCAGGCTGCACCGGCACGTGGCACGCTGGCGGCACCAGCACCCACCCGGCGCAAGCGCTTTGGCTGAAAAAGTGAAGGTTTGTGCGTCATCTGCGGGTCGCAGGCCGATTTTTCTCCCCTTGAAGAAGATTTGAACCGTTTTTCCCGGTGCCGGATTTGCCCTCAGGCAAATGGCACGAAAGCTGCTTTTGTGAATACGGAATTTATGAATACATAAATTCGGCGAGCGCTACCCTGCCGGATCCGGCAAGGCTGGCCATCTCACTCTGGCTTTCTGTACAGGAGAAACGCATGACCACCCTCACCCAAACCGCCCCCGCGAGCACGCAGGGCTTGCTGCGCAACCGCTGGTTCCAGTTGTTGATCGGCCTGATCTGCATGATGGCCATCTCCAGTCCGCAATACGTGTGGACCTTGTTCACCAAGCCGCTCACGGCCAAGCTGGGCGTGCCGCTGTCGGAACTGCAGATCACCTTCTCCATGCTGATCGTGCTGCAAACCTTCTTCTCGCCCTTCCAGGGCAAGCTCATTGATCGCTTCGGCGCGCGTCGCCTGATCGCCATCGGCACCTTCATGTCGGGCCTGTCCTGGGTCCTGGCGGCGCAGGTCTCGAGCATCGGCATGTTCTATCTGGCCTATGGTCTGGTCGGCGGACTGGGCACGGGCATCGTCTATGTCGGCGTCGTCGGGCAGATGGTGCGCTGGTTCCCGGACCGCCGCGGCTTTGCCGTGGGCATGGTGGCGGCCGGCTACGGCATGGGCGCCATCCTGACCACCTTCCCGATTGCCGCCTCGCTGGCCAGCGCCGGTCTGGAAACCACGCTCTGGCAGTTCGGCCTGGTGTTTGCCGTCATTGGCGTGCTGGCGTCGCAGGCCCTGCGCTCGCCCGATGCCAGCCATGCCGCTGCCATGCCGGCCCCGGCGATTGCCGCCAGCAAGCTCGACCTGGCGCCGCGCCAGATGCTGCGTACGCCCCTGTTCTGGCTGATGTTCGTGATGATGACCATGATGTCGACCTCGGGACTGATGGTGACCTCGCAGATGGCCACCTTCGCACGTGACTTCGGCGTGGCCAACGTGATGGTGTTCGGGCTGGCCGCGCTGCCGCTGGCGCTGACCATCGACCGCCTCACCAATGGACTCACGCGGCCCTTCTTCGGCTGGATCTCGGACCGCTATGGCCGCGAGAACACGATGTTCTTCGCCTTCGCACTGGAAGGCGTGGCCATGGCGCTGTGGCTGGCCACGCGCGACAATGCGGTGCTGTTCGTGCTGCTGTCGGGCATCGTCTTCTTCGGCTGGGGCGAGATCTTTTCCCTGTTCCCCTCGACCCTGACCGACACCTTCGGCACCCGCCACGCCACCGCCAACTATGGCTGGCTCTACATCTCGCAGGGTATCGGCTCGATCTTCGGCGGTCCGCTGGCCGCCATGATGCACGAGAAAACCGGCAGCTGGCATCCGGTCTTCGGCACCGCCATCACGCTCGACATCCTGACCGCCTGCCTGGCGCTGCTGGTGCTCAAACCCTGGCGTGCACGCTACCTGGCCAAGGCGGCTCAGTAAACCTCGGCTCCCGCACCACGTTCTCTTTTCTCCTTTCCCCGATGCCGGCCTTGCGCCGGCATCGTCGTTTTTGCAGCGCCCTGACCACCATGCAGCATGCCCCCGGGCTGATGGCGTGCTTGTGCCGTATACTTGCAAACGTGTTGCAAAGCTGTTGCAAGCCTTTGCAAGCCTCCTGCAACTCCCCGCAGTTCAGCGGGTCTGACCCACCCGCGCCTCATCACAAGAACATCACCCGCTGCCTCATGGAAATCGTCTTCACCGTCTTGATCCTGCTGCTCGCCGTCGCCGTCTCGGGCGTAGTGGCACGCCTGGCGCCCTTCAAGCTGCCGCTGCCGCTGTTCCAGATTGCCCTGGGCGCGGTGCTGGCCATGCCCATGTTCGGCCTGCGCATCAGTTTCGATCCGGAACTGTTCCTGCTGCTGTTCATCCCTCCGCTGCTCTTTACCGATGGCTGGCGCATGCCCAAGCGCGAGTTCTTCCGCCTGGCCCGCCCGATTCTGGCGCTGGCGCTGGGTCTGGTGATGTTTACGGTGGTCGGGGTCGGTTATTTCATCCACTGGATGATCCCGGTCATCTCGCTGCCCTCGGCCTTTGCACTGGCTGCCGTGCTCTCGCCGACCGACGCGGTGGCGGTCTCCTCCATCGTCGGCAAGGGCCGTCTGCCGGCCTCGATGCAGCATGTGCTGGAGGGCGAGGCACTGATGAACGATGCGTCCGGTCTGGTGGCCTTCAAGTTTGCGATTGCCGCCGTCATCACCGGGACCTTCTCCCTGCTCGATGCCAGCATCTCCTTTGTCCTGATCGCCGCCGGCGGCATTGCGGTCGGGCTCATCGTGGCCTGGGGTTTCGGGCTGATCCGCCGCAAGATCATCGAATGGGCCGGTGACGAGCCGGGCATCCAGGTGGTGCTGCTGTTGCTCATTCCCTTCACGGCCTACATCTTTGCCGAACACTTCGGGCTGTCGGGCATTCTGGCTGCGGTGGCTGCGGGCATGCTCATGCCCTATCTGGAAACGGCCGGTGGCGAATCGGCGGCGACCCGGCTGCAGGGACGCAGCATCATGACCATGCTGGAATTCGTCTTCAACGGCATGTCCTTCCTGCTGCTGGGCCTGCAACTGCCGGGCATCGTCGGCCTGGCCCACGTGGATGCGCAGATGGCGGGCAATGTGCCGGTGTGGCACCTGTTCCTCTACATCCTGGCCATCACGGTGGCGCTCATCGTGCTGCGCTTCGTCTGGGTCTGGATCAACCTGCGCATGCGCCGTTTCGCCTCGGCCCTGCGCGGCCAGAGCGGGCGAAATCGCAAGTTCGACCTGCGACTCATCAGCATCACGGCGCTCTCCGGGGTGCGCGGGGCGATCACGCTGGCCGGTGTGATGTCGATTCCGCTGCTGCTGAAGGAACATACACCCTTCCCGGCGCGCGACCTGCTGATCTTCCTGGCCACCGGCGTGATCCTGTGCTCGCTGCTGTTCGGCAGCTTCCTGCTGCCCTGGATGTTGAAGGACCTGCAGCTCGACGCCGAGGTCAAGCGCCGTCGCGCCGAAGAAATGATGGCGCGCCTGCGCCTGTCGGAGGCGGCCGTGCGCACTATCGAGGAGGCGCAGGAACGCATCGGCGTCAATCTCGATGAATCGGACCTGGCCCTGTTGATGGAAGTCAGCGGCAGCCTGCTGGCGACCTATCGCATGCGCATGAATGCGGAGAGCGATTCCGAAGAAACCCAGCGCGCCGCCAACCGCTTCAAGCAGTTCGAGCGTGAACTGCGACTGGAGGCGATCCGCGCCGAGCGGCTGGAAGTGCACTACCTGCGCGCTGAACAGCGCATCAATGACGAGACCTTCCTGATGCTGATCAACCAGATCGACATGGCCGAGACCTGGCTGCTGGGCTCGTTGAACGGACCGGGGCAGCAGCACTGACTTGTCGCGCGCAGTACCAACGACAAAGCCCGCAACACCCTGTCATCGGGCGTTGCGGGCTTTGTTGAATCCAGGTTAAGAATCCGGAATCAGCCAGTTCAGCTGGCCGACAAGGCAGAAATCAGGCCACCGAATTGACGGTCGTGCCGATGATCTCGCCGGTCGCATTGCGCGAAGCCTGCTCGCGGCGGTCGCGTTCCTGGCGGGCGCTTTCGGCCCGGGTTTCGTCGGCCTGGATTTCTTCCAGGCGGCGCTGTTCCGCCTTCAGGGCCGCCGCCGCTTCTTCGGCACGACGCACGGCCACCGGATCGTTGGCCTTGCCAGTGGTCGGGGCATTGCCATTGGGGTCGGAAACGACGCCGTTGACGGCAGAGGAAATATCCATGGCCATGATGGGCTCCCTTTGAAACGAAGGCTAAGAAATGAACACTGTTGGCGACAGGATGTGCCATACAGTGACGTGAATGTCGACTATGTTACGCCCATTGACGCGCTCTGCCACGGGGAAAATCCTGAAATGGCAGGATTTTTATGCGGCCCGCACAACCGTGATTGCCTGCCTGGCAAGAAAATCCGCCGCGCCGATATCGCCGTGGCAACTTCCTTGTCTCAGGGGCAAGGTGCTTCAGTGGCAATCCGGCACGTTCTGGTCGAGATAGACCTCGAAGGCCACATTGTTGACCCACTTCTTGATGGCATTGGCCCAGAACGCATCGTTCCATTTCGCCGCTGCGTGGCGCGCGACAGCCAGGTCGGCGGGATCGTTGCCGCGCACCTGCAGCACCAGCGCGCGGCGACTGACCGGGGCCAGCTGGGCGGAGAATTTCTTCCATTCGGGCAGCTTCAGCATGGCCTTCATGAGCGTATCGTCATGCACGGCGGCATCGCACTGCCCGGTGCGCAGGGCCAGCAGTGCATCGGCCGGGGCCGGCATCACTTTCTCGATGGCGGCATAGCGCGCGCTGAGGGTGCCGACGTAGGGCGATCCGGCGGAGACGCAGACGGTGCGGCCCTGGAGGTCTTCCCATTTGCGGATGGTGGTGTCGGTGCGCATGATGGCCATGGCGCCGGCGCTGTAGCCGGTCGACACCGTGATGAGGTCCGCCGCGCCGGTCTGTGCCGGGTCCACGCGGGTGAGCATCACGTCGGGACGCACGCCCTTCAATGCAGCGCGGTCTTGCGTATTGGGCTGAAGATCGGCCTTGCCTTTCCATTGCGTGGCGAGATCCTCGGCCAGCACGGTGGCAATGTTTTCCGGTGTACGGAATTTCATGCCGGCCTTGTAGAGCGGCGGCACGTGGTCCAGTCCGATACGCACGGTCTCGCTGCGGCGGGCGTCATCGAGCACGCCAGCCTGGGCGGCACCGATGAGCAGGCCGGTCGAGGCGAGCAGCATGAAGCGGTCAAGGGCGCGCATGGTCGGTCCCGGCTCAGACGTACTGGTATTTCAGCAGGCGATGCTTGAGGTTTTCCAGGATGAGCTGGTCGATGAGCGCAGCGAAAATGGCAATGGTGAGGATGTTGGCCATCACGCCGATCATGTCCGCCGTCTCGCCCGAGTAGGCCAGCGTGCGGCCCAGGCCCTTGCCGAAGCCCACCAGCATCTCGGCCGAGATCAGCGCGCGCCAGGCATTGCCGAAGGCCAGCTGGGCACCGGTGATGAGTTCGGGCATCACCGCCGGCAGGTACACCCGGCGCAACATGGACAAGCGCGAGGCGCCCATCACGCGGGCCGCCGAGACATGCACCTGCTGCACGCTCTCGGTGGCATTCATCACCGACAGCGCCGCCGGGAAGAAAGCGGCAATGGCCACCACCACCACGATGGGCAGGTTGCCGAAGCCCATCAGGATCAGCAGCAGCGGCACCCAGGCGATCGAGGGGATCGATTGCAGGATCACGATGGCCGACTTCAGGACTTCACGGAAGAAGAACAGCACCGCACCGACCAGACCGAAACCGATGCCCAGCACCAGGGCCGAGCCATAGCCCATGCCCAGGCGATAGAGACTGCCGAACAGGGCCAGGCGGAAATTGTTTGACTGCACCTCTTCCCACAGCCGCGCGAGCACTGAAGGCACGCCCGGCATCAGGAAGGACGGCAGCGACCAGGCCGCGATCTGCCACATCAAGAGGATGAAGACAATGGCCAGCACCATGGCCAGTTTCTTGCGGAGTCCGGTAACGCGACGCTGTGAGCTCATAAGGACAGGAAAGACAATGGCCGGACGGGTCCGGCCAGATTAAAAAAACATCAGGACTACTTTGGCATGACATCCCGAACCGTTCGGGCTCAGCAGACCCAAGAGGGCCGTATCGAAGACGCTGCAGCAGTTACAGCTTGCGCGCGTTCTGCCACGACAGGTCGGTGATGGAGTTGACGTCAAAGGGCTTGCCATCACGCGTCTTGAGCGATCCTTGCGATTGCAGGATGTTGGCGATCTCCTGCATGCGGTCCTGGTCCTTCTTGCTGATCTTGGGGGTGAAGGTCTGGCTCTTGATGGCATCGCGGATCACGTCTTCGCGCAGCATCTCGCCGTGCTTCAGCGTCTTGATGGTCGGCTCGGCGATGAAATAGCCGGCAATCAGTCTGGAGGCATCGGCAGGCTTCTTCTGCAGCAGAGTGATGGCGTCACGTTGCGCGTCCAGCGACTTCCAGACGGCATCGCGCTTCTTCTTCAGAGTCTCGCCGGAGGTGATGACGACCATGCAGGGGAAGGGCCAGACTTCACCGATCTCATAGATCTGCTTGACCGGCGCAATCAGTTGCGCGATGCGCGCCTGCGGCTCGAACAGGAAGGCCGCATCGACCCGCTTGCCCACCAGCGACTGCACCGCCACCTGGGGCGAGACGCCCATGACGTTGACGTCATCGGGCTTCACGCCCGCATCACGCAACACCACGCCCTTGAGCACGGTGTCGGCGGTACTGCCCTCGGCCTGCGAGGCCAGGGTCTTGCCCTTGAGGTCGGCCACCTTGTTGATGCCCGAATCCTCGCGCGCCACCAGAGCGTGATAGCCCAGTTGCGCACCACCGACCACCTTCAGGTCCGCGCCCTTGGAAGCCCAGGCCACGGCATTGGAAAAACCGAACACGCCGCTGTCGAGCTGGCCGCCGACAATGGCCTTGACCAGGTCGGTGCCGGACTTGAATTCGATCAGTTCCACATCCAGACCGTACTTCTTGTAGAGGCCGGCTTCATAGGCGGCCATGGCTTGCGCATCGTCCATCACGCGCAGGTAGCCGATCTTGAATTTCTCCAGGGCAAGGGCGTTGCCGGAAAAAGCCAGGGCAGCGGCGGCGATGGCCGGTGCCAGGATGCGTGCGAGTTTCATACTCCAACCCCTTCAATGTTTTTGGCAAATTCGTCCTGCTCGGCATGGATGCCCAGCAGGCAAAGGATTTCGCGGCGGGTCGCCGCGAATTCGGACAGGTCGTGCGTCTTTTCGTGATGCACGAGATTGAATTCCTTCAAGACCTTGGCCGGGCGCGGGCTGAACACGAAGATACGGTCGGCCAGGAACAGTGCCTCATCCACATCGTGCGTCACCAGCACCACGGTCGGGCCTTGCTGGCGGATCAGGTCGCGCAGGGCATCCTGCAGGGTCATGCGGGTGAGCGCATCGAGAGCGCCAAAGGGTTCATCGAGCAACAGCGCCTTGGGCTGAGAGATGAAGGCGCGGGCCAGGGCCGCGCGCTGGCGCATGCCGCCCGAGACCTGATGCGGATAATAATTTTCGAAACCCTTGAGCTTGACGTTCTCCAGCCAGAGGCGGGCCTGGTCGGCGGCTTTCTTCTTGTCGACATTCTGGAATTCCAGTGCCAGCGCCACGTTCTGCAGCAGGGTCAGCCAGGGATAGAGGGCGTTTTCCTGGAACATCAGGGTGCGCTCGGGATGCGGTCCGCGGATGGCCTGAGCGTCGGCGGACACGGTGCCGCTGCTGGGCTTTTCCAGGCCGGCGGCCATGTGCAGCAGCGTGGACTTGCCGCAGCCGGACGGGCCGACCAGCGCGACCAGCTCACCGGAGGCGATCTCGCGGGTAAATTCCTCGATCACGTGCAGGTCGCCGAAACGCTTGGCGACGTTGTTGAAAGATAGCTTCATGTGGTCCGCGGACGGGCCGCGCGCAAGGGGTAGTGGAAGGGGGCCCGATGCAGATCGGTTCATTCGTGCGTCCATCCGCCCGGAACCGGCCGTGCAGCCTCCCCCTTTTAGTCAGGCATGCACTGTACTGAGGCCGGCTATGCAAAACAACTACTTAAAAATCGTATGCTTATTCGTATTTCGAATAAGAAAGGTGGGCAAAACGCATAAAGGCGTCAGCCCTTCGTCAGCCTTTGCTCCCGCCACTGGGCCAACAGGCTCTGCACCTCGGGATAACGCAGCCGCACGCCCAGCTCCTCCTTGATGCGGACATTGTGGAGGCGGCGCGATTCCGACATGAAGGACAGCATCATCGGCGAGACGCTGCGTTCCAGCTCGCTGCGCGGCAGGCGCGGCGGACGCGGCAGGCCGGCGGCATCGGCCACGGCGTCGAAATAGTCGCCCATCTTGAGGTCGGTATCGTCCACCGCGTGATAGACGCGATTGGGCGCGCCTGCGCGCATCGCGGCCAGGCAGATGCGGGCCAGGTCGTCGGCGTGGATGTGGTTGGTATGCACGTCCTCCTGCGCCGCCAGGGCCGGCAGGCCCTTGTGCAGGCGCTCCAGCGGCAGGCGGTCGGCGGCGTAGATGCCCGGCACGCGCAGGATGGAGAGCTTGCCGTGACGGCGCCGGGCCCAGGCGCGCAGGACCGTTTCAGCGTCCACCCGGCGCACGGCGCGGGCGTTCTGCGGACGAACGCGCCGGGTCTCGTCGAAACTTGCGCCAGCGCAATCTCCGTAGACACCGGTGGTGCTGACATAAACCAGGCGCGCGCCCTCGGGTAAAATGGCGGCCAAATTGCGAGTGCGGCGGTCGATGCGGCCCTCGGACTGCGGCGGCGCCAGATGCACGATGGTCGGTGCCAGGCGCGCCAAACGGCCCAGGGTCAAGGGCGCGTCCAGGTCGGCCACGATGGGAATGGCCCCGGCGGCGCGCAGTTCGGCACGGCGCTCGGGGTTGCTGGTCACGGCCAGTACGCGGTAGCGCGGCAGCAGCAGCGGCACCAGCCGCAGGCCGACATCGCCGCAGCCCAGGATCAGTACGCGGGGCAGGCCCAGTTTTTTCACGGTGTTCAATCCAAATTTATCCAGAAGCAGAATTGTATGAGTTTCCAAGTCACAGTCCAGCCCAGCGGTCGCCAATTCTCCTGCGACGCCAGCGAATCCATCCTCACCGCCGCCATCCGCGCCGGTGTCGGCCTGCCCTACGGTTGCAAGAACGGCGCCTGCGGCTCCTGCAAGGGCAAGCTGGTGTCGGGTCAGGTCGAGCACGGCCCGCACCAGGTGCGCGCCCTCTCGGAGCACGAACAGCAGCTGGGCCATGCCCTCTTCTGCGTGGCCAAGCCGCACAGCGACGTCACCATCGAGGCGCGCGAAGTGGCCGGCGTGGGCGAGATCCCGGTACGCAAGCTGCCAGTACGCGTGGCCAAGCTGGAGAAGGTGGCCGATGACGTCATCATCCTCTCGCTGCAACTGCCGGCCAATGACCGCCTGCAGTACAAGGCCGGCCAGTACGTGGAATTCCTGCTGCGCGACGGCAAGCGCCGCAGCTACAGCATGGCCAACGCCCCGCACAAGGATGAACACATGAGCCTGCACATCCGCCATCTGCCGGGCGGGCTGTTCACCGACCAGGTGTTCACCACGCTCAAGGAACGCGACATCCTGCGCATCGAAGGCCCGCTGGGGACCTTCTTCCTGCGCGAGGATTCCGACAAGCCCATCATCCTCCTGGCCTCCGGCACCGGCTTTGCGCCCATCAAGGCCATCGTCGAGCAGCTCGAACATGCCGGCTCCAAGCGTCCGGTCACCCTGTACTGGGGCGGCCGCCGCCCGCAGGACCTGTACATGAACGCCCTGTGCCAGCAGTGGGAACAGGAGCTGCCCAACTTCAAGTACGTGCCGGTGGTCTCCAACGCCCAGGCCGAGGACAACTGGAGCGGCCGCACCGGCTTCGTCCACCGCGCCGTGATGGAAGATTTCCCCGACCTGTCGGGCCACCAGGTCTATGCCTGTGGCGCGCCGGTCGTGGTGGAATCGGCACAGCGCGATTTCAGCGCCCAGTGCGGCCTGCCGGAAGACGAGTTCTATGCCGATTCCTTCACTTCCGAAGCCGACCTGGCCAAGGCCGTGTCGGACAACCCGGCCGCCTGACGGAGCCACTGCGGGGGCCGGTGCTGTCATGCCGGCGTCACGCGCATTTGCGAAGATGCCGCGCAAGCCTGATGCCGCACGGCCCGGCGAGATGCGATGAAATTGCAACGGTAGCCCGCCGCAAGCAGCCGCGGGCGAGTCCGGCGGGAAATTTCTTTTTGACGCTCTGCGCAAAAGGTCATAAACTGCACCGCATGATCGCCAACGCCACATTTTTACGACGCCGCAGCCAACCTGAGAAAGGTTTGCTGCTGCTGCGCGCGTGAAGTGAAACGAATCGCGAAGCCACAGGCAAACCCTGTGGCTTTTTTTTATTCGCCATTTGGGGTCTGTCGTGTGCCTGCTGCCCAGCGCCTAGTCATCGTGGGGGCAACGGTCTGCACCCCCCTCCCAACCACCCTATTCTTGCAGGAGCCTATCGATGCAATACAGCCAGTCCGACGCCAACAAGCTGATGTACGTCACCAACCGCCCCGAGCTGGTCTTCACCGAAGGCCATGGCATGTGGCTGACCGATCACAATGGCAAGCGCTATCTCGACTACCTGCAAGGCTGGGCAGTCAACACCCTGGGCCACGCGCCGCAATGTATCGCCGATGCCCTGGCCGCCCAGAGCAAGAAGCTGATCAACCCCTCGCCAGCCTTCTACAACGCACCCTCCATCGAACTGGCCGACCTGCTGACGGCCAACTCGGTGTTCGACCGCGTGTTCTTCGCCAACAGCGGTGCCGAAGCCAACGAAGGCGCCATCAAGCTGGCTCGCAAGTGGGGCAAGAAGAACCCGGCTGCCGATGGCTCCTCGCGCTTCGAGATCATCACCTTCAAGCACAGCTTCCACGGCCGTACCCTGGCCACCATGTCGGCCAGCGGCAAGGACGGCTGGGACACCATGTTCGCACCCCAGGTGCCGGGCTTCCCCAAGGCCATCCTGAACGACCTGGCCAGCGTCGAAGCGTTGATCGGCAGCCACACCGTGGCCGTGATGCTGGAGCCGGTGCAGGGCGAAGGTGGCGTCATCCCGGCGACCAAGGAATTCATGCAGGGTCTGCGCCGCCTGACCAAAGAAAAGAACCTGCTGCTCATCGTCGATGAAGTGCAAAGCGGCATGGGCCGTACCGGCCAGCTGTTCGCCTACCAGCACTCCGGCATCGAGCCGGACATCATGACCCTGGCCAAGGGCATCGGTGGCGGTGTGCCGCTGGCGGCCCTGCTGGCGCGCGAAGAAATCGCCTGCTTTGAAGCCGGCGAACAAGGCGGCACCTACAACGGCAACCCGCTCATGACTGCCGTGGGCGTGGCCGTGATCAAGGAATTGCTCAAGCCCGGCTTCATGGAATCGGTGCGCGAGCGCGGTCAGTACCTGCGCCAGCGTTCGCTGGAAATCTCCGAGAAGTATGGCTTCGAAGGCGAGCGTGGCGAAGGCCTGCTGCGCGCCCTGCAACTGGGTCGCGACATCGGCCCGCAGATCGTCGAAGCCGCGCGCAACCTGGAACCGGTGGGCCTGCTGCTGAACTCGCCGCGTCCCAACCTGCTGCGCTTCATGCCGGCCCTGAACGTGACCAGGGAAGAGATCGACCAGATGTTCTCCATGCTGGAAGACGTCCTGGCCAAGATCGGGAAGTAAGCGATGACGGGGCGCGCAAGGATGGCATTGACGCACAGGGCCGCTGTGCCCTCTTCCCGGTCGGCGCTGGCCGCAGTGTGTGCGGCACTGGTGCTGGCCGCCTGCGGCACGACGCCGACCGCGCCCCCCATCGCCCGGCTGCCCGGTGCCCCGCAATCGCAGGCACCGGCGCTGCCGGCCACCGACAATGGCAATGAGGTGGCCATCTATGCACTCTCGCTGATCGATACCGGCTACCGCTTCGGCGGCAAGAATCCCTCGGCCGGACTCGATTGCAGCGGCATGGTCAGCTACATCTTCGGCCAGGCCGCCAATTACCGCATCAGCGGCAGCGCCGCCGACATCGCCCGCCAGGGCCGCCAGATCGATCCCTCGCAACTGCGCGCGGGTGACCTGGTGTTCTTCAATACGCAGAACCGTCCCTTCTCGCACGTGGGCATCTACCTGGGCGATGGCCGCTTCGTACATGCGCCATCGACCAATGGCAAAGTGCACATCTCGCGCCTGGACAACCCGTATTTCTCGCGTCGCTTCGAAATGGCGCGCACCTACTTCAACTGAGCGTCTTGCGGGCGGACCGCTTGCGCGGCCCGTTCTCCTGCTGCTGGCGGTTGCCGTACTCGCGGATCAGATTGGCGCTGTAGCGCGTGAAGGCGATATCCATGTGCCGCCGCATGGCAGCACGCGCCTGCTCGGCATTGCGCTCGCGCAGGGCCTGCATGATCAGACCGTGTTCCTCGATGGCTTCCTGCCACACGCGGGTGCCGTCGAAGTGGCTGTGCAGGCGCTCGAACAGCGGCCCCAGGCGCGCATCGAAGAGCTGCGTCACCAGGCCGACCAGGACGCTGTTGCCGGTGGCCTCGGCCAGGCGGATATGGAACAGGCGGTCCGCCTCCAGCGGATCGATGCCGGCCTGGGCGTGGGAGATCATCAGGGCGTAGGCTTCCTCCACCGCCGCAATCTGCTGCTTGCTGCCATGCAGGACGGCGGCATAGGCCACTTCCCCTTCGATCATCTCACGCGCGCGGATCAGTTCCAGCGGCCCTTCCTCGCCGGACAGGTCGTGTCGCAGCTCGCGCTGTACCGGTGGCGCACAGACGTAGATGCCCGAGCCCATGCGCACTTCGATGTAACCTTCCACCTCCAGCGCGATGAGCGCCTCGCGCAGCGAAGGCCGGCTCACGCCCAGCTGCAGCGCCAGGTCGCGCTCGGACGGCAGGCGCGAACCCACGGCGAATTCGCCCTCCACGATCAGCTTGCGCAACTGGTCGCTGATCTGCCGGTACAGCCGCTGCGGTTCGATCGCTTCGATGGGCATGATGACCCTTCAGTCCAAGGTGGCGGGAAACTCCAGGTCGTAGGCGGCACCCGCTTCGCGCAGCATCGGCGCAATGGTCGGATGCAGGGTCAGCCCCTGCGCCAGTTGCTCGGCGCGGCGCTGCATGCCGCGGTCACCAGGCATGCGTACCTGGCCCACGCCGGGACGTGGCGGATTGCTGCGGCAGGCCTGGGCGATATGGTCCATCTGACGCTTGAAGTCCTGCTCGCCACCGAAGGCCGAGGGATCATAGAGCGACATGAACACCGTCGCCCCCCAGCCCGCTGCCGGATCGGCCCGGCCAAAGCCGGACAGGCCACCGGTGAGCGCCTCGATCAGCACCGCCAGGCCGTAGCCCTTGTGACCCGCCGACAGGCCGCCCAGCGGCAGGATGGTACCGGGCGGCGTGGCCGAAAGCACGGCCGGATCGCGGCTGGGATGGCCGGCGCCATCGATGAGCCATTCTTCCTCGAACTGCTTGCCGGCCTTGTGCAGGCGGTTGCTCATGCCATTGGTGGTAATGGAGGCCGAGATATCGACCAGGAAGGGCGTGCCGGAGGTGGGGATGCCCGCTGCAATCGGATTGGGCGTAAACACCGCCTGGGTGCCGCCGAACGGGGCCACGCTCCGCACTGCCGGATCGGAACTGGCCAGAATCATCATGAAGCCCTCCTGCGTGGCCCGCAACAGGTAGGCCGCCAGGCAGGCGATGTGATGGCTGTGGTGGATGGTCAACGAAGCGGTGCCATAGTCGCGCGCCTTGGGCATGAGCGCATCGATGCCCTGATGCACCAGCCAGGGACCGGGCAGGCGGCGGCCATCCCAGGCCAGTGCGGCGGCGCGTTCGGAGAGCACCTCGGGTCGGCCACTCTTGGCCATGCTGCCTTTTTCCAGTTCCTTGACGTAGGGGGCCAGCAGCGCCAGTCCGTGCGTGTCATGGCCCAGCAGGTCGCCGTCGACCAGGGTGGCGGCGACGCTGTCGGCCTTGTCGGCGTCCAGTCCGGCGCGCTGCAACAGCGTGGTGGCGAACTGACGCAGAGCGTCAGCGGAGAAACGTTCGGGGACTGCCATGGAAACCACCTTTCCTTGCTTGAATCGTCGATTGAAATCTTTTCACCTCAGGCCGCAGCCAGCGGTTTCTTGCGCAGGAGCTTGAGCAGCAGCGGCAACAACCACAGCAGCAGCGTGATCACGCCCAGCGTGCCGGCGATGGGCCGCTCGAAGAAGGCCAGGAACTGGCCGTCGGCCTTGATCATCGAGGTCACGAAATGTTCTTCCAGCATGCCGCCCAGCACCACGCCCAGTACCGTGGGTGCCACCGGGAAACCGTTCTCTTCCATCACATAGGCCAGCAGGCCGAACACCAGCATGATGCCCACGTCGGTGACACTGTTGTTGGTGGCGTAGGAGCCGACGATGCAGAACAGCAGGATCAGCGGCATGAGGATGCCACGCGGGATGGACAGGATGCGCTTGGCCATCTTGATGCACCAGAAACCCAGCGGCAGCATCAGCAGGTTGGCCAGGATGAAGACCAGGAAGATGGCATACATGGAGACCGGATTGTCGACGAAGATCATCGGTCCCGGATTGAGGTTCTTCATGTAGAGCACACCGATGACGATGGCGGTGATGGAATCCCCCGGAATGCCGAACACCAGCGCCGGTATCCACGCCCCGGCCAGCGCCGAATTGTTGGCCGCACCCGATTCGACGATGCCTTCCGGATGGCCGGTGCCGAATTTCTCCGGCTCCCTGGACAGCTTCTTGCTCATCGCATACGACATCCAGGCCGCGATATCGGCCCCGGCGCCGGGCAGCGCGCCCACCAGCGTGCCCAGGACGCTGCCGCGCAGCACCGATTTCGGATACTTCAACAGCAGGCCCCACATGCCCTTGAAGACGTTGCCCACACGACTCTCTGGCAGTTTCATGCCGAAGTCGCGCGAGACCGCAAAGCGCAGCACTTCGGACATGGCGAACATGCCCACCATGAGCGGCACCAGCGAGACCCCGCCCAGCAGGTCGGGCTGATCGAAGGTAAAGCGGGGCGCACCGGCCGGATTGCCCATGCCGATGGAGGCGATGAACATGCCGAGGAAGAGCGACACGAAACCCTTGAGCGGATTGTCGGAGGCGATGAAGATGGCGCAGGTCAGGCCCAGCAGTACCAGCCAGAAATATTCGAAGGAAGAAAATTTCAGGGCCAGCTCCGCCAGTGCGGGCGCCGAGAAGATCAGTACGAAGGTGCCAAACAGTCCGCCGATGACCGAGAACACCAGGCTGGCGCCCAGCGCAATCTCGCCCTGCCCTTTCAAGGTCATGGCATAGGCTTCATCGGTGTAGGCGGCCGACGAGGGCGTACCGGGAATGCGCAGCAGACAACCCGGAATGTCGCCCGAGAAGATCGCCATGGCAGTGGCCGAAACCATGGCGGCGATGGCCGGGACCGGCGGCATGAAGAAGGTCACCGGCACCAGCAGCGCGACGGCCATGGTCGCAGACAGACCCGGCACGGCGCCCATGAACAGTCCGAAGACGGACGCGCCCAGGATCACCGCCAGCACATAGGGATCGAACACCATCGCCAGCGCGGCATAGAGGTTGGCAAGCATGTCGTCTCCTTACCAGGCCAGGGGCGAGAGAATGCCCCAGGGCAGCGGCACCTTGAGCAGTTTGTAGAAGATGGTGTGGATCAGCAGCGCGCTGACCAGGGCCACCGGCAAGGCCACCATCAGGCGGGTGCGGAAGGTCAGGAACAGCACCAGCAACAGCACGAAGGCGGTGGGCAAAAAGCCCAGCGGTTCCGAGACCCCGATGTAGAACAGCAGCGAGGCGGGGACCAGCAGGAAGGCCAGCACCGCACGGCCACGGTGGATCCACTCGGGTGGCGTGAACCAGCGTGCATCCTGCGCATCGCCACCGGTGGTGGCGATGCGCGAGGTGTGTGCGCTGTGCACGGCGCGCGCCTGCCGCAGTCCGCGCAGTCCACGCAGCACCAGCAACACGGCGCAGATCATCAGGCCACCGGCCAGCGCCTGCGGAAAGACATTGGGCCCGATGTCCTGACCCATGGCGGGCAGGCGGGCAGAAGCGATCCAGAGCACGACCGCAAAGAAGGCGATCAGCAGCCCGGACAAGGCATCATTGATTTTCATGGAACGATCCCGAAGCGGAGAGCAGAGAGCAAAGAGCACGATGGGGCAACGCCAGACGGGCACCCCGGCCGCCAGGCCGCGGACCCGCCCCTGGCCGCTTACCTGGCCATGCCCAGGGTCTTGAGGATGGCGCCCATGTCCTCGTCGCTCTTGTCCATGAACTTGCCGAACTCGGCCGAATCGGCATACTGCGTTCCGAAACCGCGACCGCTCATGAAGTCCTTGTACTCCTTGCTGTCGTAGATCTTCTTGAGGCTGGCCGAGAGCCGGCTCTGGACATCGGCGGGCAGACCCTTGGGCCCGACGATGCCGCGCCAGGCGCCATTGGTCCAGGTGCTGCCCGTGAGGCTCTTCAAGGTCGGCACCTTGGGATAGAGCGCCGCCGGTTCATTGGACATGATCACCAGTGGTGTGGCCTTGCCGGCATCGATGAGCGAACGCGCCTCCGGCAGCGAGGCCGCGACGATATCCACACCACCGGCCGCCAGATCCACCATGGCCGGGGCAGCCCCGTTGGAGGGCACGAAGCGCACGGCATTGGGTGCCACCTTGAGGTCATTCAACATGCCCGCCAGCCCCAGATGCCAGATGCCGCCCTGGCCGGTGCCGGAGGCCTTGAGCTTGCCGGGATTGGCTTTGATGGCCTTGAACAGTTCGTCAAAGGTCTTGTAGGGCGAATCATGGCTCACGGTCAGCGCGGCCGGGTCGAAGTTCATCAGCGCCAGCGGCGTGAAGTCGCGCGGCGTCAGCTTGGTCAGGCCCTGATGGTGCATCATCGAGATTTCCACCGTGGCGATACCGATGGTGTAGCCATCCGGCGTGGCACTGGCGATGGCCTGGTGACCCACTGCACCGTTACCGCCGGTGCGGTTGACCACATTGACCGGCTGGCCGAGATCTTTTTCGAGCAGCGCGCCGATGATGCGCGCCGTGGCGTCGGTGCCGCCGCCCGCGCCCCAGGGCACGATCAGCGTGACCGGACGTTCCGGCCAGGCGGCAAAGGCGGCCGGGGCGGCCAGCATGGTGCAGGCCGCACTGGCGGCCAGGATGGTCTTGAACAGGGTTCTGCGGGTCAACTGCATGGTCTCCTCCGTTGTCGTGTGCGGCTCATCGCGCGCAATTGGGGTGCGGCCATCGCTTTGGCAAAGGACTTGCGTGACCGCCTCGTTGACCTGCGGGAGCGCCGGAGTGATCGGCCATGAGAAAAGAAATTTCCCCGATGGTCTCCTGTGTTGTCTCTGTAGCGCAGGTCTCGTGCCGTGCTGCTTTTTCTTGTAATCCGGACCAGGCCGGTTGATCTGCATGGTATTGCTGCTGGCCACGACCGCTGCAGGGGATGAGTCGCGCAGAGGTCATGTGGTCTGACCAGCGGAGGCTAGAATTTCACATCACTCCGGCAGTGTCAAGGATGAATCGAATGGATCAAAAAAATTCATCCTTGGTGCCATGCAACATTAATAGCCCGTCGCAAACCCTTGCCAGCTCTGGCTTTCAGGCTGGCAGTGTGTTTTACTGCATGTTGCAGCGGCGACGCAAAAAGCCAGCCGCACAATGCTGACAAAAAGCTTTCTCGCGATCTGGTATTACCACTTGACCAAACAAATCCGGCTGCAATAGACTCGCAGCCAATTACACAAGTCACGTCGCATCAGCGTGCCATGCCACCGTCGGGGACGGGGCAGGCCGCAGGGCAGAACGGACGGCACAGACCCAGCCGCCATGGCACCTGCCGGCGGCTCCAGGCAACGGAGACATCCCATTGGCACATCCAGGCACAGCATCGCATGTGAACCGCAGGACGCCGGCCGGCTGGGCGCAGGCGCGCTGCGCCGCCACCGCCTCCGGCGTGCGTGCGCGCCGTGCCTTGCATCGCTGCTCTGCGTTCGGGTCCCTGCTGGCCTTCCTGCTGATTGATTTTTCCCGCTATTTCTTTGACCAGGGCGACAGTCATCCCGTCGCCGCGCGCGCTCTCGCCTGAGTTTGACAAAGACCAGGTTCGCGCAGGCAGCAAGCATTGAACGGCACTGCTGGCCACATCCGGCCGGCAGCCCATGGATCGCATGAAGCAGGGCAAGGAACGCAGTGCGCGCTTGCGCACGCACCTTGCCAGGGAAACGACAATGACTGACGACACCAAGAAAAAATCCACCCGCCGCAGCCAGGCCTGGTTTGGCCGCCAGGACCGCGATGGGTTCATCTACCGCTCCTGGGTGAAGAACCGCGGCATCCCGCACGACCAGTTCGATGGTCGTCCGGTGATCGGCATCTGCAATACCTATTCCGAACTGACGCCCTGCAATTCGCACTTCCGCGCCCTGGCCGAACAGGTCAAGATCGGCATCTGGGAAGCCGGTGGCTTCCCGCTGGAATTCCCCGTGATGTCGCTGGGCGAGACCCTGCTGCGGCCCACCGCCATGCTCTATCGCAACCTGGCCAGCATGGATGTGGAAGAGTCAATCCGCGCCAATCCACTCGATGGCGTGGTGCTGTTGATGGGCTGCGACAAGACCACGCCGGCCCTGCTGATGGGCGCGGCTTCGGTGGATGTGCCGACCATCGGCGTATCGGGCGGCCCCATGCTCTCGGGCAAATACCGTGGCCGTGAACTGGGTTCCGGCACGGGCGTGTGGCAGATGTCGGAAGACGTGCGCGCCGGCAAGATGACGCAGGAAGAATTCTTTGAAGCCGAAAGCTGCATGCACCGCTCGCACGGTCACTGCATGACCATGGGCACGGCCTCCACCATGGCCAGCATGGTCGAGGCACTGGGCGTGGGCCTGCCGCACAATGCTGCCATTCCCGCCGTGGATGCGCGCCGCAACGTGCTGGCCCGCAACGCCGGTCGCCGCATCGTGCAGATGGTGGAAGAAGACCTGGTGCTCTCCAAGATCCTCACCCGCCAGGCGTTCGAGAACGCCATTCGCGTCAACGCCGCCATCGGTGGTTCCACCAATGCAGTGATCCACCTGCTGGCCATTGCCGGTCGCATCGGCATCCAGCTCGATCTGAAGGATTGGGACGACATCGGCCAGCAACTGCCCTGCCTGCTGGACCTGCAGCCCTCGGGCAAATTCCTGATGGAAGATTTCTACTATGCGGGCGGCCTGCCAGCGGTGATCCGCCAGCTGGAAAGCGTGATCGACAAGACCGCCCTGACCGCCAACGGCAAGACCCTGTGGGAGAACTGCCAGGATGCACCGAACTGGAATCCGGAAGTCATCCGCAGCTTCGACCAGCCCTTCAAGGAAGCGGCCGGCATCGCCATCCTCAAGGGCAACCTGGCCCCGGACGGTGCCGTCATCAAGCCATCGGCCGCCACCCCTGCCCTGCTCAAGCATCGCGGCCGTGCCGTGGTGTTCGAGAACAGCGACGACCTGCACAAGCGCATCGATGACGAGAACCTGGACGTCGATGAAACCTGCGTGCTGGTGCTCAAGAATTGCGGTCCCAAGGGTTACCCCGGCATGGCCGAAGCAGGCAACATGCCGCTGCCGCCCAAGATTCTGCGCAAGGGCATCACGGACATGGTGCGCGTCTCGGATGCCCGCATGAGCGGTACCGCCTATGGCACCGTGGTGCTGCACGTCTCGCCGGAGGCGGCCGCCGGCGGTCCGCTGGCGCTGGTGCAGAACGGCGACTTCATCGAACTCGATGTGGAGGCGCGCAAGCTGCACCTGGATGTGTCGGACGAAGAACTGGCGCGCCGCCGTGCGCAGTGGAGCAAGCCCGAGCTGCCGCCGCAGATGCAGCGCGGCTGGGTCAAGCTCTACGTGGATCACGTGCAGCAGGCCAACCAGGGCGCGGACCTTGATTTCCTGGTCGGCAAGAGCGGACCTTACGTGCCCAAGGACAATCACTGAACGGATCTGCCCTCGCCGCTGTGAACGGCGGCAGGGGCAGTCAGATTTTGCAAACAAACCGGTTGCACCGAATTCCACCTGCAGCAACAAGCATCAAAGCAGCAAAGCAGCAAAGCAGCAAAGCAGCAGCATTAAGCAAAAGTTAAGGGTCATTCAAACAGCATTAAAGTCATCTTAATACCAGCATCCGTCGTACCCCGGGATCACGGTACAGCCACAACAAGCGGCGGCCGTGTTCCAGGAAGTAGTTGCATCAGGTGGACCAAGACAACCATCACGGAGACGAGCAATGAAAGTACTGATTACGGACTACGATTTTCCCGACGTCGACCTGGAGCTTGCGCTCTACAAGGAAGCCGGAGTGGAAGTCGTAACCGCGCAATGCCGCACCGAAGAGGAGGTGATCGCCGCCTCCTCAGGATGCCAGGGCCTGCTGGTGCAATACGCACCGGTGAACGCCAAGGTCTTTGCAGCCCGGCCTGAAATCCGCATCGCCAGCCGCTATGGCGCCGGCTTCGACACCATCAACACGGCCGACGCCGCCGCGCACGGCGTGTGGGTCGCCAACTCGCCCGATTATGGCGTGGGCGAAGTGGCCACCCATGCGCTGGCCATGGCCCTGGACCTGATCCGCAACATTACCCTCTACGACCGAGCCGTGAAGGCCGGTGAATGGCACTACACCACGGCCGGCATCATCCCGCGCGCCTCCGACCTGACCATCGGCATCATCGGCCTGGGCCGCATCGGCAAGCGCATGGCGCACATCTCGCGCAATCTGTTCAAGCGCGTCATTGCCTGCGATCCCTACATCATCGATGGCGATTTCCCCGCCTACGTGGAGCGCGTGAGCCGCGAGGAGCTGTTCCGTCAAGCACATGTGGTGTCGCTGCATACGCCCTTGAACGACGAGACGCGCAACATGATCGATGCCTCGCTGCTGGGCCTGCTGCAACCGCAGAGCTATCTGGTCAACTCCGCCCGCGGCGGCCTGGTCAAGATCGACGACCTGCTGGCGGCGCTGGAGAATGGCAAGCTCAAGGGTGCGGCGCTGGATGTGTTGCCGGTCGAGCCGCCCGAGACGGCTTCGGCTATCGTCCAGCATCCACGTGTGCTATTGTCGCCGCACGCGGCCTTCTTCTCGGATGTCGCAGCGCGCGAACTGCGGCGCAAGGCGGCCCAGAACCTGATCGACTGGGACCGCAACGGACGGCCCTCCTACGTGGTCGTCCAGGGCAAGAACCAATAAGACCAAACAATGACCCCGGCAACGGGGCGCCAACGCAGCACCGCGCCGGCCGCCAGCCGGCGCTGCATCACCGTAGATGACAGAAGAAGGAAGACCACCAGGATCTTCCGTACGTCCCTCCACAGGACGTGCCTGAACAAAGTGCGCTGTGAACGGCTCCGCCTGGAACCGGTTCCGCAGCGTCGATACGAGGATAGACACGAGGAGCATTTGATGGCATCAGTACAGATCCGCGCAGTCAAGAAGCAGTTCGGCAGCACCCAGATCATCCGGGGCGTCGACATCGATATCGCCGATGGCGAATTCACCGTCCTGGTCGGTCCTTCCGGCTGCGGCAAGTCCACGCTGCTGCGCATGCTGGCGGGGCTGGAAGAAATCACCGGCGGCGAGATCCTCATCGGCGGCACCGTGGTCAACAACGTCCAGCCCAAGGACCGTGACATCGCCATGGTGTTCCAGAACTATGCGCTCTACCCGCACATGACGGTGCGCGACAACATGGCCTTCTCGCTCACGCTGGCCAAGAAGGACAAGTCCTTCGTGGAAGAACGCGTCAAGAAGGCCGCCGACATCCTCGGTCTGAACCAGCTACTGGATCGCTACCCGCGCCAGCTCTCGGGCGGCCAGCGCCAGCGCGTGGCGATGGGACGCGCCATCGTGCGTGATCCGCAGGTGTTCCTCTTCGACGAACCGCTCTCCAACCTCGATGCCAAGCTGCGCGTACAGATGCGCACCGAGATCAAGGAACTGCACCAGCGCTTGAAGACCACCTCCATCTACGTCACCCACGACCAGATCGAAGCCATGACCATGGCCGATCAGATCGTGGTCATGCGCGATGGCCTGGTGGAACAGCGCGGCCGTCCGCTGGATCTGTACGATCATCCGGCCAACCTGTTCGTGGCCGGCTTCATCGGCTCGCCGGCGATGAACTTCATTCCCGCCACCCTGCGCCGCAACGGCGCGGCTGCCGAAGTCGAATTCGCCGACGGCACCCGCCTGCCGGCACCCTATGGCAGCGCCTTGCAGGGCAATGACGGCCAGAAGGTCACCTACGGCGTGCGTCCCGAGCACCTCTCCATCGGTCCTGCCGGAGCAGGTATCGCCACCAAGGTCATCGTGGTGGAGCCGACCGGTGCCGATACCGAAGTGTTCTCGCGCTTCGGCGAGAGCAGCCTCACGTCGATCTTCCGCGAGCGCCATGATTTCGGCGCCGGCGATGTGGTTCACCTGGTCCCCGACCACAGCCGTACGCACCTGTTCGATACCGAATCGGGCAAGTCGCTGGCGGCGCGCTGATCGGGCGCACCGTCATTGCAGTAACCCAGGCAACACCAGTAGCGCAGCATCACAAGAAAAAGAGTCCATCCGCAAGAACGTTGTTCGAGAGCGGTCCAATTCGACTTTCAACCGAAGGAGTAGGAGACATGAGCAAGCTGACACGACGCGAATTCCTGGTCACCAGTGCTGCCGCCGCAGCCGCATCCGGCATGGGCGCCAATGCCTTTGCCGCAGGCGCCGGTGCGGCCGGTGCCGACAGCATCAAGTACCCCATCGAACAGGGCGCAACCCTGCGCATCCTGCGCTGGAAACGTTTCGTCCAGGGCGATGAAGACCTGTGGAACGCCAACGTCAAGAAATTTACCGAGCTGACCGGCATCCCGGTACGCACCGACAGCGAAGGCTGGGAAGACGTGCGTCCGAAAGCGGCCGTGGCGGCCAACGTGGGCAGCGGTCCGGACATCGTGCTGGGCTGGTTCGACGATCCGCAACAATATCCGACCAAGCTCATCGACATGACCGATCTGGCTGATTCGCTGGGCAAGCGTTATGGCGGCTGGTACGACGTCTGCCGCAAGTACGGCACCAAGGATGGCAAGTGGATCGCCCTGCCGCTGGGCGTGATCGGCAATGCCCTGGTCTACCGCGAAAGCCAGATCAAGGCCGCCGGCTTCGACACCATGCCCAAGGACACGGCCGGCTTCCTCAAGCTGTGCCAGGCCTTGAAGGCCAAGGACACGCCGGTCGGCTTCGCCCTGGGCAAGGCCGTCGGTGACGCCAACAACTGGGCGCACTGGCTGCTGTGGTCGCACGGCGGAAAGCTGGTCGACAAGAGCGGCAAGGTCGCCATCAATTCGCCGGAGACCCGCGCCGCGCTGGAATACGCCAAGCAGCTGTATGCCACCTTCGTACCCGGCACCCTGTCGTGGCAGGACCCCTCCAACAACAAGGCTTACCTGGATGGCCAGATCAGCATGACCGCCAACGGCATCTCGGTGTACTACGCCGCCAAGAACTCGGCCGAGCCCAAGATGCAGGAGATCGCCAAGGATACCCAGCATGCGCACTTCCCCATCGGCCCGGCAGGCAAGCCCACCGAGCTGATGCAGATCACGCAGATGATGGTATTCAAGCACACCAAGTATCCCAATGCGGCCAAGGCCTTCGTGCAGTTCATGTTCGAGCCGGACCAGTACAACCCGTGGATGAAGGCTTCCATCGGCTACGTGAGCCAGTCGCTGAAGGCCTACGAGAAGAACCCGGTCTGGACCGACGACCCCAAGGCCACGGTCTACCGCGACTCTGCCTCGCTGATGCTGGACCATGGTCACGAAGGCCCGCTGGGCCAGGCCTCGGCGGCCTGCATGGCGGACTACGTGGTGGTGGACATGGTGGCCGAGGCGGCCTCGGGCGCCAAGACCGTGCAGCAAGCCATCGACCGCGCGGCCGAACGCGCCAAGCGCTACTACAAGGCTTGATGCCATCGGCCTGAAGGGCAGCGACGCAGCCGCACCGGGTTCCCTCGGGACAGCGGGCAAAGGGGCAGGTTGTCAGGGCCTGCCGGCCCGATGCGGCATCGCTGGCGCATCGCCAGGCGTGGCTGCGCATCACTACAGTACTGGCCGCAGACTCGTTCTGCGGCCCTTTCATCGAGGCACATCATGCTATCCCGATTCCTGAACAACCGTAACGTCCTGGGCATGCTGTTCATGGCCCCGGCCGTGATCCTGCTGGTGGTGTTCCTGACCTACCCGCTGGGCCTGGGCATCTGGCTGGGCTTCACCGATACCAAGATCGGCGGCGAAGGCAGCTTCATCGGCCTGGACAACTTCACCTATCTGGCCGGCGATTCGCTGGCGCAGCTGTCGCTGTTCAATACCGTGTTCTACACGGTCAGCGCCAGCATCCTGAAATTTGCACTCGGCCTGTGGCTGGCCATCCTGCTCAACAAGAACGTGCCGCTGAAGACCTTCTTCCGCGCCATCGTGCTGCTGCCCTGGATCGTGCCAACCGCGCTGTCGGCGCTGGCCTTCTGGTGGCTGTATGACGCGCAGTTTTCCGTCATCAGCTGGGCCTTGCACAAGATGGGGCTGATCGATCACTACATCGACTTCCTGGGCGACCCGTGGAATGCGCGCTGGTCGACGGTCTTCGCCAACGTCTGGCGTGGCATCCCCTTCGTGGCCATTTCGCTGCTGGCGGGCCTGCAGACGATCTCGCCCTCGCTGTATGAGGCCGCAGCCATCGACGGTGCCACGCCCTGGCAGCAGTTCCGCCACGTGACGCTGCCGCTGTTGACGCCGATCATCGCGGTGGTGATGACCTTCTCGGTGCTGTTCACCTTCACCGACTTCCAGCTGATCTATGTGCTCACCCGTGGTGGTCCGTTGAACGCCACCCACCTGATGGCCACGCTCTCGTTCCAGCGCGCCATTCCGGGCGGTGCCCTGGGCGAAGGCGCGGCGCTGGCAACCTACATGATTCCCTTCCTGCTGGCAGCGATCATGTTCTCGTATTTCGGCCTGCAACGTCGCGGCTGGCAACAAGGAGGTGACAAATAATGGCCAAGAAAAAAGACGACCAGCAGGAAACCCAGGGCATGGATTTCCTGCAATCGACGCCGCGCAAGTGGGTGACGATCTACATTCCGCTGCTGATCTTCCTGTTCGTGCTGCTGTTCCCGTTCTACTGGATGGTGATCACCGCCTTCAAGCCGGATAACGAATTGCTCTCGCAGACCGGCAACCCGTTCTGGGTGGTTGCCCCGACGCTGGCGCACTTCAAGAAGCTGCTGTTCGAAACCCAGTATCCGGCCTGGCTGTTGAACACGGTGATCGTTTCGGTGGTGTCGACCTTCGCCTCGCTGGCGGCCAGCGTCTTTGCCGCCTATGCGATCGAACGACTGCGCTTCCAGGGTTCCAAGCAGGTCGGTCTGGGCATTTTCCTGGCCTACCTGATCCCGCCATCGATCCTGTTCATTCCGCTGGCGGCGATCGTGTTCAAGCTGGGGCTGTTCGACACGCGCTGGGCGCTGATCCTGACCTATCCGACCTTCCTGATCCCGTTCTGCACCTGGCTGCTGATGGGTTACTTCCGCTCGATTCCCTATGAGCTGGAAGAGTGTGCACTGATCGATGGTGCCACCCGCTGGGAGATCCTGGTCAAGATCATCCTGCCACTGGCGGTGCCGGGCCTGATCTCGGCAGGCATCTTTGCCTTCACGCTGTCATGGAATGAATTCATCTATGCGCTGACCTTCATTTCTTCTTCCGAGGTCAAGACGGTACCGGTGGGGATCGTCACCGAGCTGGTGGATGGCGACGTCTATCACTGGGGAGCACTGATGGCCGGTGCGCTGCTGGGTTCGCTACCGGTGGCGGTGGTGTATTCGTTCTTTGTGGAGTATTACGTATCGGGCATGACGGGGGCGGTGAAGGAGTAACTTGGAAAATGCTAATACCGTTGAGCCTATCGCCCCACGGTATTAGCTACCATTCATTTAACCTACAAAAATTAGATCAAGGCCCCTTCTGACAGAAATCCCAAAAATTTCTGATATTGAGTGGTACGGGCTCCTTTCGAAGGATTGATGTCAACGGGACGTTGAAAACAAGACGGTTCTTAGCCTTACCAGCAGTGGCTCGTTGCTCCCACCGGGCCAGCTCATATTCAAGCAAATAGGTTAAAAAATCCGTCCAAATATCATTACCCATTCGGTGCGTCCACGAAAGCCTATGATCATCTGTCAGCCAATCGTCTCTGTTCACAACGATCTGAATATCTGGTCGTGCGATTATTTTCGTTAGGAAAAATTCGGCGGCTTCGTATAGTTCCGAAGGCGCATTTGTTTCACTATTTGGAACTAATCCAAAGTCTGAAAGGGCTTTACGCACCCTGACAGGATTGTCTTCAAATTTATCCTGTATGTGGATGCATCGAATTTCAGATTTATCAAGGCCAGTCACAACCTTTTTTAACTGGGCAGCACTAGCGCAAAATAGAATATCTATATCGACGTGACTTAGTTCAACCAAAAAATCACCCGACTCTGGAATTTCCAGACGTTTAATAGAGCTTCGTTTAATTACCAAATTTTTCCAACCCACATTTGACAACGAAAGATCCCCTAGCCTGACCCCTTCGACTCTTTCAGTGGGAGGAATATTTCCTCCGCGCTGAAGCATGGTTATCCATAGCGAACCCAAATTCTCAGCAAAAATATCACTTTCATTTTTTCGATTAATCGAGAAGTTTATTCTTTTTGAAATCTTACTTATTGCCTCTGGATTCCTCTGAAAAATCCATTCAAAAACGGATGTATTGATCTTGCTTCTATTAAGAATATTTTCAAAGTAATTTGCGCTAACGTCGTAAGCAACACTTCGAGAAAGCGCCGCTGAAAGGAAACAGTCAAACAAGACTTCGTGAGAAAAACCAAATTGATTCGGCTTTCCGCCTTCAGAGTCAACTCCTAAGCCACACAACGAAGACAGCCGTCGACTTAGACCAGGCCGCACAGATTCAAGGGAGTTTGCCCCAATGGTTTGTTGGGCACACGAAATCAAATCGTCCTGTTCAATTTCTCGGACCTTATCCAACTGCATCATCTCTGCTATTTCGGCAAAAAGACTTTGTAGTTCCTCCCTGGTAAGCAAAGATCCTTGATGCGGATCATCAAGCTTAATCGCCTCTCGTTCGAGATATTGATCTACGACTATATCGAAGATAGAGGGGGGTACGCCCTTATCGGCATTTTTCTCAAACCAGGCGACAAAGGCTTTTGAGAAGAAAGGGATGCTGAGGATTTTCCATTCCTTATCATCAAGTCGAGATAAGGAAGTAGTGGGGACGCCGCCCACAGTCAGGTAATCTTGCGTATCTGCTCGTGACCAAGGCTGTAATTCGACCAACGTGTGGTCAACATTAAGATCCTTCGTTTCCGCCAAGGAACGTCTATATTGCGTGAGATAGTAAGATGAGCGTGCCGATGCAACCAAAACTCCACGCCCACCAAGCTCTTTAAACCAAGGTTCAAGAGATCCTAATGCGTTTTGGTATCCACTGCTGCCAAGTAACTCATCGAAACCGTCGACCAGAAGAACCAGCAAACCATTTCGACATAACGCTTTTGCCCCGTGACTGGAGAGCAACTTAGTTATATTCAATGATCCATTCACGGCATCTTCCAAACTAGCGAGCGTTCTACCTGTGGAGGAAACAAATAAAAAGAGGGGCTTCTTTAGATCAGGATTAACAGCTATCTCTTCGGCTCTATTTTTCGCCATTGACAACATCAAGTCGGTCTTCCCTAAACCCGCCTGACCAACAACGAAATATACTGCAGTAGAAGGCTTCATACGTTCACACGCATCGTCGACCCGCTCTTTAAGAT
The DNA here is from genome assembly GCF_022627875.1 of Herbaspirillum sp. C7C8. NCBI lineage: Bacteria > Pseudomonadati > Pseudomonadota > Betaproteobacteria > Burkholderiales > Oxalobacteraceae > Herbaspirillum > Herbaspirillum sp. C7C8. The sequence goes on from NZ_JABXGG010000013.1 coordinate 117,647, forward strand.
CGAAAGAATGACCGTTGCTTTGCTCCTGGGAATTCAAGTCTTCATTAACCTCCCTCAACTTAGACGGCCCACGATGCTTACTATTCTGAGTGATACCTAATCGAGACAGCTCCTCGTCGCGCCTACTCTTGCTAAAGCTCTCCAACCCGATGCCAATTCGGCGAGCAAGAATAGGCCAATTAGCAATTTCGCGCATGAACTCAGAATAGGACACCCAACGATCATCGGACTTAGGTACTTTCCATTCCCTTCTGTTATCCGGACCGATTCGAAAAGCATCAATTCGAGCCTGATTCCCATCGCTTGTCGAACGAGTCCAAGGAACATAGAGATGGCCAGCGTCGGACTCATCTCCAAAAAAGAAGCTAGGTGCTGAATAGTCTTCAGTAAAAGCAGAAACATCGCGCAATATTTCTTTTACCAAACGTCCTAAGTCGCCATTGGTATTTTTTTTCTCCACTAAAAGCTGCGTCTGAAACCTCTTGATCCTACCGCTTTCACTCTCGGACAAAATTTCGCCGCCAACTGCTATATAGAAGATCGAATCTTGCGAAGAGTGAGAATAAATAGCCGCAGTATCGTTGTGTTCAACGTACTGCCATAACCCATCTACATCCAGCGAGTCCTTTTTGCTTGTAGCAAAAATTCGTAAGTAATTTTCTTTCCACTCAAAGCTGCAGTCGGCAAAGTGCTTGTTAAGAATGACCTGGAGGTTTCTAGTGATCACGGTCAAGCTTTGAATGATCTCCTGTACCAGTGCATCGTCACTTGGAAGCGCGTGGCCATGGGAAAGTTGATCACGCATAGTCTTGAACGACTTATAGCGTTTGGCCAATTTAAAGCTATCAATTTCGTTCAGAGACTCGGCGGCGCTCAGCCTAATCCTTTCGGACCATGCGGACTTCGTTACTTCCTTACTTTCTTTCGCAGCTTGCCGCACAACGGCAGCCATAGTACCGAAACCGGGAGTACCAATCACCTTTATCGAAGCAATGCCGTTAGAACGACTATCTGCTATCGAAAGGGTATAAAGAATTCGCAGATGAAAATCTACCAATGCAACAAGCTCCCTTACATCGCCCGCTGCGCCGCTAAGGCGCTTCTTAAAAGGTGCCAACAAGCTTTCAGTAACAGAATTAACGCTCCTCTCCCACATGACCCACCCCTTAAAAATATTTAAACAAATTTCACTTAATTTTTAATTACCTTCAAATTGTAACTTCAACCAATAAAAATTGTATTTCTAGAATACTTACAAGCATATCCGGTAGGCAGTCGACTCAATTACGAAATAAAAAGAGCCCAAATCGATGAAGATTTGGGCTCCTTTTTTGTAATTGACCTTCAACTAAACTCTCGAAGAGCTATTCAAAAAGCCTGGCGACATATTCAAAGGCTTAAGGCGTGGTCACTGCTGCATTCGCCTCCACCGTCTTCTTTTCCGGCAGCTGCTTGCGCACCTTGGCCACATCGGACGCATTCACCGATGATGCCTGGTTGCCCCAGCTACTGCGGATGAAGGTGACGACATCGGCCACTTCCTGGTCTGACAAACGGCTGGCAAAGCCCGGCATGGCGAATTGCGTCGGGGCCTTGTGGGTCCAGGGCATTTCAGCGCCTTCCAGCACGATGCGGATCAGCGAAGCCGGGTTCTCGGCATTGACAGTCGGCGACAAGGCCAGGGTCGGGAAGGTTTCTTCATAGCCCTTGCCGCTGCTGCGGTGGCAGGCCGCGCAGTTGTTCAGGAACGCCATGGCGCCCGGGCTCTGGTCGCTGCCTTTGCGCAAGGCCTGGTGGGTCTTGTCGTCATAGGCCAGGGCTGGCGTGCCTTCCTTCACCGCCTTCAAGGACTTCAGGTACTTGGCCATGGCAGAGAGATCTCCCTCGGTCATGTACTGGGTACTGTTGGCCACCACGTCGGCCATGCCGCCAAAGGCAGCGGAATGGCTGTTGCGGCCGGTCTTGAGGAAGGCCACGATATCGGCCTCGCTCCAGTTGCCCAGACCATCACGGGCATCCCCGCGCAGGTTGTTGGCCAGGTAGCCATCGACGACACCACCGGAGAGGAACTGGCTGCTGTCATTGGACAGCGCCTTCTCCTGCATGCCCACGCCACGCGGGGTATGGCAGGCGCCACAGTGTCCCAGGCCCTCGACCAGGTATTGGCCACGGACCAGGGGACTATTGTCCTCGGGACCATCGACCGCTACGGCCGGTGCAAAGACCTTGCGCCACACCGATAGCGGCCAGCGCATCGACAACGGCCAGGTGATGTCCACACCGCGATTGGGTGCGGGATCGGCCTGCACGCCCTTCATGAAATAGGCATACAGTGCCTTCACGTCAGCCGGCTTGACCTTGGCGTAGGAGGGATACGGCATGGCCGGATAGAGCGACGCACCATCCTTGCGGATGCCGTGACGCAGGGCTTGGTCGAAATCCTCTTCGCTGTAGTTGCCTATACCGTGTTCCTTGTCCGGCGTGATGTTGGAGGAATACACCGTGCCGATGGGCGTGGCAATGGGCAAGCCGCCCGCAAAAGGCTTGCCGCCCTTGGCGGTGTGGCAGGCCACGCAGTCCCCGGCCTTGGCCAGGTACTCGCCGCGCTGCACCAGCTGCTGATCAGCCGAGGGCGCTGCCGGATTGCTTTGCGCCGCTGCGGACAACGCGGACAGCGACATGACTGCCGCGCAGGCGGCGATGAAATAATGCTTGATCATGGTCGTCATCCTTATGCCTGCACCAGCGGGCCGGGGTTTTTCAGATACTGCTCACGAATGGCCCTGGCGGAGTGATACGCCAGCGCCGTGACCAGCCCGGTCGGGTTGTAACCCATGTTCTGCGGGAAGGCACAGGCCCCGTAGACGAACACGTTGGGCACGTCCCAGCTTTGCAGATACTTGTTGACCACGCTGTTCTTGGGCGTCGTTCCCATGATCGCGCCGCCGGTCAGGTGAGTCGACTGATAGACCCGGGTATCCCAGGACGAACCGGTCTTGCGTACGGCCTTGATGACCTTTTCCGGATTCATGGCCTGGCCGACCTTCTCCATCTGGCCTGCGATGTAGGTCAGCATCTTGCCTTCGTTTTCCTTCCAGTTCAGGGTCAGGCGCAGCAGCGGCTGGCCGTTGGCATCCTTGTAGGTCGGGTCCAGCGACAGGTAGCAGTCGCGATAAGCCATCACCGAACCGGACATGCCGATGGTGAGCGTGCGCTGATAGCTGTCCTGCACGCTGGCCTTCCATTCCGAACCCCAGCTGGGGACCTTCTCGCCGGGCATGGTGCCGGCCTGCTTGATGGGCCGACCACCGGTGCGCACGTGACGGATCGAGGCGCCGCCGATGAAGCCCAGCGGACCGTGATCGAACTGGTCACCGTTGAGGTCGTCCATGCCCACGCCACCGGCACCGGTGCCGATGAAGGGATTGAACTGGGTCCCCTTGGGCATGACCACGTTGATGCCCCCGTTGTACTGGTAGGCGAAGTTCTTGCCGACCACGCCTTCACCAGTGACCGGGTCATACGGCTTGCCAATGCCCGAGAGCAGCAGCAGGCGCACGTTGTGGGTCTGGAACGCGGTCAGCAGCACCAGATCGGCCGGCTGCTCGACCTCGCGGCCCTGGGCATCGATGTAGGTGACGCCGGTAGCGCGCTTGCCGGAGGCATCCAGGTTGACCTTGATGACCTGCGCCTTGGTACGCACTTCGAAGTTCTTGCGCTTCAACAGCACCGGCAGGATGGTGGTCTGTGGCGAAGCCTTCGAATACATGTAGCAACCGTAGTTCTCGCAGAAGCCGCAGTAGTTGCAGGGGCCGATGCGTACGCCGTACGGATTGGTGAAGGGCTGCGAGGCATTGGCCGCCGGCGCGGGATAGGGGTGGTAGCCGACATCGCGCATGGCCTTCTCCACCAGCGAAGCAGCGTACTGGTATTGCAGCGGCGGGGTCGGGAATTCATCGCTGCGCTCGGCTTCCAGCGGATTGCCACCGGGCACGATCTTCCCCTTCAGATTGCCGGCCTTGCCGGAGACGGCCATGACCTTTTCCGAGAAATCGTAGAACGGCTCCAGTTCCTTGTAGGTCACGCCATGGTCCTGGATGGTCATGTCCTCGGGGATGAATTTCTTGCCGTACTTCTGCTCGTAGTGGGAGCGCATTTCCAGTTCTTCAGGCAGGTTGCGGTACATCATGCCGTTCCAGTGGAAACCGGCACCGCCCACGCCATCACCCAAGAGGAAGGAGCCATGCTGACGATACGGCACCGCCACATCGGAGAGCGCATGGCGGATCGTCACGGTCTCGCGCGAGAGGTCCTGGAACAACGCGCCACGCACCGAGTATTTCAGTTCATCGACCGCCTTCGGATACGGCGTGTCGGTGTTGGTGTCACGCATGTCGCCACGCTCCAGCGCCAGCACGTTCAGGCCGGCTTCGGTGAGCTCCATGCCCATGATGGAGCCGGTCCAGCCCAGGCCCACCATCACTACATCCACTTTGTCTTTTTTGATAGCCATGATCAGCCCTTCTCTCCCAGAATCGACACGGGGCCGTATGGATACTTGACGTTGTATTGGTCCACCCAGTCGGCGTAATCGGCACGCGCACCGGGGAAGCCGACCATCTTCCAGCCGCCCATCTTCTGGTTGCCGCCGTACATCGGGTCGGCGAAATAACCTTCCTTGGTATTGCCCAGCATGAAGCTGAAGAAGGTCTTGGCCGGCACCGTATCGAAGCTGATCTTGCCGCCTTCCATCATCTTGAGTACTTCCAGCTGCTTGGCCTTGTCGAGTTCGGCGAAGACCTTGCCGTGGTTCTTGCTGCACCAGTCATTGCAGGCGGCAATGCCCTGGCGATAGATGTCGCGCGGTACCAGCGAGAGCTGGTAGCCCAGTTCAGGCGCGCTGTCCGGGTGAAAAGGACCCTGCATGTACCACAGCTTGCCGGCGCCATAGGGCGTTTCCATCTGGCGGTCGATGAACTCGGGCACGCCGGTCTCCAGTGCACCGGCACCGTACTGGTCCGAGGGGATGAGATGATCGACGGCGGCGTTGAGGAAGGCCCATTCGGGCCCGGTGAAGTAGCTGGGGGTGTAGGCGCGGGCCTTGCCCGGCTCGCTGCTGTCGGCCATTGCCGGTTGGCTGACTGCTGCGGTGGTGGCGCCGCCTAGCGTGGTCGCGGCTGGGACGATGGCCAACACCTGGCGCAGGAAGCGCCGCCTGGGCTCTTTATCTTGTGACATGAGTATCCTTTGGACGTGGGATTTGACGAGGGTATGCGGGACGCTGGCAACACGCCATGCAAGGATGAAGCTCCCCTGCGTGCCGAATGGACGCGTTCTCTTCTTGTTATGGTGTAGCCCCTGTGCGGTGTCGTCGGGCGCAGCCGCACAGGGTGAGACTCAGACCGGCAGGACTGCCGCCCTGCGGTGCCTGATTTACATCAGGCCAGCACTTCGCCGAAGAAATCCTGCAAGGCGACAGCGGCGCGCTCGGCGGTCTGGCGGTGGTAGAAGAAGCCGGGATGGTTGGCATCCGGATCGGTGAAGGAATGGCCTGCCTGACCATAGTTGACCAGTTGCCAGTCGATCTTCAGGGCGCTCATCTCGTCGATGAAGCCATTGACCTGATCGCGTGGCACCGACGGATCCTGCACGCCGTGCAGCACCAGTACTGCGCCCTTGATCTTGCTCTCGGCCGGGGCCGGGGTATCGAGCGCACCATGCAGCGAGACCGTGCCGCGCAGCTCAGCGCCATCACGCGCCAGCTCCAGCGCCGCCGTGCCACCGAAACAGAAACCGCAGGCGCCCAGCCTGGACGCATCGAGCTTGACGAAGGACTGCTCGCGCAAGACGTTGAGCGCGCCGTGCATGCGCTTGCGCAGTTCGGCGCGATCCTTCTTGAGCGGGATGATGGCCGCCAGAGCTTCGTCCGGATTACCCGGACGCAGGGTCTTGCCGAACACATCGGCCACCAGGATGGCATGGCCCGCACCGATGGTGGTGGCGGCGATTTCCAGCGCCTGCTGGCGCAGCCCGAAGTAATTGGGAACGCTCAGTACACCGGAGACCGGGGCTTGCGCCTTGTTGTAGAGGAGCACGCTTTCGTAATCGATGCCATCGGCGCTGTGGGCGATGGTCTCGATGCCGAGGTCGGTGACAGGAATGCCGAGCTTCTCGGCGATGGCGGCGGTGTTCCAGGACGTGGACATGGATGGAGGCTCCTTTGGTTGGCAAACGTCGCCGGGCGTGGAGACCAGGCGACGCTCAGGAAACTTTTGTTTGGCGCGAATGCGGACAATCATTGCTGCGAGGCCGCGCTGTTGGCGCCGCCGCCATGCCCTTGCCTTGACCGCATGTGGGCAGCAATGTTCGCACAAACAGTGCATTTCTGCAGAAGGCCAGACCAATGAGGCTCGAAAAAATGCGAGGTGCACCCCTACAAAATCCATACAAGTCACATGGAGATGCCCGCCAACTTGACTTTTACTTGCGAGCAATGGATTCTTGCCCGACCCCATCGGCAGACCTCTTCCATACAACGACCAACACAAGAGTTTCCATGAACGACCATTCCGATTTGCCTGACGCCGCCGTCCCTCCTCCGTCTGCATCCAATGAGCCGGGCACCTTTGCCACCGCCCTGCGCGATTCTGCCGATCACCGTGCACCACAGGCGTTTTCCTTCAGCGGGCGCGGTTCCGAATATTTCCGTATCTGGATCGTCAACCTGCTGCTGTCCGTGGTGACGCTGGGCATCTATTCCGCCTGGGCCAAGGTGCGCCGACTGCGCTACTTCTACGACAACACCTCGGTGGCCGGGGCCAGCTTCGACTATCACGGCAATCCCGTGGCCATCCTCAAGGGACGCATCCTGGCCGTGGTACTGCTGGTGGCTTACCAGCTCGCCGGCTACATCAACATCCTGCTTGGCCTGATCGCCGCGCTGATCCTCATGTTGGCCAGCCCCTGGCTGATCTGGCGCAGCCTGCAATTCAAGCTCTACAACACCAGCTATCGCGGCATCCGCTTCGGTTTTCGCGGCAGCTTCGGCGGTGCCTTCAAGAACTTCCTGCTGTGGCCGATGATCGGCGGCTTCAGCGTGGGGCTGCTCATGCCGATGGCAGCACAGCGCTTCAAGCGCTTCCAGCACAATGAGACGCGCTTCGGCTCCACCCACTTCTCCTTCCATGGTTCGGTCGGCGCGTTCTACCTGGCCTACCTGGCCGGCATCGGTGGCTGGATCGCCGGCTCGGCGCTCATCGTCATCAGCTTTGGCGGCATGGCCTTGTTCCGGGCGATCGAGTCGGGCGCAGGTTCGATCCTGGCCTTCGCGCTCATGCTGCTGGCCCTCTACGTCTGGTCCTTCCTGATCATTCCGCTGTGGCTGACGCTGCTGCAGAACCTGGTCTGGAACAATACCCGCCTGGGTGAACATCGCTTCCAGAGCCGCATGCGCTGGGGCCGCACGGCGGTTATCCTGCTGACCAACGTGCTGGGCATTGCCGTGACGCTGGGGCTGTTCACACCCTTCGCGCAGGTACGCATGATGCGCTATCGCATCGAGTCGCTTACCTTGCTGCCGGCAGGCAGCCTGGACGACTTCATCGCTTCCAGCGAATCGCCCGGCTCGGCGACCGGCGAGGGCCTGGGCGATCTGCTCGACTTCGACCTGTCGATGTAAGCCATGACAGTCTCGGCTTCCTATTACGATGGCAAGACCTCGAGACGCTACCTGGTCACGCTCACCGTCAGCGGCGGCGTGGCCCAGGTACGCGGGGAGGTGGAGCGGGATTGCCCGATTGCCGGGTTGCACGTTTCCGAGCGCCTGAACCGCGCGGCGCGCAAGGTCAGCTTCCCCGATGGTGCCTATCTGGAGATCATCGATGGCGCGGCCTTCAGCGCCTTGCTGCGCGGGATCGGCCAGCGCGATTCACTGGTGGTGCGGCTGCAGCAGAGCTGGTTCCACGCACTGACGGCCTGCGCGGTCCTGGTGGCGGTGGTGGTCCTGAGCTACCTCTATCTGCTGCCGCTGGCGGCCCAGGGCATCACCGCCATGCTGCCGGTGTCGGTGGATCGCCAGGTCGGACAGGACACGCTGGACTTCCTCGATACGAGGGTGCTGTCACCCAGCCGGCTCGATGCGCATCGTGCGCGGGCCATCACGGCGCGCTTTCGCGCCATGACGACGCCGCTGCCGGATGCGCCCGATTACGAGATCGTGTTTCGCAAGAGCCGCATCGGGCCCAATGCCTTCGCCCTGCCCTCCGGGCAGATCGTGGTCACTGACGAGATCGTGCAGTTGCTGGACGATGATGATGCCCTCATGGGGGTATTGGCCCACGAACTGGGCCATGTGCACCGCCGCCACCTGATGCGGCGACTGATCCAGAGTTCGGCCATTGCCGCCATGGCCACCGCTCTGTTTGGCGATGTCTCGGCGGTGCTGGCCAACATCCCCACGGTGTTGCTGGATCTGAAGTATTCGCGCGACATCGAACGCGAGGCCGATGATTACGCCATTGCCATGTTCAAGGCCAATGGCCTGCCGCGTCAGAAGCTGGCGCTGGTGTTCGAGAAGCTGGGAGAGATGGACAAGGATGGCCCGGCCGCGCGTTATCTCTCCAGCCATCCGGCCAATGAGGAACGCATCGCACATATCCTCGGCTCGCGCTGAGGACCAAGGCCTGTTCCCATGAAATCTACGAGTAGATTCAACGTGACCAGGCCCTAAGGCCTGGCCTCTCCCGGGCTCTCGCCGCCCTCCACCAGTGCCTTGAGTGAGTCCAGCACCAGCCCGTTGCTGCGGATCCAGTCCTGCCCGCTGCGCTCACTGATGGCATCCTCCTGGTCCGGTGCGGACAGGTCGATGATCTCGCTCTCCAGGGCCTCGATCGACACGGCCGTTGCAAACGCCTTGACCACAGGCCGGGTGAGATCCTTCTGGTTCTGGCGAATGACCAGCGCTGTACGGCCAGAGCGCAGCTTGACGATGGACCCGACGGGATAGATGCCCAGCGTCTTGACGAAGGTCAGGAAGATGGGACGGTCGAAGTGCCCCTGCCAGGTCGCCATGCGGGCCAGTGACTCGGCCGGATCCCAGGCGGACTTGTAGGTGCGATCGGAGGTGACGGCGTCGTACACGTCGCACACGGCGGCCATGCGCGAATACAGGCCGATCTGGTTGCCCTGCTGGCGCCCCGGGTAACCGGTGCCATCGACCTTTTCGTGATGATGCAGGCACACGTCGAGGACATAGTCCGGTACGCCGGCGAAGCCGCTCAGGTATTCATAACCCAGCGTGGGGTGGCGCTGGATGATACGAAATTCCTGGTCGGTCAGTTTGCCCGGCTTGTTCAGTACCTCCAGCGGAATAAAGGCCTTGCCTACGTCATGCAGGTAGCCGGACAGTCCGGCTTCCTTGCAGGCCGTGCTGTCCATGCCCAGGGTGCGCGCCAGCGCCACCATCATGGTACAGACGGCGATGGAGTGCAGGTAGGTGTATTCATCGGCGCGCTTGAGGCGGATGATGCTGAGCAGGGCGTTCGAATTGCGCGTGACCGAGGCGGCGATTTCCTCCACCAGGTCCTGGCATTTCTCGACATCCAGGGTCTTGCCCAGACGGGCCTGCCGGAACATCTGCCGGGTCGATTCCTTGGCACTCTCGTAGAGCCGCAAGGCTTCGTTGAGTTCATTGCGATACTCCTCCTCCGCAGTGACCGGCGCAGGTGGCACAACGGCCACGTCCTCGATGGGCTGGTGAGCAATGACATCGCGCCCCAGTGACAGATCGATCCAGCAGAATTCGAAGCCGGCACTGCGCGCCCGGCTTACGTCGGCTGCGTGCTCGATCTTGAACTTGCTGCGCCAGAAGGGATGCTCGATCCATGAGCCATCGAAGCCGGCGAAATACATCCCCACGGCCAAGTCGTTGATGCTGATTTTTTTGAGTTGTGCCATCTGCATTTGAGAAAAGGTGCTTTGCCGCGATGCTGCCTCGGGCTGTTGCGCGACTGTATTACATCTTCAGCGGCTTGATTAGCAGGAATTTTCTGACGACACTTATTAAAGAAAACACCTAATCTCAAACAATGCCGCCACGGCACAGGGTGTCGGCTGCCACGGCAACAGGCAAGGGATGGCCCGACAGAAAAACAAAAACCCGGGGCGCTGGCGCGGCCCGGGTTGGCAGATGAAGCTGGCGCAGTGAGCGCGAACTCAGTGACGCTGCTCGTCCTGCGACATGCTCGACAAACCCGAATAGAGGCTGCAGCAATGCGGCGCACCACGGTGCGATCCGGTGTCGAGCTCGCTGGAGTCGTTGAGAAAATCAACCAGCTTGCGATAGAGTTGTGCGAAGTAACGCATGACTTACCCCCTTTCACTAATGACTGATGGCAGGTCCCGAAGGTTTTTCCGCCAGTGCCGGTCTGTCCATGGTCCTGATTCATACGGCCGGCACGAACCGTATAAATTGTTTATATTATTTATTCTATGTGCAGGACGGCCGGACGTCCATCAGGATTTCTCTGACATCGCTGTGGTTGTTGCGCGTAGTCATCACTTCAGCATCACCTACATGCCCTCCGCATGTGTCTGCAACCATCCCCGGAAAGCCGCCATGGCAGCGGTTTGCGGCCGTGACTTCAGGCGCGTGAGCCAGTAGGCACCCAATACGATGCGCTGCCCGAAGGGACAGAGCAGGCGCCCCTGCCGCAGTTCGCGCTCGAACATCAGTACCGGCAGCAAGGCCACTCCCGCCTCTTGCGCAGCGGCCTCGGCCAGCGCCAGCGAGGAATCAAATACGAAGCCGCGCAAGGGCGGGCAAGGCACACCGGCTGCCGCAAACCAGCGGCGCCACTCATCGCTGCGATAGGAGCGCAGCAAGGTCTCGGCCGCCAGGTCGGAGGGCGCGCGCAAGCGCGCGGCGATCTCGGGGGCACACATCGGGGCCAGCGGCGCTTCGAACAAACGTTCAGCCTCGGTGCCGTGCCACGCACCATCGCCAAAACGGATCGCGTAATCGAGCCCCTCCCCGGCCAGGTCCACACGATTGTTGTTGGTGAGCAGGCGCAGATCCACGAAGGGATGCTGCTGCTGGAATTCACGCAGGCGCGGCATCAGCCAGCCCACGGCGAAAGTACCCACCACACCGACGGTGAGGACCTCGCGGCGGCGGCCATCTTCGAACTGGGCCAGCACGTCGGCAATGCGCCCGAAGGATTGCGCCACCACCGGTAGCAGCGCCAGCCCCTCATCGGTCAACGCCAATCCGCGCGGCAGACGACGAAACAGCGCCACGCCCAGACGCTGTTCCAGGTTCTTGACCTGCATGCTCACGGCGGTCTGGGTCACGCTCAATTCCTCGGCGGCGCGGGTGAAGGAGAGGTGGCGGGCCGAGACTTCGAAGGCACGCAGCGCATTGAGGGGCAGGTACATGGGATTTCCTGGCATCAGTTTTTCTTGGGCTTGCACCCAATTATCGTGAATTGTGAGCGCCACGACTACTGCCTATGATGCAGCCCTGTTGCCATCATTCATCGAGGAGAATCCATGTCTGGACGACGCCACTTCCTGTCCGTTGCCGCCCTGACCACGGCCGGCCTGATCAGCCGCAGCTGGGCGGCCGCACCACAAGTTGCAAGTAAAACTGTGGACTCATCCACACTCACCGATACCCTGTCGCGGCTGGAAGCCGACATCGGCGGCCGCCTGGGCGTTTCGCTGGTGGATACTGCCGGTGCTCGCCACTGGGGCTATCGTGCCGATGAGCGCTTCCCCATGTGCAGTACCTTCAAGTTCCTTGCGGCAGCCGCCGTGTTGCACCGCGTGGATCAGGGCAAGGAGCAGTTGAGCCGGCGCATCGTTTATCACCAGAAAGACCTGGTCCCCTACTCGCCCACGACGGGCAAGCACACCGGCGGCGCCGGCCTGTCGATGGCGCAGTTGTGCGAAGCGGCCATGACCCTCTCGGACAATACCGCCGCCAACCTCATGCTGGCCAGCATGAACGGTCCGGCCGGCCTGACGCGATTCGTGCGCACGTTGGGCGATGATCTCACCCGGCTGGATCGCAATGAACCCACGCTCAACGAAGCCGTCCCTGGCGACCCTCGCGATACCACGACCCCGGCCGCGATGACCGCCGACCTGCGCCGGCTGCTGCTGGACGATGCGCTTGCTCCGGCCTCGCGCCAGCAGCTCACGCAGTGGCTGGTGGCCAACCGGACCGGCGACCAGCGTGTGCGCGCCGGCCTGCCGGCGGGCTGGAAGGTCGGCGACAAGACCGGTACCGGGCGCCTGGGCACGGCCAACGATGTGGGAGTGGTGTGGACCGACAAGGGCACACCGCTGCTGTTTGCCGTCTACCTGACCGAAAACGCCGCCACCGATGCGCGGCGCGATGCGGTGCATGCGGAAGTGGGTCGCCTGATCGGCCAACTCATGCGCTGAGAAACGGCCAGCCCTTCAAGCGGCGAAGCTCAACGAGACCGCGCCGATGCCCTCGAGCGCCGCCGCCACCAGCCGCCCTCCCCGCGCCAGCTGCAGGCCGGTGCAGGAGCCGGTGGTGATGATCTGCCCGCCACGCCAGGGCTGGCCACGGCGCGCGCAATGCAGCGTCAGCCAGCCCAGCATGGTCCACAGCTCGGCCGGATTGCCGCCGGTGGTACGGATGATTTCCTGGCCGTCGATGTGCAGGCCGGCCACGATCTGGCGCAACGAAAGCGTGGCAGGCAGCGGCTGGGCGGCACCGATGATGAGTGCACCGTGGCTTTGCAGGTCGGCCATGCCGGCCCAGGGATTGGTACAGGGCGGATGTCCCAGGCGCGTCTCCACCACTTCGATGGCCGGCAGGATGGCATCGAAGACCGTGCGCAGCTCGGCTTCATCCGGCTCTTGCTCGCCGGGATCGTAATCGCGCCCGACCCGCAGGGCCAACTCCACTTCCAGCCCGCGCATGCGCCATTGCGGCCCGCGCAGTTCGCTTCCCGAAGCCACGATGCCCGAAGCCGGCAGCGCTGCACAGCCGGGCAGGCTGCCATCACCCTTGCTGCCGACCTTCCAGCCGCCCACCGGCCCCAGGCGCAGCAATTGCGCGTCCTGCACGGCATAGGCGGTCTCGGCATCACCCACGGCCAGGCGGCGCCAGTCCAGGGCCAGGCCACTGTGGCGGGCGTCGAGCAGAAGTTGGGTGGCGGCAGCGATGTGCATGCGGAAAATCTCCGGAACAGAAGGGAAGGCAGCGCGCATTGTACTGGCTGCCAGCGTACTCCGACCAGGATGCCGATAATGGCGGGAGCGCTTGACTTGGAGCGCACTCCAACTTCTAGACTGGCTGCCATGACAACTTCTCTCACCATTGCCCAGGCGTCCGAGGCCACTGGCCTGTCGGTGCATACCCTGCGCTACTACGAACGCATCGGCCTGCTCGACCCGGTGGAGCGGCGCGACAACCGCCATCGCCGCTACACCCAGGAAGACCTGAACTGGATCGCCTTCTTGAAAAAGCTCAAGGCCACCGGCCTGCCGGTACGCGCCATGCTGCGCTATGCCGAGCTACGCCGCATCGGCAATACGGTGGAAAGCGTCAGCCAGCGCCGTGCCATGCTGCAGGCGCATACGCTGTGCGTACAAGATACCCTGGCCGAGTTGCAGGAGAACCTGGCGGTCCTGCAGCACAAGCTGGCCCTGTATGACGAACTGGAGCAGCAAGCACGCGCTGCGCTGCCCACCTCTGCTGGCGACAAGGCCGCCGCTCCCCAACCCGAAAGGATGACACCATGACGCAACCCCACACCTCGCACCTGCCAGCGCAATCACCCGTCGGCACCCGCCGCCTGGGCAGCAACGGCCCGCTGGTCTCGGCCATCGGCCTGGGCTGCATGGGCATGAGCGATTTCTATGCGCAGCGCGACGACGCCGAATCCCTGGCCACCCTCGACCGCGCCCTCGAACTGGGCATCAACCTGCTCGACACGGCCGACATGTATGGCCCCTACACCAACGAAGAACTGATCGGCCGCGCCCTCCAAGGCCGCCGCGACAAGTTCTTCATCGCCACCAAGTTCGGCATCCGGCGCGATCCGGCCCATCCATCTGCACGCGGCGTGGATGGCAGCCCGGCCTATATCCGCCAGGCCGTGGAGGGCAGCCTCAAGCGCCTGGGCATCGAGACCATCGACCTCTACTACCAGCATCGCATCGATCCGAACACGCCCATCGAGACCACCATGGGTGCGCTGGCGGACCTGGTGCAGGCCGGCAAGATCCGCTACATCGGCTTGTCCGAAGCCTCCTCGGCCACTCTGGAGCGCGCCCACCGGGTACACCCGGTGACGGCCCTGCAGAGCGAATATTCCTTGTGGACGCGCGATCCTGAAACGGATGTGCTGGCCACCTGCCGCGCGCTGGGCATCGGCTTCGTGGCCTACAGTCCGCTGGGACGGGGCTTCCTGACCGGTGCGTTGCAGCGCTTCGAGGATCTGGCCGAGGATGATTTCCGCCGCACCAATCCGCGCTTCCAGGGCGAGAATTTCGCCCGCAACCTGCGGCTGGTGGCACAAGTGAAGGAAATGGCAACGCAGCACGGCTGCACACCGAGCCAGCTGGCACTGGCCTGGGTGATGGCGCAGGACCCGCACGTCGTGCCCATTCCCGGCACCAAGCGCCGCCGCTATCTGGAAGAAAACGCGGGCGCGTTTTCGGTGAAGCTTTCTTCCGAAGATCTGCAGGCGCTGGAGGCGGTCTTCCCGCGCGGCGCGGCCGCCGGCGAGCGTTACACCGAAGCCAGCATGCAGATGCTCAACCTCTGAGGGCTGAGGCGAGCGCCGCCCGCCGCCAGTCTCAGTGGTCGCTGCTGGCCGCCGGATGCAGAGCCAGCGGCACGAAGGTATTGGTGGCGGTATCGTGCGCCAGGATGGAGCCGGTCTCGATGTCGTAGACCCAGCCATGCAGTCCCAGCCGGCCCTGTGCCAGCGCCACCGCCACCGAAGGATGGGTGCGGATGTTGTTGAGCTGGGCGATCACGTTCTCGCGCACCATGCCATCGATGCGATCCTTCTCGGTCTCGTGGTGACGCGATTCATTGATCATCCGCGCGGCATCGGTATGGTGCAGCCAGTTGCGTACCGCCGGCATGTGGTCCAGGCAGGCACAGGTGGCCACCGCCGTCATGGCGCCACAATCGGAGTGACCGCAGATGACGATGTCCGACACCTTCAGCTGTGCCACCGCATACTCCACGGTCGCACTGACGCCGCCCGGCTCGGGGCCGAAGGAGGGCACGATGTTGCCGGCATTGCGGATGACGAACAGGTCGCCCGGTTCGCGCTGGGTCACCAGTTCGGGCACCATGCGGCTGTCCGAGCAGGAGATGAACAGCGCCTTGGGGGTCTGCCCGGTCGCCAGGCTCTTGAACAACTCTTTACGGGAAGGAAAGACATCCTGCTGGAAACGCAGGAAGCCATTGATGATGTCGCGCATGAGGGAATGGCCTTGATTCTCGATGAAGATGGACGCCCGGCGTCCGCGTGAGCCGGATCATATCATCGGCGCTTGCAGCGGCCGCGACGCACAATGATGAACGTCATCAGGAATGACGCCGTCTTGTTAAATTTGATCAAGATATCGCCAAATTACTACAGATTTTGCTCCTGTCCGCTGATAAAATTGCCGGCTCGAAACTCGCCAGTGTGCAAGGCACGGGCGCTTTCGAGGTGTTTGAAGGGCAGTTGGGCTGCCCTTGTCGATATCAACAATTCGGGGAAACAACTATGTTCAGCAGGTATGTCACGACCGTGGCGGCAGTCGCCATGGCAACGGCGCTCGGGGGTTGCGCCACAGAGAATTCACGCAGTCTGCCGGTGGCCCAGGTGGCCAGCGCCAAGCAGGTGTACCAGGGGGCGCGCAGCCCGATCGCCGTCGGCAAGTTCGATAACCGCTCCAGCTATCTGCGCGGCATCTTCTCGGATGGCGTGGACCGTCTGGGCGGACAGGCCAAAACCATCCTGATCACCCATCTGCAGCAGAGCAACCGCTTCTCCGTGATGGACCGCGACAACATGGGCGAACTGGCCCAGGAAGCCAAGCTGAACAAGCAGACCCAGTCCCTCAAGGGCGCCAACTACGTGGTCACCGGTGATGTCACCGAGTTCGGCCGCAAGGAAACCGGCGATCGCCAGCTGTTTGGCATCCTCGGTCGTGGCAAGTCACAGGTGGCCTATGCCAAGGTCAACCTCAACATCGTGGACGTGAACACCTCGCAGGTGGTGTACTCGTCGCAGGGCGCAGGCGAATACAGCCTGGACAACCGCGAGATCATCGGCTTCGGCGGCACCGCCAGCTATGACTCCACGCTCAATGGCAAGGTACTCGACCTGGCCATCCGCGAAGCGGTGCAGAACCTGGTCACCGGCATCGATTCCGGCGCATGGAAGCCCTGACTCCCCAACACGAACGCAAGAGACCGACCATGATGAACAAGAAGCTCGCTGCCGGGTTCGCCCTCGGCCTGGCGCTGGCCCTCTCCGGCTGTGCCAAACACCAGCAGAAGTCCCTCTACGGCTGGGGCAATTATCAGGACCAGCTGTACGAACACTTCAAGACGGAAGGCAACGGCAATGAAGCCGAGATCGCCGCGCTGGAAGAAAACCTGCAGAAGATGCGCGCCAACAACGAGGCCGTGCCGCCGGGCTACCACGCCCACCTGGGCATGCTGTATGCCTCCATCGGCAAGGAAGACCAACTGGTCCAGGAACTGCAGACCGAAAAGGCGCTGTTCCCGGAATCGGCACCGTATATGGACTTCCTGATGCGCAACTACAAGAAGGGACTGAGCAAATGATGATCAACAAATTCAAGGCACTGGGCGCCCTGCTGCTGGTCCTGCTGGCCTCGGGCTGCGCCACCCACAAACAGCAACCGTATGACTACGCCGAGTTCAAGGCGGCGCGTCCGGCCTCGATCCTGGTGCTGCCACCGATGAACAGCTCTTCCGAAGTCATCGCTCCCTACGGCATGCTCGCGCAGGCCACGCTACCCCTGGCGGAATCGGGTTACTACGTGATCCCGGTCTCCCTGGCGGCGGAGACCTTCAAGCAGAACGGCCTGGCCAACGCCGCCGACATCCACGAGGTGCCGGTCAAGAAGCTGCATGACATCTTCGGTGCCGACGCTGCGCTGTACATCAACATCACCGACTACGGCACCTCCTACAAGGTGGTGCAGAGCGATACGGTGGTGGCCGCCGATGCCAAGCTGGTCGACCTGCGTTCGGGCAAGACGCTGTGGCAGGGCTCGGCCAGCGCCTCCAGCGCAGAGCAGCGCCAGAACCAGAACAATGGCCTGTTGGGCATGCTGATCTCGGCCGTGGTCAACCAGATCATCAGCACCACCACCGATGCCAGCTACAAGATGGCCAGCGTGACCAGCAACCGCCTGCTGCGCGCGGGCAGCACCAACGGACTGTTGTATGGTCCGCGTTCACCGCAGTACCAGAAGGACTGAGTCCAAAGCCCCTCGCAGCGCTTGCGCAAGCAAGTCCTGCAGAGGGCAATGACGCCGCAGCGCAGCATCACCGCAGCGGCGTTTTTTACGTACGTAGCAGTCTCAAGCGGACGCCAGCTGATATTTGCGGATCTTGTCGTAAAGCGTCTTCTTCGGGATGCCCAGCCGCTCGGCGGCCTGCGCGACACTGCCCTCGCTCTCCCTGAGCGCCGTGGCGATCATCCCGGCCTCGAATTGCTCCACCTGTTCCGGCAGGGACAGCGTCAAGGATGCCGAGCCCCCCACGGCAGCGATCTGTTCCACTCCCAATACCCAGCGGTCGGCAAAGTTGCGCAGTTCGCGCACATTGCCCGGCCATTCGCGCTGCTGCCATTGCTGCATCTGCGCCGCCGTCCAGGCCGGTATCTCTCGCCGGTAGCGCATCGCGGCCGCCTGGCAGAAATGCGCCAGCAACAGCGGGATATCACTGCCACGCTGGTTCAAGGCCGGCAGGTCGATGGAAACCACGCCGATACGGTAATACAGGTCTTCACGGAACTGTCCCTCGGCGGAGAGCTTGAGCAGATCGACCTTGCTGGCCGCCACCACCCGGCAATCAATGGCCACGGACTCGTTGCCGCCCAAGCGTTCCAGGCGCCGCTCCTGCAGCACGCGCAAGAGCTTGACCTGCAACGCCAGCGGCATGCTCTCGATTTCATCGAGGAAGAGCGTGCCGCCATGCGCATATTCCAGCTTGCCGATGCGGCGCTTCTGGGCACCGGTGAAGGCCCCGGCCTCATGACCGAAGATCTCGCTCTCGAACACCGTTTCCGGCAAGGCCCCGCAGTTCAGCGCCACGAAGGGGCCCTTGCGGGCACTGGCGGCATGCAGCTGGCGCGCCACCACTTCCTTGCCGCTGCCGGTCTGGCCATTGATGAGCACATCCACATCGGCCGGACCGAGGCTGCGGATGAGCGTACGCACGCGCTCGATGGCAGGTGACTGGCCCACCAGCGGCGGCAGCTCCGGGTCGTGCGCCCAGGCCTCGCGCAGGCGGCGGTTTTCCAGGACCAGACTGCGCTTCTCCTGGGCGCGCAGGGCGATCTCGAGCAGACTGTCCGAACCGAAGGGCTTCTCCACGAAGTCATAGGCCCCGGCACGCATGGCCTCCACCGCCATGCTGACATCGCCATGACCGGTCACGACGATCACCGGCAGGTCCGGATCGATCTGCATGACATGGGCCAGCACCTGCAAGCCGGACCAGCCAGGCAGGCGTACATCGGTCACCAGCACGCCCGGGAAATCGCGGGTCAGCAGCGGCAGGGCCTCTTCGGCGCTGGCGCAGGCGCTCACCGTAAAGCCCTCCAGCTCCAGTGCCTGGGCCGTGGCACGGCGCACCGCCTGTTCATCTTCGATCAGCAGGGCGCTGGGGGCAGCGGCGTGTTTATCCATCAGATCCATTCTCCGTCTTCAGCAGGGGCAGGCGCACCACGAATTCCGCGCCGCCTTGTTCATGATTATGCGCACTCAGTTGACCGTTCATGGCCTGCACGATGGAGGACGAAATCGTCAGTCCCAAGCCCAGCCCCTTGCTCGACGACTTGGTCGTGAAGAAGGGCTCGAACAGATGCGGCACGACCTCGTCGGCAATGCCCGCGCCGGAATCGCGAATGCGCAGCACTGCCTGCTGGCGTGCCGTATCGACCTCCAGCATCACGCAGACACACTTGCGGGGCGCCTCCTCGACCGCATCGAGGGCATTGCGCAAGAGATTGACGATGACCTGCTCGGTGCGCACAGCGTCTCCGGTCACCTGCACGGTCAGCGGCATGTCGATGCGGGTTTCCACTTCCTGCTTCTGGAAGTCGCTGGAAAGCAGCCGTACCGAGGTCTCCACGGCCTGGCGCAGGTCGACCACCGCCACGGCCTGGCCGCTCTTGCGCGCAAACCCCTTCAACTGGCCGATGATCTTGCCCATGCTGGCACTGGCATGGCTGATGTGTTCCAGGTTCTCGGCCACTTGGGCGGTCTGGCCCCGCGCCAGGAATTTCACCGAGTTGTCGGCAAAGGCACGGATGGCCGCCAAAGGCTGGTTCAGTTCATGCGTCATGCCCGCCGCCATCTGGCCCAGCATGGCCAGCTTGCCGGCCTGCACCAGCTCGTCCTGGGTAGTGCGCAACAGGCTCTCGGTCTGCTGCAGCTTGGCGTACTTGGCCGCGATGGCCTGGTTGGCCGCGGTCAGTTCCCCGGTACGCTGGGCGATCTTCTGGTCCAGTTCCTCGGCAGCACGGCGCAGGGCGTTGCGCGAGGCCAGTCGTTCCTGCAAGCGGCGCCGGTGCTGGTACCAGGCCAACAGCGAGATGGCCAGCGCCAGCATCAACAGTGCCGCCGCCATGGTCGACTGCATCGCGGACCGCTGCATGCGTGCCTTTGACGGAAACAGCATCAACTTCCATCCCAGCCGCCCCACCGGGCGCGACACGTGCATGCCGAATCCGCGCTGCAAGGCCGGCGGCAGCGTCGTCACGGGCGTGATGGGCAGGTCTGCATACTGGTGGGTGCCCTCCAGCTCGCGCTGTACCGGCGCGCTCAGGGCTTGCAGGCTGTGATACTTCCATTCAGGACGATTGCTCAGAAACACCACACCACCGGCATCAGTGAGCGTGATCGGATCATTGCTGCTGCGCCAGGTATGCTCGAACTCCGCCAGGTCCACCTTGACCACCATCACCCCAATGGGCAGGTCGCCCTCGGCCTGGTCCTGGCGCCGATAGACGGGCTGGGCGATGAAGTAGCCCGGCTCGCTGGAAATGTTGCCGATACCATAGAAGCGCCCTGCCCGCCCCTGGATGGCTTCGCGGAAGTAGGGGCGGAAACCGAAGTCGCGCCCGACATAGCTGAATTCCTCATCCCAGTTGCTGGAGGCCAGCGTCACGCCGTGACGGTTGAGCATGAAGATATTGACCGCACGCGACTGTTGCTGGATGGTCTTGAAGGCACGATTGAGGCGGTCCACCGAGAACGCATCCTCGGGATGCTGCAAGACCTGGCGCACATCGGACTGGAAGCCCAGCGCAAAGGGCAAGGCTTCATATTTCTGCAGGATCGACTCCAGATCCAGCGCGGCGATCTGCAACTGCGCGGCGGCCAGGGCCTGCTGGTCGCTCTCGGCCCGGCCCAGCGCCACGCGATAGGTCAACCCGCAGACCAGCAGGGTGGCCGCCAGGAACAGGGTCAGGATCAGCAGGTTTCGTCGTGCGCGCATGAAGAGAACGGAAGAAAACAGCGCGGCGCCCCGCAGGGCGCCGCGTTGAAGGCATCATCATAACGCGCCGCGCGCCACCGCAGGCAGTGGCGCAACGGCGGGCACGATCAGGCCGGCTTGTGCAGCTTGCCGGCAGCGGCAGCGGCGTCGCCGTGCTCGTCGTCCGGGTTCATGGAGACATCGCCCTTGAGGTGACCGTCACGTTGCGGATCCGGCATGCGCAGGCTGATGATCAGCGCCACCAGGCACAGTGCACTGACGTACCAGTAGAAGGCCGATTCCACCCCCGCCGACTTCAGCGACAGCGCCACGAATTCGGCCGAACCGCCGAAGATGGCATTGCCCACCGCATAAGACAGGCCCACGCCCAGGGCGCGCACTTCCGGCGGGAACATCTCGGCCTTGATCAGGCCGCTGATGGAGGTATAGAAGCTGACGATGGTCAGCGCCAGGATGGCCAGCGCCATGGCCACGCCGGGGCTGCTGACGTCTTTCAGGAAGTGCAGGATGGGGAAGGTACCGATCATGCCGAAGAAGGCGAAGCACAGCATGGAGTTGCGGCGGCCGATCTTGTCGGAGAGGGCACCGAAGATCGGTTGCAGGATCATGTAGACGAACAGCGCGCCGGTCATGACACCATTGGCCATCTTCGGGTCCATGCCGGCGGTGTTGACCAGATACTTCTGCATGTAGGTGGTGAAGGTGTAGAACATCAGCGAGCCGCCGGCGGTGAAGCCCACCACGTTCAGGAAGGCGCGCTTGTGCTGCAGCAAGCCCTTGAGGGTACCGGCTTCCTTCTTCTTGCGGGCACCGGCCGAAGAGGTCTCGGCCAGCGAGCTGCGCAGATACATCGCCACCAGCGCACCGACCGCGCCCAGCACGAAGGGAATGCGCCAGCCCCAGGCCATCAGCTCGGCCTTGGTCAGCCACTGCTGCATGGCGAACAGCACCAGCACGGCCAGCAACTGGCCACCGATGAGCGTCACGTACTGGAAGGAGGCGAAGAAGCCACGGCGGCCATTGGGCGCCACTTCACTCATGTAGGTCGCGGAGGTGCCATATTCACCGCCCACCGACAGACCCTGGAACAGGCGCGCCAAGAGCAGCAGCGCCGGCGCCCAGGCACCGATGGTGGCATAGGTCGGCAGGACGGCCACGGCCAGCGAGCCGCCGCACATCATCAGCACCGAGATCAGCATGGAGGTCTTGCGGCCATGCTTGTCGGCGATGCGACCGAACAGCCAGCCGCCGATGGGACGCATCAGGAAACCGGCCGCGAACACGCCGGCGGTATTGAGCAACTGGGTGGTCGGATCGCCCTTGGGGAAGAAGGCCGGTGCGAAATAGATCGCACAGAAGGAATAGACGTAGAAGTCGAACCATTCCACCAGGTTGCCGGAAGAGGCGCCGAGGATGGCGAAAATGCGCTTGCGGTATTCAGCAGCGCTCAAGGGCGTGGTTTGCGCATGGCTTTGCGGGGTGACACTCATGGATATCTCCTGTGATGGCCACAGTCCGGTCCGGCGGACAGGACCTGCGGCGGGTCATCTTGCTTTGATGGAACCGGAACAAGGCATAACGCAGAGGCCAGCAGGACCAGGCGCGTGAAGACGATGCAGAGAGCGCATCAGGTGTCTGTCTCCGTGTTTGCTTTTTTGTTTTGAGCTTCATATTGCAGGCTTCGTGCCAGCATGAAAAACACGGCAAAAAAATCACAAGCCATTGATTTAAAACGATTTTATTTAATCCAACCCAAACAGCAACGCAAACCCGGTGCGGATTCCCGGAATGCTGCTGCGCGACATGTGCGGAAATCCATCCAAACCATCGGCTGGTGCCACGCTCGCCCGGGCGCAATGAAAAGCGGCGCATGTCTTTCGACATGCGCCGCTTTCACGGTCTTGCTGAGCCGGCTTGAGCCGTGGACTGACGCTGCGATCAGCGCTCCGACAGGGCATCCATGACGCACAGGGCGGTCATGTTGATGATGCGGCGCACCGTCGCCGACGCGGTCAGGATGTGGACCGGCTTGGCGCAACCCAGCAGGATGGGGCCAATGGCCACGCCGTTGCCCGATGCCGTCTTGAGCAGGTTGTAGGCGATGTTGGCGGCGTCGATGTTGGGCATGACCAGCAGGTTGGCGTCGCCCTTCAGGGGCGAGTCCGGAATCACGGCGTTGAGCAGCTTGGAATCGAGCGCGGTATCGCCGTGCATTTCGCCATCGACTTCCAGGTCCGGCGCGATTTCGCGCAGGATGGCCAGAGCATCGCGCATCTTGCGGGCCGATTCGCTGTTGCTGGAACCGAAGTTCGAATGCGACAGCAGCGCCGCACGCGGATGCAGGCCGAAGCGACGCATTTCCTCGGCGGCCAGCATGGTGATTTCGGCCAGCTCGCGGGCGTTGGGGTTCTCGTTGACGTGGGTATCGACCATCACCAGCTGGCGATTGGGCAGGATCACCGCATTCATCGCCGCATAGACGTTGACGCCTTCACGCTTGCCCAGCACCTGATCGATGTAGTGCAGGTGCAGTTGGGTGGTGCCGTAGGTACCGCAGATGAGACCGTCGGCATCGCCCTTGTGAATGGCCATGGAACCGATCAGGGTGTGACGGCGGCGCATTTCCAGCTTGGCGTATTGCTCGGTGACGCCCTTGCGGCGCGACATTTCCAGGAAGGTCTGCCAGTAGTCGCGGTAGCGGTTGTCGAAATTGGGGTTGATGACCTCGAAGTCGGTACCGGCACGCAGGCGCAGGCCGAACTTCTTGATGCGCTGTTCCAGCACTTCCGGACGGCCCACCAGGATGGGCTTGGCCAGGTTTTCATCGACGATCACCTGCACCGCGCGCAGCACGCGCTCTTCTTCGCCTTCGGCGTAGACGATGCGCTTCTTGGCCTCGGCGGCCTTCTTGGCGACCTGGAAGATCGGACGCATGAAGGTACCGCTGTGGTAGACGAACTGTTCCAGCTTTTCGATGTAGGCGTCCATGTCCTGAATCGGACGGGCGGCCACGCCCGAGCTCTCGGCGGCACGGGCCACAGCCGGCGCGATCTTGATCATCAGGCGCGGGTCGAAAGGCTTGGGAATGATGTATTCCGGGCCGAAGGACAGGTTGGCGATGCCATAGGTCGAGGCCACGATATCGGACTGCTCGGCCTGGGCCAGCTCGGCGATGGCGTGGACGGTGGCGATCTCCATCTCGCGGGTGATGGTGGTGGCGCCGGAGTCGAGCGCACCACGGAAGATGTAGGGGAAGCACAGCACGTTGTTGACCTGGTTCGGATAATCCGAGCGGCCGGTAGCGATGATGGCGTCGTCACGCACGGCCATCACTTCTTCGGGCAGGATTTCCGGGGTCGGGTTGGCCAGGGCCAGCACCAGCGGACGCGGGGCCATCTGCTTGACCATCTCGGGCTTCAACACGCCGGCGGCGGACAGGCCCAGGAAGATGTCGGCATCCGGAATCACTTCGGCCAGGGTGCGGGCGTCGGTTTCACGGGCGAAACGTTCCTTGTCCGGGTCCATCAGTTCCTTGCGGCCCTTGTAGACCACGCCGGCCAGGTCGGTGACGAAGATGTTCTCGATCGGGAAGCCGAGGTCGACGATCAGGTCCAGGCAGGCCAGCGCGGCCGCACCGGCGCCGGAGACCACCAGCTTGACGTCCTTGATGTCCTTGCCAACGACCTTCAGGCCGTTGAGGATGGCGGCGCCGACGATGATGGCGGTGCCGTGCTGGTCATCGTGGAAGACCGGGATCTTCATCTTCTCGCGCAGCTTGCGCTCGATGTAGAAGCATTCCGGGGCCTTGATGTCTTCCAGGTTGATGCCGCCAAAAGTCGGCTCCAGGGCCGCGATCACGTCGATCAGCTTGTCCGGGTCGGTTTCATTGATTTCGATGTCGAAGACGTCGATGCCGGCGAACTTCTTGAACAGCACGCCCTTGCCTTCCATGACTGGCTTGGACGCCAGCGCCCCGATGTTGCCCAGGCCCAGCACGGCGGTACCGTTGGTGATGACGGCCACCAGATTGCCACGCGCGGTGTAGCGGAAGGCGTTGAGCGGGTCGGCGACGATTTCTTCGCAGGCCGCAGCCACGCCCGGAGAATACGCGAGGGAGAGATCACGCTGGTTGGTCAGCAGCTTGGTGGGCGTGACCGCGATCTTGCCCGGGGTCGGAAACTCGTGGTAATCGAGCGCTGCCTGACGAAGTTGCTGACGCACTTCTTCTTTCTTACTGATCATCGAATCCATACTCTGTATTCTCTAGTTGACTTGCGAAGGGGGTCGATTCTAGCAGAGGTCGGCCCTCAATCATAGGCCGACCGCCCCATGCTGCCCCGCGCAAAGCCTTTTCCGGACTGGCTTTGCGGCAGGTCGACCGAAACCCGTGATGACCGCGAACATGGTCTTTCCGGGGCCAGATGACGACCGTTTGTCGCCTGATGTGCGCAGTTGCACGCAGCTTGATTTGCTGCACGAGAGGCTGCCACCGCCCCTGTCTGTCTGGTATTGGGGAAAACCCCTAGGCTTTGCGGCGCTGCGCGCTGACGCAACTGCAGCAAGACGCGAGGCCAAGTTGCGCTGCATCGCAACATCCCCTGTCGCGCCGATATTGTGCGACTGAAGCCGTGACGGATTGGTTACAATCGCGCCATGCTTTCCGAATTCGAACTCATTGCGCGCTATTTCAGCCGCCCACCCGCCCCCGACAGCCGCACGGCGCTCGGCGTGGGGGACGACTGCGCGCTGATGACACCGGCGCCGGGGATGCAGCTGGCCATTTCCAGCGACATGCTGGTAGAGGGCCGCCACTTCTTCCCCGATGCCGATCCCTTGCTGCTGGGCCACAAGTGCCTGGCCGTCAATCTGTCCGACCTGGCCGCCATGGGCGCGCAGCCGATCGCCTTCACGCTGGCCCTGGCCTTGCCGCAAGCGCGCGCCGAATGGCTGGCACCGTTCTCGCGGGGCATGCTGGCGCTGGCCGATGAACATGGCTGCGAGCTCATCGGCGGCGACACAACCAAGGGGCCGCTGACCATCAGCATCACCGTCTTCGGGGAAGTCCCGCCGCAACAGGCGCTGCGTCGCGACGCCGCGCGCGCGGGAGATGACATCTGGGTCTCCGGCACGCTGGGCGATGCCCGGCTGGCCCTGGCCGGATACCGCCAGGAATTGGAGATCAGCAGCGAAGCGCTGCAGCAGGCCGCCCCACGCATGCACGCACCAAGCCCGCGGGTGGCGCTGGGCCTGGCCTTGCGTGGCATTGCCCACGCCGCCATCGATATTTCCGATGGGCTGGCTGGCGACCTCGGCCACATCCTCGACCGTTCGCACGTAGGCGCCACGCTGGATGTGGATGCTCTGCCGCCCGGACCGGCCCTGCAACAGCGCGACCTGCATCTGCGCCGCCGCTTCTGCCTGTCGGGTGGCGACGATTATGAACTCTGCTTCACTGCCCCGGTGCGCCAGCGCGAGGCCGTTCTTCATGCCGCCCAGTCGGTCGGCACCGCCGTCACCCGCATCGGCCACATCGATGCGCAGGCCGGTCTGCGCCTGCTGGACGCGGCCGGTGAGCCGCTGCAAGACACACCGGATTCCTTCGATCATTTCCGTTCATGAACCAAGCTTCTTCGCCCTTCCCGCCGCCTCCGGCGTCACCGCGCAAACGCAAGGCGACTCCCCACTTCATGCTGGCCCATCCGGCGCACTGGATCGCGCAGGGCTTCGGCAGCGGCCTCTCACCCATCATGCCGGGTACCGCCGGTACCCTCTTCGCGTGGCTGTCGTATGCGGTACTGTCGACGCGCTGGCCGCATGTCTTCACGGCGGCAAACTGGCTGGCGATCATTGCGGCCGGTTTCATCATCGGCATCTGGGCATGCCATCGCACCGGCCAGGCACTGAACTCGCCTGATGACGGCAGCATGGTGTGGGATGAGATCATCGCCTTCTGGCTGGTCATGGTGCTGGTCATGCCGGCCAATTTGAAGACGCAGTTTGCGGCCTTCCTGGTGTTCCGCTTCTTCGACATGGTCAAGCCGCCGCCGATCGCCTGGTTCGACCGCCGCTTCAAGGGCGGTTTCGGGGTGATGTGGGATGACATCGTGGCGGCCTTCTACACCTTGCTGGTGTTCGCGTTTTGGCGCACTTATTGGTAACGGGAAGTGAACAATCGGAGCTTGTCCGATACAACATTTCCCGACATCGGAGTATGCTAGTTCACGCACATCGTTGATCAACCGACCGCAGCGCGTCCGCCACGTGGCGCCGACTGCGGCACAGCCGAGGATGACACTCATGGACAGCACCCTGGACCTGGCCACCCGCGTAGGCCACACCCTCAAAGCCCGTGGCCTGCTCCTGGCCACTGCAGAATCCTGTACCGGTGGCGGCATCGCCCACGCCATCACTGAAATCGCCGGCTCCTCGGAATGGTTCGATTGCGGTTTCGTGACCTATTCGAACGCCTCCAAGAACGAATTGCTGGACATCTCCGAAGCCCTGATCGCCCAGCATGGCGCAGTCAGCGAAGAAATCGCCGGTGCGATGGCCGAAGGGGCAGTGGCCAACAGCAGCTCGGACGTGGCCGTCTCCACCACCGGCATCGCCGGCCCCGGTGGCGCGGTACCGGGCAAGCCGGTCGGCACGGTCTGCTTCGGCTGGCGCGTGGGCGACAAGACCTACACCGAACGCCTGGTCTTCAAGGGCGACCGCCAGCAGGTGCGGGCCCAGACCGTGGAACATTCGCTCAAGGGGCTGCTGAAGCTTCTGGCAGACTGAAGCGGGACACATGAAGAAAAAGGCGGCGCTCCTATGGAGTCGCCGCCTTTTTCTTCATTTGTGCTTGCGCGGTTCAGCGGAAGCGATTGATCTCGTCACGCGTCTGGATGGCCACCCGGCGCGCCGCAGCGGCGAAATCTTCGCCCGCTTCCGGCTTGGCGTAGAGGATGGCACGTGAAGAATTGATCATCATGCCCGTACCCGAGGCCGTCTTCCCGGATTTCACCGTGGCTTCCACATCGCCCCCCTGGGCACCCACGCCGGGCACCAGCAGCGGCATGTCGCCGATGATGGCGCGCACCTGGGCCAGTTCATGCGGGAAGGTGGCACCGACCACCAGGCCGCACTGGCCATTGGTATTCCACTTCTCGGCCACCAGGCGCGCCACATGCTGGTAGAGCGGCTTGCCATCGACTTCCAGGAATTGCAGGTCGGAACCGCCGGCGTTGGAGGTACGGCACAGCACGATGACGCCGCGATCCTTCCATTCCAGATAGGGCGAGACCGAGTCCCAGCCCATGTAGGGGCTGACCGTGACGACGTCGGCGTCATAGCGTTCGAAGGCTTCGCGGGCATATTGCTCGGCGGTGGCGCCGATGTCGCCGCGCTTGGCGTCCAGCACCAGAGGAATCTCCGGGTAGTTGCTGCGCAGGTAGGCGCAGATGCGTTCGAGCTGCTCTTCCGCGCCCAGGGCGGCAAAATAGGCGATCTGGGGCTTGAAGGCGCAGGCGGCTTCGGCGGTGGCATCGATGATGGCGCGGCAGAATTCGAAGATGGCATCCGGCTTGCCCTGCAGCTCGGCGGGGAATTTCTTCAGGTCGGGGTCCAGGCCGACGCACAGCAGGGAATTGCGCGAAGTCCACGCAGCGTTGAGTTTCTCGATGAATGTCACGGTGATGCCTTTAACTGAAAGATGCGCTATTGTAGCGCGCCGGCCTGTCCCGATCTCGATTTTTGACTGATGTTCAGGGGTTTTCGCTGAACATCGGGCACTTCGTGCGGGTTCCATGGTCTCATGCGCTCCCTTTGCTTCACTTTGCTACGAGGAAAACAACATGAAAAAACTCTTCGCCTGGCTGGCCATTGCCATCACCGCCCTCACCCTCTCCGGCTGCGGCTACAACGAATTCCAGGCCAAGGACGAGGCCACCAAGGCCGCCTGGGGCGAAGTGGTGAACCAATACCAGCGCCGCGCCGACCTGATCCCCAACCTGGTCAACACCGTCAAGGGCTATGCCTCGCACGAGAAGGACACTCTGGAAGCCGTTACCCGCGCCCGCGCTGCGGCCACCAGCTTCCAGATCACCCCGGAGGTGCTCAACGATCCCAAGGCGTTTGCCCGGTTCCAGGAAGTGCAGGGACAACTGTCCTCGGCCCTGTCGCGCCTGATGGCGGTCTCCGAGAACTACCCGCAGTTGAAGGCCGACACCAGCTTCCGCGACCTGCAATCCCAGCTCGAAGGCACCGAGAACCGCATCACCGTGGCCCGTCAGCGCTATATCGCCGCTGTGAAGGATTACAACATCCTGGCGCGCAGTTTCCCCACCAACATCACGGCCAAGCTGTTCAGCTATGAAGTAAAACCCTCGTTCACGGTAGAAAACGAAAAAGCCATCTCGACCGCGCCCACGGTCAACTTTGGCAAGTAAGCCGGGGAGCCGCGATTGGCCATGCGCAAGCTGCTTCTGACCTGGCTGTTGACCGCGCTGCTGGTGTGGATCGCGCCGGCCGGCGCGGCCCGCGCCGATGACGGGCTGGTGCCGGTACCGCCGTTGTCGGCCCGCGTGATCGACCAGGTCCACCTGCTGCAACCGCAGCAGCGCCAGGCCCTGGAAGGCGTGCTGGCCGACATCGAACAGCGCACCGGCAGCCAGATCGGCGTGCTGCTGATGTCCTCCACCGCGCCCGAAGCCATCGAGCAATACAGCATCCGCGTGGCCGATGCGTGGAAACTGGGCCGCAAGGGCATTGACGATGGCGTGATCCTGATCGTCGCCAAGGACAATCCCAAGTCCCTGCGCCGTCTGCGCATCGAAGCCGGACGCGGGGTGCAGGGCAGCCTCACCGATGCACAATCCAAACGCATTCTGCAAGACGTGATCGCCCCGCACTTCCGCCAGAACGATTTCTACGGTGGACTGGCGGCCGGCGTGACGGCCATCACCACCCTGCTGGAACAGGAACAGCTGCCCCCCGTCAAGCATCGGAGCAGCACCGCACAGGTACAGATCGACAATGGTGCAAGCTGGATCACGCTGCTGGTGATCGGGCTGTTTCTGGTGGTGTTCTTCTCGGTACTGCTCAAGTCGCGCCGCAGCAGCCGCAACGTTCTGAACAACAATGACTGGGGACACGGCGGCAGCACCACGGCTGGCGTCATCATCGGCAGCCTGCTCGATGAGGCCTTGCGCCAGGCCAGTTCCGGACGGGGCAGTTCGCGTTCGGGCGGGGGTGGATTCGGTGGCGGCTTCGGTGGCGGATTCGGCGGCTCGTCGGGCGGGGGATTCTCCGGTGGCGGCGGCACATTCGATGGCGGTGGTGCCTCGGGAGACTGGTGACATGGCGCACAACAACGCATCCCCTTCCCTGCCGGCGCGCCTGCTGCGTCATCTGCGCATGACGCGGGCGGCAGCGCGGCGCATCTTCCCCTCGTCCACGCTCAAGGCGATCCAGGCCAGCATCGGGGAAGGTGAACGGCGCCATCGCGCGCAAGTGCGCTTGATCGTCGAAGCCTCACTGTCGCTGGGCGCGGTGCGGCGTGGTGAAAGCGCCCGGCAGCGCGCACACGAATTGTTTTCGCATTACCGCATCTGGGATACCGAAGAGAACTGCGGGGTGCTGGTCTACCTCAATCTGGCCGACCGCAAAGTCGAGATCGTGGCCGATCGCGGCATCAATGCGCGCATCACGCGCGAGCAGTGGCAGCAGGTGTGCAGGCAGATGACCTCAGGCTATGCCCAGGGCGACTACGAGGCCAGTACCTTGCAGGCGCTGGCCACCTTGCACGCCCTGCTGGAATCCGTCCTGCCGCGCGGGGACGACGGCAGCGGAAAAGCGACCAACGAGCTATCCGACAAACCCCTGCTGCTGTAGCGCCGCCTTCAGGACCGGTCGCTGGCAAACAACTTCCTATGGCTTTCTTCGGCAAAAAATGGTCCTGGCGGCGGTGATGGCGGGGCGGCAGCTGCGACTGACTCCGCCCGCCTCCCGGTTCAACCGTTCTCGTACACCCACTGCAACAAGGCATCCTGCGCCTGCTGCCCGTTCGGCGCTGCAGCGTGATTGATCAGGAACACCACCACATAGGTCTTGCCTGAGGCTGCCTGCACGTAGCCTGCGATCGATCTCACGTCATTGAGCGTGCCGGTCTTGATGTGCGCCTGTCCGGCGACACCTTGCTCCTTCAGGCGACGGCGCATGGTGCCGTCGTAACCCACCAGCGGCAATGAAGAGACGAACTCCGGCATCAGCGGCGAGCGATACGCCTGCACCAGCACACTGGCCAGCAGCGCCGGGGTCACGCGATCCACGCGCGACAGACCGGCGCCATTCTCGATGACCAGCCCGGCGGTATCGATGCCCTTGTCGCCCAGCCAGCCACGCACCGCACGCGCGCCATTGGTGGTATCCCCTGGCTGGCCGCTCATCTCCGCGCCCAGCGTCAGCAGCACCTGACGCGCCATCACGTTGTTGCTGTACTTGTTGATGTCGCGGATGACTTCCGGCAGCGGCGGCGACTGCACTTCCACCATCAGCCGTGCCGATGGCGTGACCTGGCCGTTGACCACACGCCCGGCAAAACTGCCGCCCAGGTCGGCCCACATCTGGACAAAACTCGCACCGACATATTGCACATTGCTCATGCGATAGGGATGGACATACCACACCCGCGGCCCGCAGTCGGCACTGTAGGTGCCGGCAAAATTGACCGCACTGGCGTCGTTGTTCATCTTGAGCTTGCCCTGCCAGTCGCCGCAGGGCTCCTGCGACAGGCGCGGCGGCGTGATGGTGACCCCGGCCATGGGCGGGTCCATGCTCACATTGACCAGGCCGCTGGCAGCGTCCGGTTCGAAACGCAGGGCCTGGGTACGATAGTTCAGCAACAACGCATCGGGACCGGCATTGTAGGGCTTCTGCGGGTCACCATCGAACTGCGCCGGATCATAGCTGGACTCGGCAAAATAGCTGCGATCCAACACCAGGTTGCCGCGAATGTCCTTGATGCCGCGCGCGCGCAACTGGCGCAGGAACAGCCAGAAGTTTTCCAGCACCAGCTTGGGATCGCCCCCGCCCTTGAGGATCAGGTCGCCATTGAGCACGCCTCCGGCAAGCGTGCCATCGATGTAGGCCTGGGTCTTCCAGGTGAAGGTAGGGCCGAGGATTTCGAGTGCGGCATCGGTAGTCACCAGCTTCATCACCGAGGCCGGATTGAAGGGCTGCCCCGTATTGTTGGCCGCCAGCATGCGCTTGCCGGTCTCGGCATCGACCACGACCACGCCGGTACTGTTCTGCGCAATGCGCGCCACGCGCAGCGCGCCCACCACCGCTGGCGGCAAGCCCTGCGCCAGCGCAGCGCTGCCGGCGGCGCAGGCCACGGCGAAGACGGCACAAGTCAGGAAACGGGAAGCAGCAGACCGGGATGGGGTGAAGCAGGACGAAAGCAACATGGATGAACACGAAGATGAGAAGCGGAACAGGAGCAGGCATTATAGGGGAAGCATGCCGACACGGCGGGCCGTGAGCAGGACCGTCTGGCCATCGACAGCGAAATCGGGAAAAGATCAGGAAGGGACCGGCAAACATTCATCCATCCGGCCGATGGACGCAAAAAAGGCCGATGTTTTCGGGGCCGCCACGAGACCACTGTGAAAACATCGACCTAGGGAAATCAAGGCGGGGCGATCAGCATGACGAAATGATAGGCGTGCTTTCCTCGGAAAAATGCCTGCGCCGATGCCCCGGCCACTGCCGCAACGCGCGGCAAAGCGGGCCGCAGAAAGCCCGCTAAATTAGCACTGGCAGTGCTTCCAGTACTAAGAGGGCGAGCAGTGCGCCGAACACCGCACCCACTGCTCTCAAACTGGTTCGAACCACGCGGGACGCCACCGGCACCTCGCCGCATAGCAACAATCCGGCCAACGCCATGGGGATGAAGAACAAAAGATTGTTCATGATGAGGTTGGGCATGATGCGTCTCCTGGTCGAGTTTATTGGTTTGGCGCGGCTTGCTGCGCGTACTCTGTTCGGGCTTGCCTCGTTTCGAGTATAGGCCGACCACCATGGAAGACAAGGCTCACCGGGCGAGAATCGGTGCTGCACAGCAGCGTCCAGGACAGCGAATTACAGTAGCCCGATCTGTATAGTGAAGCAGAAAGCTACCCTTCCCGCTTGTTGCAGATGCACAAATATTCCGCAACCGGGCTGAATTTGCCTTGACCCTGTTTTCAGCGCGGGCGTAGAATTCGCCCGTTCTCATTTTCTGGAGTCCCTCTCATGGGCACTTGTTCGGGTGACAGTTGTTGCCGGTTAATTCCGGGTTAAGCCTAGGCAAGGATTTCAGCAGGACGTTTCCTGTCGTCATCTTGCACCAGGCAGATGACGGCATTTCATGTCGGCAGCGCACGGCCTTTTCAGGCTGATTTTGAGCAGCGCCGTCGGCAACGATATTCCCTCACAACGACAGATCGACGATCGACCGCCGCAGACACGGCGTCAGGACGCAGGCTGCATCGCGACCGCCCTGCCGGCTTTTTGAGCCGGCAGCCGGATCGCCTGATGCCGTCCGCATCGTGACGCAGCGCCTTTCGCATGGCCAGCCGCCATGCGGCTGCACGTCTGTTTGCGCCATCAGGCGCCGATGACAGGGGCTCCGCTCAACCAGGCGGAGGCTGCAATGCGACAGACATATCCATCATGAACACGCGAAGACCCAGCGCGCCGCAGCCGCTCGCCCGTTCTGACGGGGGCCGGAGACGGCGCTGACCCCGATGCCGGTCTGCCTTTGCCGCAGCACCGACGCGATGCACATCGCTTCGTCCCCGGGACGAGGCCCAACAAGAAAAGAAGCACGCCATGAATCTGAACCTGCTGAAAGAAACCTTTGTCAGCTTCATCCGCGCACGCGGTATGGACCGTCACTTCCGTCGCCTGGGCATGGACATGTTCCGCAGCGCCCCGGTGACAAAGGAAGTCCCGCAAACCCTGGCCCAGCAGTTGAGCGAGGCCTCCCGTACCGAAGCCCCGGCCCTGCTGCAGCGCCTGCACACACGCCTGGATGGACTGACCGAATCGGAAGCCGATGCCATCCGCGAACACAGCGGCCCCAACGAAGTCGAGCACGAGAAGCCGCTCACCTGGTATGTCCACCTGTGGCACTGCTACAAGAATCCGTTCAACCTGCTCTTGACCCTGCTGGCCGGCGTTTCCTTCTACACCGAGGACATGAAGGCCGCCATCGTCATCGGCACCATGGTGGTGGTCTCCACACTGCTGCGCTTCGTGCAGGAAGCGCGTTCCAATACCGCTGCCGACAAGCTCAAGGCCATGGTCAGCAATACCGCCACCGTAATGCGCCACGACCAGGTCGAAGAGATCGCCGCCGAAGCCCAGCGCTACTTCGACGTGACCCTGCATCCCAAGGGTGCGCGCCGCGTCGAAGTGCCTATTCACAAGCTGGTGCCAGGCGACATCGTGCTGCTCTCGGCGGGCGACATGATCCCTGCCGACCTGCGCCTCTTGGCCGCCAAGGACCTGTTCGTGAGCCAGGCCGCGATGACCGGCGAATCGCTGCCGGTAGAAAAATTCGTCACCCCGAGCAATCTCGACACCAGCAGCCCGCTGGAGCTGGACAACCTCTGCTTCATGGGCACCAACGTGGTCAGCGGCTCGGCCACAGGCGTGGTGCTGACCACCGGCAAGCGCACCTACTTCGGCGCGCTGGCCGAACGCGTCACCGCCACCGACCGCACGCCCACGGCTTTCCAGGCGGGCGTCAACAAGGTCAGCTGGCTGCTGATCCGCTTCATGCTGGTGATGACGCCGGTGGTGTTCTTCATCAACGGTTTCACCAAGGGCGACTGGGTGGAGGCCTTCCTCTTCGGTCTCTCGGTGGCCGTGGGCCTGACGCCCGAGATGCTGCCCATGATCGTGACCTCGACCCTGGCCAAGGGCGCGGTGGCCTTGTCGCGCAAGAAGGTGATCGTCAAGCGGCTGGACGCCATCCAGAACTTTGGCGCCATGGACGTGCTGTGCACCGACAAGACCGGCACGCTCACGCAGGACAAGATTTTCCTGGAACGTCATACCGATATTCACGGCGAGCCCGATGATGAAGTGTTGCAATATGCCTATCTGAACAGTTATTACCAGACCGGCCTGAAGAACCTGTTGGACGTGGCCGTGCTGGAGCATGCCGAGCTGCAACGTGAAATGTCCATCGCCTCGGCCTATCGCAAGGTCGACGAAATTCCTTTCGACTTCCAGCGCCGCCGCATGTCGGTGGTGGTGTCCGAGCGCGAGGATCACCATGAGCTGATCTGCAAGGGGGCGGTGGAAGAGATCGTCTCGGTCTGCTCGCGCGCTCGCGTCAATGGTGAAGTGGTACCGCTGACCCCGGCGCTGCTGGAAGAAATCCGTGCCACCACCGGCAGCCTGAACGCCGAAGGTCTGCGCGTGGTCGGAGTAGCCGCCAAGGACCTGCCGCCGACCAAGGAGGTCTACAGCCTGGCCGACGAAACGGACCTGGTACTGATCGGTTACATCGCCTTCCTCGATCCGCCCAAGGAATCGACTGCGCCCGCTCTGGCCGCACTGCGTACGCACGGCGTGAAGGTAAAGATCCTGACCGGTGACAATGAGCTGGTCACTGCCAAGATCTGCCGCGAGGTCGGGCTGGAGGTCAAGGGCATGCTGCTGGGTTCGTATGTGGAAAAGATGAGCGATGCCGAACTTTCCGAAGCGGTGGAGACGGTGACGGTTTTTGCCAAGCTCTCACCTGCCCACAAGGAGCGCATCGTGCGCGCGCTGCATGATCGTGGTCATGTGGTCGGTTTCATGGGGGACGGCATCAACGACGCCCCTGCCCTGCGCGCCGCCGACATCGGCATCTCGGTCGATACGGCCGTGGATATCGCCAAGGAAGCTGCCGACCTGATCCTGCTGGAGAAGAGCCTGATGGTGCTGGAAGAAGGCGTGCTGGAAGGCCGCAAGACCTTCGCCAACATGCTGAAATACATCAAGATGACGGCCAGTTCCAACTTCGGCAATGTCTTCTCGGTCCTGATCGCCAGCGCCTTCCTGCCTTTCCTGCCGATGCTGCCCTTGCATCTGCTGGTGCAGAACCTGCTGTATGACGTCTCGCAGATTTCGATTCCCTTCGACAATGTCGACAAGGAATTCCTGGAAAAGCCGCAGCGCTGGGATGCCGGTGATATCGGCCGCTTCATGGTCTTCTTCGGCCCAATCAGCTCGATCTTCGACATCACGACCTTTGCGCTGATGTGGTTTGTCTTCGGTGCCAGCTCGCCGGAACATCAAACCCTGTTCCAGTCCGGCTGGTTCATCGAAGGGCTGCTGTCGCAGACGCTGATCGTGCACATGATCCGCACGCGCCGCATCCCCTTCTTCCAGAGCCGCGCCTCGTGGCCGCTGATGGGGATGACGCTGGTCATCATGGCCATCGGCATTGCGATCCCGATGACGCCGCTGGCGCATTACTTCAAACTGGAGGCGCTGCCGCTGTCTTACTTCCCGTGGCTGGTGGCCATCCTGGTCGCTTATGCGGTGCTGATCCAGGCGATGAAGGGGTGGTATGCCAAGCGGTATGGGTGGCAGTAAGCTCTGGCCTGGCTGATGAAATGAAAATGCCTGCTCTTTTGAGCAGGCATTTTTCAATGCAGATTTGTTCCAGCCAATCAGCAATGTGCCTGCTTACCATCACGCAGAAAAGAGCAATTACCTCTTGAAAGCAGATGCCCAAGCAGGATTTGAAGCTTCAAACCTCTTTTTGTTTTCGATATTCAGAGCAGCGTACAAGTGCCGGTCAACGATGCGTCCGTCTTTCAAGAAGCTCGCCCTCAGCGTGCCTTCACGAACGAACCCGCATTTTTCCAAGACTCTGATGGAAGCCAGATTCCAGTCAAATACTGTTGTCTCAACCCGGACAAATTGCTCAACTTCAAACGCAAAAGCAAGCGCGCGCCGCACGCTCTCTGTCGCCAGCCCCAGCCCCCAATACTGCTCACCTAACCAATAGACGATACCTGAACAATGCTTCAAGGAGCCCGCTCTAGGTATCAAGCTGATTCCTCCCGCCAACTTGGCGTTGAACTCTATCGCCCACGCATGACGCTGAGGGTCCGATTTCATTTCTTGAATCCAGGCGACAGCGTCATCCAAAGTGTATGGAGAAGGAAATCTGTCTGCCATATTTCCCGATATATTCTTGTTGTTCGCAATAAGAGAAAGTTCGTCAATGTGTCTTTCGTCCCATTTTTCTAGAGACAGTTGAGCGTTTCCTGAATCGATTTTATTCATTTATTGGAAGTAAAATTTCGTGGGGAAATATAAGTGTTGAATTGCTCGCAGATTTGACCCGCTCCATTTGACCCATCTCGTTCTCGTTGCTGCGCTTCGTCTGCAAATTCTAGCGCATCAGCCACCACGTATATACGCACCCAATCCCGCCACCAACGCAGCAAAAGTCACGGCACAACGCGGACTGGCCCGCAGATCCTCGTGCATGGCGATCCAGGTTTCCATCTTGACCGAGAATTTCCTGGGCAGCAGATGCACCAGCGCCTCTTCCCTGGCCGCCACGCCCACCTGGCAAATCCCGACACCGAAGCCCGCACGAATGGCCGCCAGTTGCGCCAGGTCACTATCGGCCCGAAACGCAAGGCCAGCGCGCGTGAGCCAGGGGAATTGTTCCAGCACCTTGCGCACGTAGGCATTCTCCTGGTCGAAACCAATGAGCGCATGGCCGGCCAGCGCGGCGATTGACTGCGGGACTCCGTGCGCCGCCAGGTAACGCTGGTGCGCATGCAGTCCAACTTCGATGTTGCCCAGCCGCTTGGCCACCAGCGCATCCTGGGCCGGCTTGAACATGCGCACGGCAATATCGGCCTCGCGCTGCAACAGGTCATCGGCCCGGTTCGACATTACCAGCTCGATGCACAGGCCCGGATGACGATGCTTGAGTTCGGCCAGGATGGGTGGCAGCACCTCCACGCTGATGACCTCGCTGGCAGTGAGCCTGACGGTACCTCGCACTTCCCTGCCGTGACTGCTGGCGACCCGGCGCAGCGCGGCAGAGGTGACCGCGATGCCGGCCGCATAGGGCTTCAGTTCCAGCGCCGCATCCGTAGGTGAAAAACCATCAAAGGAACGCACGAACAGCTTGAGCCCCAGTGCCGCTTCCAGTTGCTCGATGTGGCGCCCCACGGTGGGCTGCGTCAGGCCCATCTCGCGTCCGGCCGCCGAGAGCGATCCCGTTTCCAGGACCTTGAGGAAACTGCGGTACCACTCCCAGTTGGGTTCGATGTCGGCCATGGTATTCATTTATGTATAGCTGCTAGGCTAATTTATGCAATTTTCATTTATACCTCAATTTTGCATACTGGGGATGTTCACACTCACGCCCTCACCCAGGAGAACCCCATGTCCAGGATTGCCCTCTTCGGCGCCGCCGGTGCCATCGGCCGAAGCATCGCCTCTGCCATCAGTGCCCAAGGGCAGCCTTACCGCGTGGTCGGGCGCAATGAAACCAGCTTGCGCCAGGCCTTCGGCGCCGATCCCCTGGCCGAGATCATCACCTGGGATCCCGATTCCCCGGCCTCGGTCGAAGCGGCGGCGCACGGCATCGATACGCTGATCTACCTGGTGGGCGTGCACTACACGCAGTTCGAGCTGCATCCGGAACTGATGCGCAAGACCCTGGCCGGTGCCATCCGCGCGGGGGTCAAACAGATCCTCCTCATCGGTACGGTGTACCCCTACGGTCTGCCGCAGTCCTCGCCGATACGGGAAGACCATCCGCGCAAACCGCATACCTTCAAGGGCCGCATGCGCAAGGCGCAGGAAGACCTGCTGATGCAGGCGCACGAGGAAGGCCACCTCCGTGCAGCCGTATTGCGCCTGCCGGATTTCTACGGCCCTGGCGTCGAAGCCAGTTTCCTGCATGGCGCGATCAAGGCCGCAGCCCAGGGCGGCACAGCCGACCTGATCGGGCCGCTAGACCGTCCGCACGAGTTCGTCTTCGTGCCCGATGTCGGGCCGGTAGTGGCCAGGCTGGTCAGCACGCCTGCCGCCTTCGGCAAGGTCTGGCACCTGGCCGGTGCCGGCGTGACGACACAGAAGGCCCTGGTTGCGGAAATGGAACGCCAGACCGGACGCAAGCTGAAAAAACGCGTGGCAGGCAAGACCATGCTGCGGCTCATCGGACTCTTCCATCCGATGATGCGCGAGCTGGTGGAGATGCACTATCTGCAGACGCAGCCAGTGATCATGGATGATACGGCGCTACAGCAATTGATCGGGCCGATCAGGAAGACGCCTTATGGTGAGGGGATAAGGATGGCGCTGCAAGCCCAGGGCGGGAGGCGCTCCTGAGCGGGCGACAAGGCCGCACGACTTGATCGCTGGCTGAGCTTGAGCGCGCACCGACGCCATCGCGGGACGCCCCCCCTTGGATGCCGATAGCGAACGTCTCAAGCATGGCCTGCTTGCGCGACCATCAGCCACCATTCTCACCTTGCCGTGCGTCAGCAAGTCGGCGGCTTGCGAATCGCACGGCATCAAGGCATTTTTTGGTGACCGGAAGCGGGAAGGACAGAACAGTTCAGCTCTGCAGCAGGTGGCGGATGGCGTCACGCTCTTCCAGCAACTCATTGACGGCACCCTGCAGGCGTTCGCTCGCGAATGTATCGATGGACAGACCATTGACGCGTTCGATACGGCCGTCCTCGCAACGGACGGGCACGCCAAAAAAGATCCCTTCCGGAATCCCGTAATCGCCATTTGAGGGCAGGCTCATCGATACCCAACGCCCCTGGCTGCCGCACACCCAATCGCGCATGTGATCCACCGCAGCACTGGCGGCCGATGCCGCCGATGACTTGCCGCGCGCCTCGATGACCGCACTGCCACGCTGCGCCACCTGGGGGATGAAGATCTCGCGGTTCCATTGCTCGTCCTGGATTCTCAGCGGTGCCGGCTCTCCTCGGACCAACGCGAAACGGTAATCGGCATACATGGTGGGCGAATGATTACCCCACACTACCACCTGCTCCAGGCTGTCCACCGGCTCACCCAAGCGCTTGGCCAGCATGGCGCGGGCGCGGTTATGGTCCAGCCGCATCATCGCGCTGAAACAGGACGGGTCGAGATTGGGCGCGGCGCTCATCGCGATGAGGGCGTTCGTATTGGCCGGGTTGCCCACCACGAGCACCTTCACCGTGCGGCTGGCAACTGCATTGAGTGCACGCCCCTGACGCACGAAGATGTCGGCATTGGCGGCCAGCAGGTCTCGTCGCTCCATGCCCTTCTGACGCGGCTGCGCGCCCACCAGAATCGCATAGTCAACCTGAGCGAAGGCCTGCTCGGCATCGTCGGTACAGACTACGTCGCGCAGCAGCGGAAAGGCGCAGTCCTGCAGTTCCATTTCCACGCCGCGCAGCGCGGCCTGAGCCGCCGGGACATCCAGCAGCCGCAAGCTGACGGGTTGGTCGTGGCCGAGCATGTCGCCGTTGGCGATGCGAAAGACCAGGGAATATCCGATTTGACCGGCGGCGCCAGTGACGGCGATGTGCTTGATAGGTTTCATGATGGGACCCGTTGAATGTGGATGGACTTGCGGTGCGACCTCTCGTGGGCCACACCGTGAGGCCACTCTACGCAAAGAGAACAAAGCTGTAAAACAACTTAATTTTGTTATATCGATCAATAAATCAGGTAGATCAATTTTGCAGTGCCTCTTGACGGCGCCCGCGCATCACCACGTTGGGCTATGTGCATAACCCGCCGGCACCGGTCTGGGTTATCTGATTTTTATATAGAACCCATTTCATAAATAGGCGTGAGTGCGAGCGAGTCCCGTTTGGGATGAAGTGCAAGGCGCGAATTTGGGTCA
>NZ_JABXGG010000014.1:0-157975 GCF_022627875.1 Herbaspirillum sp. C7C8
GCCAGACGCGGCGCATTGCGCAGCGGACGGTAAGCGATGCGTTCGATCAAGAGGCTCACGATCACGCACACCGGAATGGCACCGACGATGGCGATGATCAGCTTGACGATGCCCGGCAGGTCAGGGGCCACCTGCTGCACCAATTTGAGGATCGACAGGCCGACCATGGCACCCACCATCAGGATGTCGCCGTGGGCAAAGTTGATCAGGTTCAGCACCCCGTACACCATGGTGTAGCCCAGGGCGATCAGTGCGTACATGCTGCCTAGCACCAATCCGTTGATGATCTGTTGGAGGAAAATATCCATGAAACGGTGTCTCCTTCAGGAGGATGATTGTTGTGAAACGTCAGGAAACTGCAAGGAAACCGCAAACGCGTGAACGTCCGCGAAAAAAGCGTAAATTATTTATCAAATTAGGCGCGCATGCACGCGCAAATTTCAAAGCCCCAGTGTGGTGCGCATCACGCGCGCTGCCGCCAGGTCCCATGCAGCCTGGCCCACGGTCTTGAACACCGGCAGCGCCCCCGCGCCATGCAGTGTATCGACCAGGGTCTTGCCGGCCAGCACATCGCCGATGCCCACCACCCCGGACCAATCAACCTTGGCCTGGATCAGATCCCCGGCTTCGTGATGCGCACCGGCCAGGTCATCGACCACAATGCGGCGAGCGTGCAGCAGGCTGGCCGGGAACTCCACCATGTCCGGCTTGAAGGCGCCCACGCCGATGGCCAGCGTATCAGCGGCGATCTGTTCAGGAATCACGGCCACGCGCGACGTGGTCAAGGCAATCACCACATCGGTGCGTGGCAGATCCTGTTGCAACATCTGTGCCGGGAGCGGACTGGCCACCACTTGCGGATGGCGTTCGCTGATGGCCTGGCAGAAAGCCTGGGTACGCGCGAGGTCACGCGCGGCCACCCAGAATTGACGGACACCGAATACTTCGGCCAGCGCATCGGCATGTGCCGCTGCCTGGGCGCCGGTGCCGATGAGCAGCGCCGATTGCGGCCTGCGCGGCAGCAGCGTACGAATGCCCAGCATGCTCATGGCGGCGGTGCGACGCGCTGTGACGGTGGGACCATCCATCAATGCCAGGCGGCGGCCGGTGTGGGTCTCGAAGACGATCACCTCACCCTGGATCGCCGGCAACTGATGGCGTGCATTGTCGCCATGCACGGTGATGAGCTTGGTCACCGAGAGATCCTCGGCAATGGCCGGCATGCCCAGCAAGACGCTGTTGCCATCGATGGGAACGACCTGGCGTTCGGGCGCGCGGATGGCGCCGCTGGCCAGTTCCTGCGCGGCCCGCGCGAGGGCATCGACCAGCGCGGCATAAGGCAGGGCAGCGGCGGTCTGGCGGGAGTCAAGAATGTGCATGGGAATCCTTGGAGAAGGTCAGCGCAGGAAGAAGCCGGTCGGGAAAGGATCGGAGTCTTCCAGCACCCACTGGTTGGTACTCATGATGTGGGCGTAGCCGCTCACTTCGGTGAGTGCACCGTCGAAATCGCCCACCTTGGTGGCAGCGGTCACGCGCACGCCGAAGTTGCTGCCGACGATGCTGCCGTTGACGTAGGACTGGTTCAGCGCCAGCCGGCCGCGCAGGAACAGCTGGGCCGCGCGGCCCGAGGTACCGGTGCCGGTAGGCGAACGATCCACTTCGCGGTCGGCGAAGATGCAGACGTTGGACTGGTCCGCGGCCGGGAAATTGGGTTCGCTGTCGATGATGGTGCCGTAAAGCGTATTGAGGCCGGGCTCCAGCGGATGCGCGATGGCGACCTTGGCCATCACCGCAGCCTTGGTCTCGGCGCCCAGTTGGATCAGCTGGCGCACCAGTTCAGGCTTGACCGTCAGGCCGGCCTGCGCCGCACTGATGTAGTAGTAGAAGGCGCCACCGAAGACAATGTCGCCGACGATCTTGCCAAACCCGGGCGTCTGGACCTCCACATCGCGGCGATAGATGAAGGCCGGTACGTTGTTGAAGCTGACCTTGCCGGCGCGCACGCCGTCCCACTCGACGAAGGCTTCGATGAAGCCGGCCGGGGCATCGAAGCAGATGCGGGTCTGCGGCTGGGTGCGTTCGACGTAGCCCATCTCGACCAGCACCTTGCCCAGGGCAATGATGCCGTGGCCGCACATGTCGCTGTAGCCTTCGTTGTGAATGAAAATGACGCCGAAGTCGGCACCGGCCGTGACCGGCGGCAGCAGGTAGGCGCCGTACATGTCGGCATGTCCACGCGGTTCGTTCATCAGGAAGCGGCGCAGGTCGTCGCGATGTTCACGCAGCCAGGCACGCTGCTCCAGGATGGTGCCGGCCGGGATCTTGGGCAGGCCCGAGACCACGATGCGCAGCGGTTCGCCGCCGGTGTGGGCATCGATGGTCTGGACGGTACGGGTATAGCTGAGCATGGTCTTCCTTCCGGGTGTGCTGCGGGTCCGCCTGGGCAGAGGGTAACACTGCCGGGGATGAGGTCGGCACCGCAAGCGGGTACGGCAAACCGCTCCCGGGCCGGTCGAAACCGGCGGGAAGCGGGGCACTGCACAGTGGAGCTGGGCTGGAAGCCTGGCAAGCCGCCCGCCATGGCGGGCGGCAGGATCAGGCCAGGGGAAGGAGCGATCAGTAGCTGGTCAGGGGGACCGGCAGACCGTCCTTGAAGCGATAGACCGTCACCGGCGATTGCTTCAGGTCGTGGTTGGCGTCGAAGTCGTACTGGCCGGCCACACCCTTGTAGCTGATCTTGGCCAGGGCCGGACCGAAGGCCTTGGGCTCGACCGAGTTGGCCTGCTTCATGGCCTGGGCGATGAGCATCATGCCATCGTAGAAGGAAACTGCATAGGTCTCGGCAGGACGGCTGTATTTCTTCTGGTAGTCGTCAGCGAAGACCTTGCCATCCTTGGCCTTGTCCAGCATGGTGCCACCCTGGGTGCAGTAGACGCTCTCGCCGATGGCATCACCACCGAGGCGACCCATTTCCGGCGAGCAGATGCCGTCGCCGCCCATCAGGGGCACGTCGATGCCCAACTGCTTCATCTGGCGCTTGATCGGACCACCCTGGGGAGCGTAGCCGCCCAGGAACACGGCGTCGGGCTTCTTGCCCTTGATCGAGGTCAGGATGGCGGTGAAGTCGGTGGCCTTGTCGTTGGTGAAGTCCTTGCTGATGACTTCAATGCCGTTGGCCTTGGCGACCTTGGTGAATTCCTCGGCCAGGCCCTGACCATAGGCGGTGCGGTCATCGATCACGGCCACGCGCTTGAACTTCAGTTCCTTGGCAGCATACAGGGCCATCTTGCCGCCCAGCTGGCTGTCGCTGGCGGCCACGCGGAACAGGGTGGCGAAACCTTGCTGGGTGATCTTGGGGTTGGAGGCCACGGTAGCCACCACGATGCCGGCATCGTTGTAGACGCGCGAGGCGGGGATGGTCACGCCCGAGTTGTAGGGACCGACGATGGCCTTGACGCCCTCGTCAGCCAGCTTCTGTGCCACGGCCACGCCCTGCTTGGGATCGGCCTGGTCATCTTCGGCGATGACTTCGAACTTGATCTTCTTGCCGCCCACGGTGATGGGTTGCGCATTCAGACGCTCGACGGCCATCATCAGGCCGCCCTGGTTGTCCTTGCCGGCCGATGCCTGGGGACCGGTCAGCGGGCTGGAGAAACCGATCTTGACGACCTGGGTATCCTGCGCCATGGCGAAAG
Organism: Herbaspirillum sp. C7C8; assembly: GCF_022627875.1. Taxonomy (NCBI): domain Bacteria; kingdom Pseudomonadati; phylum Pseudomonadota; class Betaproteobacteria; order Burkholderiales; family Oxalobacteraceae; genus Herbaspirillum; species Herbaspirillum sp. C7C8. The sequence continues at coordinate 3,696 of NZ_JABXGG010000014.1, forward strand.
CAGGGATCAGCGCCAGCGAGGCGGCGATGATGTTGAGTCCGGAGACGCGCTTGAACATGGGGTGTTTCCTCTCTTCTAGAAAGTCAGACTGCGGTGGGTAATTGCATTGAAAACGCCGGAAAAGCAGGATCTGCACCATCCCCCGCCTCGTGGGCCGGAGCGGTGCATTCCGTTGATGCCGTGCTGGCCGCGTGAGGCCGGTCTTACCGCCACGCGCTGGCAAGCCTGCAAACAAAACTCGTCAACATCCATTGCCGAGATACTGCTGTGATCCGCGCAGAAGCGAGGTGAACTTCGCTTCATGCCCGCATTACGTTATGTTTTTTATGAGGGAGGATTCTATTGACTCTTCCTTGATATTAGGCCCGCTTATTCCCCTTATAATCGGAATAAAATTTTCTCAATATATTTTTAACTGAATAAAGTTCAGAAACCATGGCCGGACTCGACAAGATCAGCAAGAAAATTCTGGCGGAGCTGCAAAACGATGGCCGCATCAGCAACGTCGACCTGGCCGCGCGCGTGAACCTGTCGCCGGCCGCTTGCCTGGAGCGGGTTCGCAAGCTGCAGGAAGCCGGCTACATCCTGGGTTATGCAGCGCAATTGAATCCGGAATTGCTGGATGTCTCGCTGCTGGTCTTCATCGAAGTGGTGCTGGACCGCACCACGCCGGATGTCTTTGCCGAATTCAAGAAGAGCGTGCAGAGCATCCCCGAGATCATGGAATGCCACATGGTGGCCGGCGGCTTCGACTATCTGGTCAAGTCCCGCGTCAAGGACATGAACGCCTATCGTGAATTTCTGGGCAAGTCGCTGCTGCAATTGAAGGGCGTGCGCGAAACCCACACCTATGCCGTGATGGAAGAAGTGAAGAACACCATCCGCCTGCCTATCCGCTGATCCCCTGCGGCGGCGCCTGCCGCCCAGTGCGCCGGTAGGCGCCCGGTCCCATCCCGCTGAATTTCTTGAACACCCGGTTGAAGGCCGCCTCCGACTGATACCCCACCGCTTCGCCGATCTGCGCAGTGGGCAGTTTGCTGTAGCTCAGCAGCTGAGCGGCGCGCGCCATGCGCAATTGCTGCAGGACCTCACCCGGCGTTGTATTGCCGACCGCCTGGAAACGCCGCACGAAGGTCGCGCGCGACAGGTGGCACAGCGCGGCCAGGCGGGGCAGAGTCCAATCCTGTTGCGGTGCCTCCAGCATGGCCTGCATCGCGGGCTGCAGGCCGGGATGGGCCAGCAGCGCCAGCAGACCCGGCTGCGGTCCGCCCTGGGCCAGCCAGGCGCGCAGGGCCAGTCCGAACAGCGCCGCCGCCAGCCCCGCCACCACGGCCTGGGCACCGGCGCGCAATTCTCCACGGCCATCGGCACCGCCGCATTCGCTGCGCAGCAGCGTAGCCAGTGTGCGCAGGCCATCGCCCTCGGGCAGCAGGGCTCCCCTCACCAGCAAGACTTCCGGCAGGGCCTGCACCAGAGCGTTGGAATGCGGGGCATCGAAATGGAATTGTCCGCAAAGGAAATCCGACAAGGCTTGCGCACCGCCGACCGCATCATCGTTCACATGCAGCCGCACCGGCGCCGCCGTCACGCCCAGGCGCGCCCCGATGGCCTCGGCGGCGGGCGCAATGAAGAGATCATGGGCCGCACCCCGCGTGAGTACCACCAGGTCGCCCGCTTCCAGCGGCAGCGCCGCACCCGTGGCCAGTTGCAGCTGCGCCCTGCCCTCCAGGATGAAGTGATATGGCGCCACCCCAGCCGGCAAGGCCGCATGCAGGAGATTCCACGGCTGGCCGAAGCGGCAGCGGATGTCCAGCGCAGCACGCACCGGGTGCAGGGACAGGAGGCGACTGAGGGCATCCATGGATTTCCTTCAATGAGATTGATGAGCAATTTTATGTCATTTTCAGGCATTCATAATTTCATGCAAGAGGCCTACAGTACGTCCATGCGCAACACGGACCACCGGCAATCCCGCCCAGGCCGCCGCGCTTGTCCTCATCAAGGAGAACCATCATGTCCCGTTTGAACATTGCCCCCCTCAGCGAAGCCAGCGGTCAGGCCGCCCAACTGTTTGCCGCCATCAAGTCCGCCGTGGGCATGGTGCCCAATGCCTACGCCGGCATCGGCACCTTGAGCCCGGTGGCGCTGGAATCAGCCCTGCATCTGGACGGCGCGCTGCGCAAGAGCAGCCTGTCGGCCAAGGAAATCGAAGCCATCAAGCTGGCCGTGAGTGAACAGGCCGGTTGCGACTACTGCCTGGCGGCCCACGCGCTCATGGGCAAGAAGGTCGGCCTGCCAGCCCAGGCCATCGATGGCGTACGTCACGCCCGGCCCTCGGGCGATGACAAACTGGACGTACTGGCCGATTTCGCCCGCAGCCTGGTGGCCACACGGGGCACCGTCGAGGCCAGCGCGGTCGAGCGCGTGCGAGCCGTCTACAGTGATGCCCAGATCGTCGATACGCTGCTGGCGGTCACTGCCATTACCTTCACTAATCTGTTCAACCGTGTGAACGATACTGTTCTGGATTTCCCGCCGGCACCGTAATCGGCCAGAAAAAAATCCGAAAAATTACCCATTCGTTCATACGCGAAAAAAAGCCCGGCGGCCTCCTTGCGGAGGCAGCCGGGCAAGCCGCGCTGGCGGGAGGCGCAGTCTCCCGCTGGCACCCGGGGACGTCGCTGCCCGAGGCAGCTGACGTTTCATTCATATCGGTCAAAAAGCGGTGCGTACCCCCACGATGAAGTTGCGGCCCCCCAGCGGTACCGTCTCGCGCAGCACCGAGGTAGACAGGCGGATGTCCTGGTTCAGCAGGTTGCGGGCCAGCGCGAACCAGGTCAGCTTCACGCCGTTGAGGCGCTGGGTGTAGGACAGGTTGGCGTCCAGCTGGGTGTAGGACGGGGTCTCGTAGGTTTCGAAGGACGCCAGGCGATCCTGCTTTTGCGCGCGCAAGACCTTCACGCCGCTGGCCCAGGGGCCGGTCTTGTAGCCCAGCTCGATGCCATAGCGGGTGGCCGGCTGCAGGGGCAGGTTGCCCTGGTTGTCGAGCGTACCGCGCGAAGTATCGGCAAAGACCCGGCCGGAGACGCCTTCGCCATTCCAGTTGTAGGTGACCTCGGCTTCCACGCCGCGAATGGTGGCGTCGCCCTGCGACCAGAAGCGCTGCGTGAACTCGCCATTGGCATCGGCCGTGCCGGTATCGTCCACCTGGCCATTGGTCCGGCCGTAGATGTAGTTATTGACCTTGTTGCGGAACACGTTGCCCTTCCAGCGCACCAATCCCTCGGTCTTCTGCAGGCTCAGTTCGATGTTGTGTGACGTTTCCTTCTTCAACTGGTTGTCGCCGATGTCGTAGGTCGAGGTCGATTCATGCGGACCGTTGGAGTACAGCTCCTCTACCGTTGGCGCACGCTGGGCGAAGGAGTAGGTCAGGCCCAGGCCGTAACCGGGCTGGAAGCTCCACAGCCCACCGGTGGACCAGGAGATCAGGCTGAAATTGCGTCCTGGCAGGCCGCTGCCGCTGTCCGGACGCCGGCTCACGCTCTCGGCGCGCAGGCCGGCGCTGGCCAGCACCTGGCCAAACTGGCGTTCTTCCACCAGGAAGCCGGCAAAGGAGGATGAGCGGGTCGGCGGGGTCAGTTCGGACACGCCGGTATCGGGTGTCAGGGCCGAGTAGTTGCTCTGCTCGGTCTGCACGCCGAAGGTGCCGTGCCAGCCGGCCAGGGGTGCGTGCGTCAGCTCCCAGCGGGTCTGCTGGGAGCGGTTGGAGAAGACCGTGTTGGGCGTCCCATCCTGCGCCTTCTCGATGTGGGTGTAGTCGGTGTAACCCATGCGGACCCGGAACTTCTCGATACCGGCGAAGGGCTGGTTGACCACGGTGTCGAGGTCGTAGCGGTTCTGGTGCAGGTCGATGAAGGACATTTCATCGGTCGGGATACCGTAGTGATCATCCAGGGTCGCCGCCGACAGGCCGATGTAGCCCCAGTTGGTCACGTAGGAAATGCCGGCACCCAGGCTGGTCTCATGCGTGAAGGAGTTGGGCAGGCGGCCCGAGGCACTGCTGCTGTCGCCCTGGCGGGCGTTACCCGGGATCTTGTAGTTGTCGGTGTCGCGATAGTTGCCGTCCAGGTGCAGGCCGATCTGGCCGGCCGAGGTATCCAGCGAGAAAGAGCTGTTCTTTTCGCCGTCAACCGTACCGTAACGTCCTTCGACGGTGCCGGTGGGCTTGCCGACCAGCTCGGTGGGGATACGGTCATTGACCACGTTGACCAGGCCGCCGATGGCACCCGAGCCATACAGCAGCGCCGCCGGACCACGCAGGATCTCGATCTGGCGGGCAGTGGCCGCTTCGGTGGCGACCGCATGGTCGTTGGAGACGGTGGAGACGTCGGAGACGCCCATGCCGTTCTGCAGAATCATCACGCGCGGCCCTTCCATGCCGCGGATGATGGGACGGGAAGCCCCGGCACCGAAGGCCGAAGCCGATACGCCCAGTTCGTTGGAGAGCGTGTCACCCAGCGAATTGCCAAGCTTGTTGCGCAGTTCGTCACCGGTAATGACCTTGGCCGGTGCCAGCACCTGCACATCTTCCTCCGAGGCGAAGGGGGTGGCGGTGACGACGATGGGTTGCAGGGCCGGTTGGGCCGCAGGGGTTGCAGAAGTATTGGCGGTGTTAGCGGTGTTAGCGGTATTGGTAGTGGCAGCGGTGCTGTCTGCAGTCTGCGCTGCAGCCGAAACAGACCAGGCCGCCAGGGCCGTGAGGACAGCCGAGGCAATGTGTTGGCGTTGAAGAGCCATGTGAATTCCTTGTTGTGCACGAAGCGCCGCCCGCTCTGTCGTGAGGGTGACGGGGCGGCGCGGATACACCGGCCGTCGGCACGCGATCACGCGCGGCGGCGTCAGGACGACGCAACGCCGCGCACGGATGCGCGAGGGACAACCGGTAACCAGTCATGAGGGTCTTGCAGGAGGAAGGAATTCAGCGCGGCGGGGCGCGCGAGAAGAAATGGCAGTTCAGCGGGGCGTCCCAGGACGCGAAGGCCTGCCACAGGGCCAGTACGCGCACCGGCGGCAACAGCGGCAGGGGAGGAAAATCAAAGTATGCACCCGCCGACAGGGCCGCCGCATCATAGGCGACGCAGGAGTGGTGCAGGTCGTGGGCATGGTGGTGATGGGCAGGCTGCCCATCGGCGGCAGCGAGTTCGGCGTGTGCCTCCTCGCCCTCATCGAACAGGGCTTCGCTGATCAGCGAATGGACCGTTCCCGGTGCCCAGCCGGCGTGCGCAATCCCGTGCACGAAACCCAGCATCTGCGCGAACAACAGCGACATCGCCAGCAAGGCGATGACGGTGGAGCTTCGCAGGGCGCGCAGACGGTTCATGGGACAGGACCAGGTAAAAACGACAGCGGCACTGCGCCTGCGCACCGCAAGGCGCAGGCGTCATCGTGCGTGGCGAGGATCAGTCGCCGTAGAGTTTCTGCTTCAGTTCGCGGCGTTGCTGGGCTTCCAGCGACAGGGTCGCGGTCGGACGCGCCAGCAGGCGGGGGATGCCGATCGGTTCGCCCGTTTCTTCACACCAGCCGTACTCGCCATTGTCGATGGCCACGATGGATTGCTGCACCTTCTTGAGCAGCTTGCGCTCGCGGTCGCGGGTGCGCAGTTCCAGGGCGTGTTCTTCCTCGATGGTGGCGCGGTCGGCCGGGTCCGGCACCAGCACGGTTTCGCGCAGGTGTTCGGTGGTTTCGTCCGCGTTCTTGAGCAGATCCTTTTCCAGTTGCTGGAGACGGGCCTTGAAGAAAGCAAGCTGCGCTTCGTTCATGTAGTCCTTCTCGTCCATCTTGAGGATCTGTTCCTCGGTCAGCAACTGCGCTGCAGGGGTAGTTTTGGGAGTCTTGGTTGCCACTTCGCTTACTTTCAATACTACGGGTTTTTCAACTATATCCATTATCCCGGCTGATGCACGGCTGCCGGAACAGGTCGCTTGTGAATCCACTTCCCTTGCCGCGTTGGCACCTCTTCGATTGACGTTGACGCGATCGGCTGGCCCGCCCGGTGTCTCCAGGCCGCGGCGCTGCGGATGGCGCACGCTTTTTCGCGGTCAAGGATTGTACACCAACGATTCCGGATGCCAAGCCTTTGGCGCAGCGGCCCGGGTGCCATCATGGCGGGGGGCGACGTGCGGCCAGCGGTCCGGTTCATGGAGCGGTTCATGACTTCCCCTGTGACGGGCTAGGCGGGGCGGGCTGATCGCGCTTATGAATTGTCGTCGTTCCGAACATCAGCCTGGCGCATGCGGCATGCTATTTGCATTGCAACATCCATCCGTGTTTATACCAGAAGAACGGGGCAGGATGGAAGCGGCGAAGCGTGCGGCCTGCGGGCGCCGGGATTATCCGTGTCGCCGGGCGCACACCGGGCACTGGCGGTCGCGTCCGATGGCAATGCGGGTCCACTCCATCTCGCGCGCATCCAGAATCAGCAGGTACCCGGCCAGCGAACGGCCAATGCCGGCCACCAGCTTGATGGCCTCAGCCGCCTGCATGGTGCCGATGATGCCCACCAGCGGCGAAAACACGCCCATGGTCGCGCATTGCACTTCCTCGAATTCACGCTCCGGCGGGAACAGGCAGGCATAGCAGGGACTGGCGTCCTGACGCGGGTCGAACACGCTGACCTGGCCATCGAAACGGATCGCCGCGCCCGATACCAGCGGTACCCCTGCCGCCACGCAGGCGCGGTTGATGGCGTGGCGGGTGGCGAAGTTGTCGCTGCAGTCCAGCACCACGTCGGCTGCGGCCACCAGGGCCTGCAGGCGCTCCCCCTCGACCCGTTCGGCCAGGGCGGTGACCTGCACGCCGGGGTTGATCTGCTGCAACGCCTGGCGACCGGATTGCACCTTGGGCTGGCCCACGCGCTCGGTGGTGTGCATGATCTGGCGCTGCAAATTGGTCAGGTCGACGGTGTCGTGATCGACCAGGGTGATATGGCCCATGCCGGCCGAGGCCAGGTACATGGCCGCCGGCGAGCCCAGGCCGCCGGCTCCGATCACCAGCGCATGACCTTGCAGCAGACGGGTCTGGCCTTCGATATCGATCTCGTCGAGCAGGATGTGGCGCGAGTAGCGCAGCAACTGTTGGTCATCCATCGTCAGATCTGCCCTGATTGATATGAAAAAAAGGGCCGCTGGCAAGTGCTAGCGGCCCGATGTGCCTGCCCGGAGGCGGCGTATTACTTGGTGGTATCGATCTTCTCGGCCGGCGCCTTGTTGTCACGGCGCTCGTCCTTGACCGGGGTGGCGTTCTTGCCTTCTTCGTTGCGCACTTCGGGCTTGGCGTTGGAGACCTTGACCGGCAAGCCCTTGAGCTGGTTCAGGGCCTGCATCAGCTGGAAGTCGTCCTTGCTGCCGAACTCCAGCGGCTTGCGCTTCTTCTCGGCGGCGATCAGGCGTTCTTCGGACTGTTCATCCATCGATTGCGCCTTGACCTCGGCGGACTTGTCCGTGTCGTTGGTGAGGTGCTTGGAGAGATCGGCTTCACGCAGGCGCAGGCCGTTCAGGCCGTCGCCATCGGGATACTCGTCCACCATGATGTCCGGCACGATGCCACGGGCCTGGATGGAACGGCCCTTGGGCGTGTAGTAACGGGCGGTGGTCAGCTTGACCGCGGTGTTCTTCTCGGGCGGCAGCGCGATCACCGATTGCACCGAACCCTTGCCGAAGGACTGCGTGCCCATGATGGTGGCGCGCTTGTAATCCTGCAGGGCGCCGGCCACGATTTCGGAGGCCGACGCCGAGCCGCTGTTGATCAGAACCACCATCGGTACCTTCTTGATGGCGTCCGGCAGGCGCGACAGCGGATCCGACAGCGGGTTGGAAGCGTAGTACTCGCGCTTGGCGTAGAAGGTCTGCTTGGAGCTGGGAAGCTGGCCGTTGGTGGAGACCACCACCGAATCCTTGGGCAGGAAGGTCGCGGCCACGCCGATGGCGCCCGGCAGCACGCCACCCGGGTCATTGCGCAGGTCCAGCACGAGGCCCTTCAGGTTGGGTTCCTGGGCGTAGATGGCAGCGAGCTTCTTGGACATGTCGTCCACCGTCGGTTCCTGGAACTGGGTCACGCGCACCCAGGCATAACCGGGCTCGACCACCTTGGACTTGACGCTCTGCACACGGATTTCCTGGCGGGTGATGGTCAGGATGATGGGCTTGTCTTCGTCCTTGCGGGCAATCGTCAGGGTGATCTTGGTGTTGGGTTCGCCGCGCATCTTCTTGACGGCTTCGTCCAGGGTCAGGCCCTTGACGGGGGTGCTGTCCAGACGGGTGATCAGGTCACCGGCCTTGATGCCGGCGCGGAAAGCCGGCGAATCCTCGATTGGAGAGATGACCTTGACATAGCCGTCCTCCATGCCGACCTCGATGCCCAGGCCCACGAACTTGCCCATGGTCCCTTCGCGCAGCTCCTTGTAGGCCTTCTTGTCCAGATAGGCGGAGTGCGGGTCGAGTGAGGAGACCATGCCGGAAATGGCTTCGGTCAGCAGCTTCCTGTCATCGACCGGCTCGACGTAATCCGATTTGATGAGACCGAATACGTCGGCCATCTGGCGCAGCTCCTCCAGGGGCAGCGACGCCGTTGCATTCTTTTGCGCGATGGCGTCGAACTGAATCATCGCAGTGGCTCCAGCCACCATGCCCAAACCGATCAAACTGATATTCTTGAGTTTGCTGCCCATGTGTCACCTAGAAGTTACCCACCCCTGTGGGTCGAATGCGCGGCCTTGATACCGCATTTCAAAGTATAAACCCGATTGCTCATTACCGCCGCTGTTGCCTGCAGTGGCGATGGTTTCCCCGGCCTTGACCAGGTCGCCGGCGCGTTTCAATACCGACTGGTTGTTGCCGTAAATCGTCATGTACTGGTTGCCGTGGTCCACGATGATCAGATTGCCAAACCCGCGCAGCCAATCCGCGAAGACCACCCGTCCTGCCGCCACCGCGCGCACTTCGGCCCCTTCAGGGGCGCGGATGAACAGGCCACGACTGGCCGGTCCGTCGCCGCGACGGGAGCCGAATTTCGACATCAGTTCACCCTTGACCGGCAGGTGCAATTGTCCGCGCAGGCTGGCAAAGGGCTTGCCAAAATTGTCCGCCTGCAGCTCGGGCAGGGTATCGTTGCGGCCCAGTGAGGCCTGTTGCGGCGGTTCGTCATCATCGATGGCGTCGGCCGGATCGGGCATCTTTGGTGCCGGCTTGCCTTCCCTGGCGGCCCGGGCCGCTTCGGCGGCGCGCTTCTCGGCGCGGGCGCGCTGTTCGGCCAGACGCTTCTCGCGTTCGGCCCTGGCTTTGGCCAATTGTTCCTGACGACGTCTCTCGCGGGCTTCGGCTTCGGCCTTTTTCTGCTGCTCGATGATCTGCGCCAGCTTGTCCACCAGGCTGGACAGACGCCGCTGGTCCTGCTCGAGATGGCCGGCTTGCTGGCGCTGGGCATTGAGTTTGGTGGACAGCTGCGTCAACAGGGCCTGGCGACGGCCCTTTTCGCGTTCCAGCACTTTCTTCTGCTCCAGTTCTTCCTGGGCGATTTCTTCCAGTTCGAACTTGGCGTTCTGGGTGTCGGCCTTGTTGGCGCGAATCGCCTGCTGGTTGGCGCGCAGGGTGTCGATCAGCCTGGCCTGGGCCTGCGAGACATAGCCCATGTACTGCAGCTCGCGGTTGATGCGATTGGGATTGTCACCGGAGAGCAGCAGCTTGATGCGGTCCTCATTGCCGGCTACGTATTGCTCGCGCAGCAGCCTGGAGAGCTGCGCCTGCTGGGCGTTGACCAACACGGTCAGTTCGTTCAACTGCTTGACCAGTTGCGCCAGGCGTGCTTCGGTGGCCTGCTGTTCCTGTGCCAGATCGCGCAGTGAACGATTGGCCTTGGAAATGGCCTGTTCCGAGGCCGCCAGCGCGTCGGCGGCATTGTCCTTGGCGGTTTCGGTCTGGTCGATATCGCGCTTGAGCGCGGTGAGGCGTTGTTGCAGGTCGGCCTGCTCCTTCTCGGCGGCCTGCTTCTGCCGAGTGCGCTCGGTGAGCGGTTGGCCCTGCACCGCAGCGCACAGCAGCATACCCGCCGCCAGCGCCGAGAGCAGGCGCACAACGACTCGCGGCGCGCCCGACAACAGGGCCGAACGCGCCGGTGGAATGCACTTGACGGTAAGGGACGCCGCCTGTGCGGCCGGCGTCTTGCTGGAGAAACGCAGTTTTATTTCGACTTCCCTTGATTGGCCACCGCCTTGAGGGCTGCCTCGATGGCGGACTGGTCGCCCAGATAGTAGCTCTTGATGGGCTTGAGGTCGGCATCCAGTTCATAGACCAGCGGCTGGCCGTTGGGGATGTTCAGGCCGACGATATCGTCATCGCTGATGCCGTCCAGATACTTGATCAGGGCACGCAGGCTGTTGCCGTGGGCCGAAATGATGATCTGCCTGCCGGCGCGGATGGCCGGGGCGATGGCGTCATTCCAGGCCGGCAGCACGCGGGCCACGGTGTCCTTGAGGCACTCGGTCAGCGGCACCTGCTCGCGCGAGAGACCGGCGTAGCGGGCATCGCCAAACGCGTCGCGCTCTTCGCCCGGGGTCAGGGGATTGGGCGGGGTGTCGTAGCTGCGGCGCCAGACCAGCACCTGCTCGTCGCCATACTGGGCGGCGGTCTCGGCCTTGTTCAAGCCTTGCAGGGCGCCGTAGTGGCGTTCGTTCAAGCGCCAGTCGTTCTTGATCGGGATGTACATCTGGTCCATTTCGTCCAGCGTGGTCCAGAGGGTGCGGATGGCGCGCTTCAACACTGAGGTATAGGCCAGGTCGAAGGAGAAACCGGCTTCCTTGAGCAGCTTGCCGGCCTGGCGGGCTTCGGCCACGCCCTTCTCGGTCAGGTCGACATCGACCCAGCCGGTGAAGCGGTTGGCCAGGTTCCAGGTCGATTCGCCGTGGCGCATGAATACGATTTTGTACATAGCAGGACTAGATTGATGATGGATAAACCGCTGCGGCTGCCCTAAAGATCGACTACGCGAAACCGGATACAAGCCGTAGACTAGACTGTTCGGTCCGAATGCAAACCGCGAATGCTTCTATTTTATAATGCCGGGATTCAGTAAACTCATTGGACTGCCGTGAAATTCATCATCGACAATATTTTCCTGATCGCCCTGGCCTTGGTCTCCGGCGGTGCGCTGCTGGTTCCCTACCTGCAGCAGCGCGGCAACAAGCTGAGCCTGCTGCAGGCCACGCAGATGCTCAACCAGGGCAAGGTACTGGTGCTGGACGTGCGTGAGGCCGAGCAATTCGCCGCCGGCCACCTGCGCGACGCCCGCAACATCCCCCTGAAAGAGTTGCCGCAGCGCATCGGCGAGCTCGACAAGCTCAAGGCCCGCCCGGTCATCGTGGTCTGCCAGACCGGCACCCAGGCCAACCGCGCCGAGGCTTCGCTGAAGAAGGCCGGCTTCACCGAGGTCTACGGCCTGAACGGCGGCATCGCCGCCTGGCAGGGCCAGGGCCTGCCGCTGACCACCAAGGAGGCCAAATGAGCGCTTCCGTAACCATGTACTGCACCGCCGTGTGCCCGTACTGCATGATGGCCGAGCGTCTGCTGGCCAGCAAGGGAATCACGCAGATCGAGAAGATCCGCGTGGATCTCGACCCTCAGCAGCGTGAGCTGATGATGCAAAAGACCGGCCGCCGCACCGTGCCCCAGATCTATGTCGGCGACACCCATGTCGGCGGCTTCGATGATCTGAGCGCGCTGGACCGCGCCGGCAAGCTGGACCCGCTGCTGCAGGCTTGATGCCAGGGCAGCAAACTCCCCCTATCGATTCACCGAACCTGAAAGAGATCCATGTCGGAACAGAACCAAGAAGCCCAACAGCAACCCGTTTTCCAGATCCAGCGCGTGTACCTGAAGGATCTGTCGCTGGAACAGCCGAATTCCCCGGCCATCTTCCTGGAACAGGAAGCGCCTTCGATCGAAGTGTCGGTGGACGTCGGCGCCGAAGCGCTGGCTGAAGGCGTGTTCGAATCGACCGTGACCATCACCGTCACCGCCAAGGTCAAGGACAAGGTGGCCTTCCTGGTCGAGGGCAAGCAGGCCGGCATCTTCGAGATCCGCAACGTGCCCGCTGAACAGCTGGACCCGCTGCTTGGCATCGGCTGCCCCAACATCATCTATCCGTACCTGCGCGCCAACATCGCCGACGCCATTACCCGCGCCGGCTTCCCGCCGGTGCACCTGGCCGAGATCAACTTCGAGGTGTTCTACCAGCAACGCCTGCAGGCCTTGGCCGAGCAGCAAGGCGCCACCCTGGTCAACAACGGCTCCAACGCCGTCAACTGATCGGACTTCACCCGCTGTCCGCCTGCCGGGCGCCCCGCATCCCCGGCGGCAGCCCGGTACGACAACAAGCCGCCGCAGCCTGTGCTGCGGCGCTTTCCCTTCTGCGGAGACCTTCACGATGAAACGCCTTCCCCTGATTCTTTGCGCTACCCTGCTCGGCGCCTTCATGGCCAAGGACGCCCTGGCCCTGGACTTCAAGTCGGTCGGCGCCTCGCCTGCCATCATGTACGACGCGCCCTCCGAAAAGGGTCGGCGCGTCTACGTGGCGCCGCGCGGCATGCCGGTCGAGGTGGTGCTGACCTACGGTGAATGGAGCAAGGTACGGGATGCCGCCGGTACGCTGTCCTGGATCTCCTCCAAGGCGCTCACGCCCAAGCGCATGCTGGTGGTCTCGGTGGCCAATGCGCGCATCTTCGGCGCCGCCGATGAGAGCAGCCCGGTGGTCTTCACCGCCGACAAGTCGGTCCTGCTGGAGATGCTGGAAAGTCCCAACAATGGCTGGGTCAAGGTGCGCCACCGCGATGGCCAGAGCGGCTTCGTGAAGGCCGGCGAGGTCTGGGGCGATTGAGCGAAGAAGCAGCGACAATGAAGATCTCCATTCTGGGCGCTGGCGCGTGGGGTACTGCGCTGGCCATTCCCCTGGCCCGCAAGCACCAGGTCGTGCTGTGGGGACGCAATGCCCAGGCCATGCAGCACGCCAGCCTGCAGCGCGAGAACAGTCTGTACCTGCCGGGATTTGCGCTGCCGCCTGAACTGACGGTGAGTTCGGATTTCGATGCCGCCGTGCGGCACGTCTGCGACGAGCCTGAAGATTCGCTGCTTATTGCGGCCTCGTCGGTGTCGGGCCTGCGTGAGCTGGCCGGACAATTGCGCGCCTATCCCATCCCCAACCTGGTCTGGCTGTGCAAGGGACTGGAAGAAGGTACGCGCCTGCTGCCGCATCAGGTGGTGCAGGAAGTACTGGGTTCGACGCTGGCCGCCGGCGTACTCTCCGGGCCCTCCTTTGCCCAGGAAGTGGCGCGCGGCCTGCCCTGCGCACTGACCATCGCCGGTGCCGACGCGGCCCTGTGCGAACGCGCGGTCGCAGCCGTGCACGGCAACAACATCCGCATCTATTCCAGCGATGACCTGGTGGGCGTGGAGATCGGTGGCGCGGTCAAGAACATCCTGGCCATCGCCACCGGCGTGGCCGACGGCCTGCAACTGGGCTTGAACGCCCGCGCCGCCTTGATCACCCGCGGCCTGGCCGAAATCACCCGACTCGGCGTAGCGCTGGGTGGGCGTGCAGAAACCTTCATGGGACTATCGGGCGTGGGCGACCTGATCCTCACCTGCACCGGCGACCTCTCGCGCAACCGGCGCGTGGGACTCGGGTTGGCACAGAACAAGAAGCTGGAAGATATCGTCGCCGAACTGGGTCACGTGGCCGAGGGAGTCCGCTGCGCACAGGCCGTGCGCGCCCTGGCGCACGAAAAAGGGATCGAGATGCCGATCACCGATGCGGTGGCGGCGGCCTTGTTCGACGGGGTATCGGTGCAGGACATGGTGGCCCGGCTGCTGGCGCGGGACCCGCGCGAGGAAAGCCTGTAGGCAGGCCTTTCCCGCGCCTCAATCCGGGCGGGAGATTCACCAATCCTCACTGCACAAGTAAAGCCAAGAAAATGACAGCCGGAGCAGACATGCCTCCGGCTGTTTTTTTATCACGCGGGGATTCACAGGGATCCGGGCTGCAAACCGCCTGAATCCGACCTGCCTCAACGCGCGATGATGTCGCTTTCCATCTTGGGGCGCTTGAAGCGCTGCGGCGAACCGCCTTCGAGCGCGTCATCCATCTGCTTGGAGATCTTGTCGTAACGCGCACTGCAGTCATCGTCCTGACGGGCGGCTTCGGCGCCCTTGAGGCGCTTGGCCAGACGGGAACTGCGCGCGTCCCCGCCCATGACGTATTGCTGGGCGGCGCGGCCGGCGTGGTTATTGTTCGTGGTCTTGTTGCGTTGTATGGCTTGCATCGTATTTCCTCTTACGTCGCTGACGCTCAACGTTCTTCCATCCTGAGTTGTTGTTCGGAAGAACACGCAGCGCCCCGGAAGATGTTGCCTGCCAACTTGATTCCGGGAGACTGCTCCAGATACACAAGCGCTACGTTTCTTGACAGCGCTTTAGGTATGTAACGCCCGAACCGCATTTTGGAATACGCGAAAAGTCAGTATTTTGTCAGCCAAATTGAAATTACTTGCGTGAAACAATCCTTTGCGGCTGTGCACAAACGGCGCAAACCCGCATCCATCAAGGCTGACGGCGCTGTCAGATTGCTCCGCGTCGTGCGCTTTTACTCAACAAAAATAGAGAAAAAAAAGTGTTGCGAAACGTATCGTCCTTCAGTTTTCGCGACAAAAAAGCGACGAAGAATGACTCAACTGCTGGAGGGTCTGGCGCCGTGACGGTTCATGGATGCACAGGAACGAGCAGCCCCAGGTCGGCCGGCACCAGTGAAAAAATCTTCGCATCGCGTGGTTCGCCATGAAAGACCAGGCGATTGCGGGCCAGGCATTCCAGCGTGGCTCCAGCCTTCTCGGCCACCCGCTGGCTGCGCAGGTTACCGGCCTGGGCCACGATTTCAAGCCGGGTCAGTCCGGCCCGGGAAAAGGCGAAGGCCGCCGCCGCCCGCGCGGCCAGGGCGGCAATGCCACGCCCGGTATAACCCTCGCGCACCCAGTAGCCCAGGTTGGCCATCTGGTGCAGCTGGCTGACCTGGTTGATGGCCACCGAGCCGATCACCAGGCCGTTGCTGCGATCGATGATGTTGAAGTCGTAGGCCGCGTGAACATGCCATTGCTCGATGGAACGTTGCAGGAACAGCTTGGCATCCAGCAGGCCGTATTCGGGCGTGCACCAGGCTTCCCACTGGCTGATGGCGGCGCGCGACTGGTGTACTGCGTCATACAGCGCCGGGGCCTCGCGCAGGCCCAGCGGACGCACTTCAATGGCGCGGTCGCAATGGATGATTTGCCGTTCGCGGTCTAGGGAGCGGAGCATGGGAACCGTTGGATGAAGTTTCTTGCTGATCTTACCGAAATCGGGCGCAGCGGGAACTGTCCCTGCGGTCAGCCCAGTTGCGCACGCAACTGCGCCAGATGGGTGATGACCGCCACCTCCTCCGGCATCTCCGGATGCACGCCATGCTCCTGCAGGGCGATCACCTTCATGCCCGCTGCCAGTCCGGCCTGCACGCCCGGCAGGCTGTCTTCCACCACCGCGCAGCGCTGCGGGGCCACCCCCAGGCGTTCGGCGGCGAACAGGAACAGGGCAGGATCGGGTTTCCAGCGCTGCACGTCGTAGGCACTGAAGATACGGCCGGCGAAATGCGGCAGCAGGCCGGTGACCCGCAGGCACAGCTCGATCTTGTGATGCGGGGCATTGGAGGCCAGGGCGAAGGGTAGATGCAGCTGCTCCACCATCTCCAGGGCACCGCTGATGGGTTGCAGGTGCCGTTCCAGCATGACGCCCATGCGCGCGCGCAACTCCTGCTCGAAATGCCCCGGCAGGGCCTGGCCGCTCAATTGCTCGATATGCGAGATGCACCACTTCATGCTCACCCCGCGAAAGCGCGCCAGCGCTTCCTCGGGACTGAGTACGACGCCATACCCGGCGACATATTCGGACCAGGCACGCGCGGCCACCACTTCGCTGTCGACCAGGGTGCCGTCGCAGTCGAAGATGACCAGTTCCGGCGCGGCAGAGGGGTGCTTCATCGTTGCTCCTTGTGATTCAGAAGGCGGGGGCCGCCCTCTTCAAGGAGCCGCCGACGCCATCAAAGTTCGCCGTAGGAATGCAGGCCCGAGAGGAACATGTTCACGCCCAGGAAGGCGAAGGTCGTCACCAGCAAGCCTACCAGCGCCCACCAGGCTGCGGTCCGCCCACGCAGGCCCTTCATGAGGCGCATATGCAGCCAGGCCGCATAGTTGAGCCAGACGATCAGGGCCCAGGTTTCCTTCGGATCCCAGGACCAGTATCCCCCCCAAGCCTCGGCCGCCCACAGTGCACCGAGGATGGTGGCGATGGTGAAGAATGCAAAGCCGACTGCAATGGCCTTGTACATCACGTCATCGAGCACCTCCAGCGTGGGCAGGCGGTCGGCCAGGATACCTCGCTCGCGCAGCAGATAGGCCACCGCCACCATGGCAGCCAGGGCAAAGGTGCCGTAGCCGATGAAGTTGGCCGGTACGTGGATCTTCATCCACCAGCTCTGCAGGGCCGGCACCAGCGGCTGAATCTCGGCCGCATCCCGGGACACGGTATACCACATCAGGAAACCCACCGCCGCCGTGATGACCGTCAGCACGAAGGCGCCGAGCTGGCGCGTTGCGTAACGTTCTTCGTAGTACAGGTAGAAAAGCGCCGTGATCAGGCAGAACAGGACGAAAACTTCATATAAATTGGAAATCGGGATGTGGCCCACATCCGCACCGATCAGGTAGGACTCATACCAGCGCACCATCATGCCGGTGAAGCCCAGCACCACGGCGGACCAGCACAGGCGCGAACCGATCGCGCTGCCGGTGCCGGCGGTGGTGGCCAGGCCGCCCCAGTAGAACAGGGTGGACAGGCAAAACAGCGCGCTCATCCAGAGGATGGCGGACTGACTGGAGAGCAGGTATTTCAGCAAGAATTTCTTGTCGGCCATTTCCAGCGCGCCACCATACATGGCAATGGCACCCAGCGAGAGCACCGCGATCACCAGCATCAGCAGGCGTACCGGCTTCCAGTGCCAGCCCAGCCCGGCGAAGGTGGGAGCGGCCAGCAGCAGCACGGCCTTCTCGTAATAGTCCATGTAGCCGCCGAAGCGTCCCAAGGCATACAGCGATGCTGCCACCAGCGCGGCGGCATAGATCCAGTCGACGATGCCGAGGCGCCGGAAATAGCCTTGCTCTTGCTCGTAGGCCTGGTTTGCTTGAGTCAATTCCATTGCGTTCTCCAATGCTGCTGTCCCGGACCATGCTGCGCGCGCCGGGGGTTCCCGCCGGAGCCCGGCGGCATGAGGGATCTAGGCCGAGGGACCTGGGGCGGATGGTCCCGCACCGGTCAGACGACCCTTCATCTGTTCGAATTCCTTGTCGAAGTCCAGCGTGCGGCGCTGCGTGCTCATGGCCAGCAGCGCCTGGCTGCCCTGCCCCTCGGGGCCGGGCTTGATCCAGATCCACAGGCGTCGTTCACGAATGTACAGCATCGAGAACACGCCCAGCACCAGGAACAGGCAACCGAGGTAGACCACCTTCTTGCCGGGCGAGCGCGTCACCTGCAGCACCGAGGCCTTGATCTCCTGGAAGCTGGTCAGTTGCAGGAACACCGGCGCCGGGTAGAAGGCCGCATCGGCCAGGGCATTGATGGCCAGTTGCAGATAGCGGCCATGTTTCTCGTCGCTGCTCACCGGGCCCAGACCATCCTGGGCGCGCGCGGCTTGCCACAACTCCCACATGCTGCCGTTGAGGATCTTCATGAAGATGTCGGCGGCCTTTTCCTGTTCGGCGGCTGGCAGTTGCTCCAGGAAGCGCGTCACGGCGATGTAGCCGGAGACCTTGCCGTCACCGGCAAAGATGCTCAGGCCGCGCAGGGCCGACTGCTCCAGTTGCTCGCGCAGCACGGGTGAAGCGTCGCGTCCGTTGCTGATGGCCTGGCGGGCGTAGCGGCGCGCCGCTTCCTCGCGCAGGGAGGGATTGGCCAGGGCGGCGCGCAGGCGCATCCATTCGGCCACGCTGTCGTTGTCATCGGCGGGAATGCGCAGGTAGCGGAACGGCTGGTCGGGCTGCTCGCGCATGCCGGCCAGGAAGACGTCGGCGCCATCAATGGGCAGCGACTGCATGTAGTTGAAATATTCGCGCGCCTGCCCGGTCTTGTCGCGCAGCTTGTATTGCACGCTCGGACCGACATTCTTGAAGTCCTTGCTGTTGGCGTTCTTGGCACCGGAGCCGAGATGCTTGTCGAGATCGGCGATGAAGCCGCCATTGACGCTCTTGCCGACATTGACCGCACGGGCATCGCCCGCAGTCGGGCCCGACGTCTGGCCGGAAGCGGCCGCCTGCATGTTCTCCACGTTGAACGGACGGAAACCGCTCCATTCGATGGTGTAATCGCCCATGCCCGCCGGCAGCGGCGTGCTGCCGTTGACTTCGCCGGACAGGTCGAAGTGGCTGTTGCTACCGCCGCGCATCGGATAGGCAACCAGCTTGAGCTTGCTGCCGCCGTCCTCGAAGCTGGACTGGTAGATCGCCACACCGTGATAGATCAGCGGTTCGTTGACCTTGATGGTGGCGGCGGTCTCCTTGCCGGTTTCGTGGTCGCGCACCACCACTTCGCTGGCGAAGAGCTTGGGCATGCCGGTCGAGTAAAAGTCGATGATGAAGCGCTTCAACTGGATGGTAAAGGGCAGGTCCTGGATCATCACGCCATCCTTCTGCGGGATGATGGCGGTGCTGCTGCTGGAACCTTCCGGAATCAAGGTGTTGCCACGGAAAGTCGGATTGTTCAGGCCCAGGCGATAGCGTTCGGGAATCTCGGAAATGATGCCATTGCCGGCAAAGGCCGATTTGCCGTAGAACCATTGCTGGAAGCGGATCGGCAAGTCCGAATCGAGCAGGCCGCCCAGGCAGATGATGACGATGGCGGCGTGGGCGAAGATGTAGCCCCACTTGTTGGCCGCCCCCTGCTTGGCCGCCAGCAGCATGCCGCCTTCCTTGTCGGCCAGCCTGGTCTTGTAGCCGCGCGCGCCCACCTGGCGCCGTAGCCGGGCAGCGGCGTCGGCCGGCGCTTCGGCCGTGGTCCACTCATGCTTGTGATGGAAATTGCGCAGTGACTGCTCGCGTACGTTGTCGCGCCAGCTCTTGATGTCGCGCAGCATCTTGGGGCCGTTGCGGGCGATGCACAGCGAGGTCGACAGCACCAGGAAACCCATGATCAGCAGGAACCACCAGGCCGAATACACCGCATACAAACCCAGCTTGCCGAAGATCTCGAACCAGAACGGGCCGAACTGGTTCACGTAGTTGGGCATGGGTTCGTTCTGCTTCATCACGGTGCCGATCACCGAGGCGATGGCAATGAGCGTGAGCAGGCTGATCGCAAAGCGCATCGATGAGATCAGTTCCACGGCCTCGCCCAGCCAGCGCTGGCGGGTCCTGATCTGGATTCCTTGGGTACTGCTGCCCGTCGTCATATTCCTGCCTTACCGGACCGGGCCTGCCGGTTCCGCTTACCTTGGGGGGATCTCCTTGCCAGCAGGCAAAGCGATGCGAACCCGGAATTCTACCGCTCCGGGAGAAAGTCCGTGATACGCGCCTGCGTAACCCGGGTATGCCGGGACGCTTATCTGGTCCGGCCAAAGGCCATCATGCCGTGCAACGGCGCCCCGGCACTACGATGTACGTCAATCCACATGAAAAAAGGCGGCACGTCGGCCGCCCCTTTCCTGACCCGCACCGTCTGGCGGCGGTGCCTGATTACTTCAGGCCGGCGATGTAGTCGGCCACGGCCTTGATTTCCTTGTCCGACAGGCGATCGGCGATGGCGTTCATCTGGACGCTGTTGGACCGGGCACCGCCCCGGAAGTTGGTCAGCTGGGCCACCGTGTAGTCCTGGTGCTGGCCGGCCAGGCGCGGATACTGGGCCGGGATGCCGGCGCCGTTGGGGCTGTGGCAGCCGGCACAGGCCGGCACGTTCTTGGCGGCGATGCCGGCGCGCCAGATGTGCTTGCCCAGGTCGATGGTGTCCTTGTTCTTGGCCGCGCCCGGCTTGGGTGCCTGGGCTGCCAGGTAGGCGGCGATGTTGTGGATGTCTTCATCCGAGAGCGCCTTGGCCATCGGTGACATCACCGGATTGTTGCGCTCGGGCGTGCGGAAGTTCAGCAGCTGCTTGGCGATGTAGGCCTCGTGCTGGCCCGCCAGCTTGGGATTCTGGGTGATGGTCGAATTGCCGGCCGCGCCGTGGCAGGACACGCAGGCCACGATGTTGCGGGCATTGTCGCCATTGGTGTAGAGGGCTTCCCCCTTGGCCGGGTCGGCCTTGATCGGGGCTTTCTTGTCATCGGCCGCATGGGCCGCCGAGGACACTGCCAGCACGGCAGCAAGAACGGTATACAACAGTGGGGAAAAGGCACGGTTCATTCGTCACCCTAATACTTATTGTGGAATTGAGAGATTTTGCCCGTTCGGCGGCTGGCTGCCCCCTGCCCAAATGCCTGTTGTTTGACCTGTCTCCAACGGCCGCCATATTTTTTGCTTGCCTGGCGTCAACGAGGCGTTGGGTTTCGGGCCATTGTACAATAGCTTCTCCGCGTTTTTCCCTCCTCTTTCGGATTTCCCCCCACCATGTCGCAACTTTGGCAAGCCCGTTTCTTCACCACCGTCAATCACCTGCGGGACCTGCCCAAGACCAGTGTGCCGGAAATCGCCTTCGCCGGCCGTTCCAACGCCGGCAAGTCCAGCGCCATCAACGTGCTGTGCAACCAGAAGCGCCTGGCCTTTGCCTCCAAGACGCCGGGACGTACCCAGCACATCAACTATTTCTCGCTGGGCGGCGCCCATGTGGGCCAGCACCGCAATGACGAGGCGCGCCCCGACGAGATCCGCGCCATGCTGGTGGACTTGCCCGGTTACGGCTATGCAGAAGTGTCCGGCTCGGCCAAGCATCACTGGCAAGCCTTGTTGGGTGACTACGTGCGCCAGCGCGAACAGCTGGCGGCACTGGTGATGATCGTCGATTCGCGGCGCCCCTTCACCGATCTGGATATCCAGATGATCGAGTGGTTCGCCCCCACCGGCAAACCCATCCATTGCATCCTGAGCAAGGCCGACAAGCTCAACCGCAACGAATCCACCAATGCCCTGCGCCAGGCCCAGACCTACCTGAGCAGCTATGTGGATGAGAATGGCCAGCCCTTCCCCTTCACGGCCCAGTTGTTCTCGGCCTTGAAGCGCATCGGTCTCGAAGAAGCCAACGACAAGATCCTTGAACTGGCCGGTCTCAACGACGCCGCCACACCGGTGGACCAGGCCCAAGGTGAAGGAAAAGGCGGGACCCAGCCCGAAACCCCGCAAGCCTGATCGCCGACAAGGCAGAATCCCTGCAAACGGAGTACAACGCATGAATAAAAAAACCCCGGAGAACAGGGAAATTCTCCGGGGAAGAACGCTTTTCGCTTGCGCGATCAGCCCCGCTCAGGGAGGGAAGGGGAAGCGGGAGGTGAAAAAATCACCTGCAGCCAAGATAATGTAAGTCGCGGAAATTTGGGCGGATTTGCAATCAAAGGAATCAAATCTCCGAAGATAGCGATATTTGTCTCGAAATAATTCCAAGATCGCCTCAAATAACATCTAATTTTTGAAAGCTGACCTATGTCCTTGACCGATTTCAGTTCCAACGCCGGCTACCCTGCCCTGCGCATGCGTCGCATGCGCCGCGACGCCTTCTCGCGCGCCCTGATGGCCGAAAACGTCATCACCAGCGCCGACCTGATCTATCCAGTCTTTGTGCAGGAAGGCCAGAACCTGCGCACGCCCGTGGCCTCGCTGCCGGGCGTGGAGCGCCTGTCGCTGGATGCGCTGCTGCCGGTGGCCGAGGAATGCGTCAAGCTGGGCGTGCCGGTGCTGGCCTTGTTCCCGGTGATCGATCCGGCCCTGAAGACGCCTGACGGCATCGAAGCCACCAACCCCGACGGCCTGGTGCCGCGCGTGGTGCGCGCGCTCAAGGAGCGCTTCCCCGAACTGGGCGTGCTGTGCGACGTAGCGCTGGACCCCTACACCAGCCACGGCCAGGACGGTGTGCTCGACGAGAGCGGCTACATCCTCAACGATGAAACCATCGCGCTGCTGGTCAAGCAGGCGCAAACCCAGGCCGATGCCGGCGTGGACGTGGTGGCCCCCTCGGACATGATGGACGGCCGCATCGCCGCCATCCGCGCCATGCTGGAGGCCCAAGGCCACATCTACACCCGCATCATGGCCTACTCGGCCAAGTACGCCTCGGCCTTCTACGGCCCCTTCCGCGACGCCGTCGGCTCGGCCGCCAACCTGGGCAAGGGCAGCAAATCCACCTACCAGATGGATCCGGCCAACAGCGACGAAGCCCTGCGCGAAGTGGCGCTGGACCTGCAGGAAGGCGCCGACATGGTCATGGTCAAGCCCGGCATGCCCTACCTGGACATCGTGCGCCGCGTGAAGGATGAATTCCGCGTGCCCACCTTCGCCTACCAGGTCAGCGGCGAATACGCCATGATCAAGGCCGCCGCCCAGAACGGCTGGCTGGACCACGACAAGACCATGATGGAAGCGATGATGGCCTTCAAGCGCGCCGGCGCCGATGGCGTGCTGACCTACTTCGCGCTGGACATCGCACGCAAGCTCAAGCAAGGCTGATCCCTCTGCCACCCCAGGCCCGGCCGATGACCGACGATCCCGTACTCGCCCTGTTCACACAGCTGCGGCCACGCCTGTTCGGCGTGGCCTACCGCATGCTGGCCTCGCGCAGCGAGGCCGACGACGTCCTGCAGGACGCCTGGCTGCGCTGGCATGCCCAGGACAAGTCGGTCCTGAACTCGGCCGAAGCCTGGCTGGTCACGGTGGTCACGCGCCTGTGCATCGACCGCCTGCGCCAGCTGCAGCAGGAGCGCCAGCACTACGTCGGCCACTGGCTGCCGGAGCCGCTGGTGGGCCTGGCCGAACCGGCGCCGGAGATCGACCTGTTCGGCGCGGCCCGCCTGGCCCCCTCGCCGGAAGCCCTGCTGGAACAGCAAAGTGACGTTTCCTTCGCCTACCTGCTGCTGCTGGAGCGCCTCAAGCCCGAGGAACGCGCGGCTTTCCTGCTACGTGAAGTATTTGACAACGACTACCCCGACATCGCCGCCATCCTCCAGAAGTCCGAAGCCAGTTGCCGCCAGCTGGTGCATCGCGCCCGCGAGCGGCTGGCGCGACAGGAGGCCGATGGCATCACCCGCACCTCAGTACGCGCCGCTTCCAGCCCCGTCACGCGCGAAACCCACGCCCTGCTGCTGGAGAAATTCATGCAGGCCGTGCAAAGCGGCCAGCGCGAGGCCATGCTGGGCCTGCTGGCCGAGGATGCGCGCCTGATCGGCGACGGTGGCGGCAAGGTGGCCTCGTTCCCGCACCCGCTGGCCGGTGGCGAGCGCATCTCCTGGCTCTACTACGCCAACGTGCGGCGCTTCGCCCGGCGCATCGTCTATCGCGCGGCCTGGATCAACGGCAGCCCGGGCTTGCTGCGCTACGTCGATGGTGCGCTGGAATCAGCCCAAGTGCTGGAATCGGATGGCCTGCGCATCCACGCCATCTATGTGGTGCGCAACCCCGACAAGCTGGCCGCCATCGTCCAGCAGAACACGCCGCCCTGAGATTTTTCAGATTTCTTCATTTATTTTTGATCGAATCTGTCACAAGGGGCGAGCCCACTCCGTCTAGAAGGGGAACAGCGGCGATTGGCGTCGTTGTCACCTTTTCCCCGATGGAGAATCCTCATGTCCGACTTCAAGCAACGTCTGCCCCATGCCAAGCTCGCCGCACCCGCCTTCAATGGCCTGCTCAAGGCCAGCGAGGTGGTCCACCAGAGCGGTGTCGATCCCAAGCTGCTGGAACTGATATTCCTGCGCGTATCGCAACTGAACGGCTGCGCCTTCTGCGTGGACATGCACTCCCATGACCTGCTGCAGAAAGGCGAAGACCAGCAGCGCCTCAACACCCTGGCGGCCTGGCGCGAAATCCCCTTCTTCACCGACGCCGAGCGCGCCGCGCTGAACTGGGCCGAGCGCTTCACCCACCTGCACCAGCAGGACGCCGACAAGGAAGATGCCGCCTTCGCCCAACTGCAAGAGCATTTCAGCGATACCGAGATCGCCAACCTGACCTTCGCGGTCGCCATCATCAACGCCTGGAATCGCCTGGGTGTGGCCATGCGCCCGCAAGTGGCGCGTCGCACCTGAGCCATCGGCGCCCAGGCGAAAAAAAACGCACCCCGGTCACCCGGGATGCGTTGAACATGGTCCGATCCACATCAGACTTCTTGCTCAAAAACTGGCAGGCGGCGGCATCACGCGCGCCACCCGGCTTGATTTGATTACGTCGGTGCGCTCACTTCCACAGTGCGCATTTGGATTCGACCTTGGTCATGTAGGCTTGCTCGCCGGGGATGGTCTGCACCAGCTTGTAGTAATCCCAGGGACGCTTGGATTCGGAAGGTTTCTTCACTTCCATCAGGTACATGTCGTGCACCATGCGGCCGTCCGGACGCACCACGCCATTGCTGGTGAAGAAATCATCGATACGATGCTTGCGCAGGTAATCCATGACCTGATCGGCATCGGTACTGCCCACGGCCTTGACCGCCTTCAGGTACTGGCCCACGGCCGAAGCGTCGCCGGCCTGGAACATGGAGGGCATCTTCTTCATCTTCAGGAAATAACGATTGGCCCAGGCGCGGCTCCGGTCGTTCAGGTCCCAGTACCAGCCGTCGGTCAGGTACATCCCTTGGGTCAGCTGCAGGCCCAGCGAATGGGTATCGTTGATGAAGATCAGCAGCCCGGCCAGCTTCATGGTCTTGTTCACACCGAATTCATTGGCGGCCTTGATGGCATTGATGACGTCACCGCCGGCCACGGCCAGGCCCAGGATCTGGGCCTTGGACGACTGCGCCTGCAACAGGAAGGACGAGAAATCCGAGGTCGCCAGCGGCACCCGCGTCGCGCCCACGACGTTGCCGCCATTGCTCTTGACGACGTCGCTGGTGTCCTTTTCCAGCGAGGTGCCAAAGGCATAGTCCGCCGTCAGGAAATACCAGGACTTGCCGCCCTGGCGCGTGATGGCCGCGCCCGTGCCTCGCGCCAGAGCCGTGGTGTCGTAAGCGTACTGGATGGTGTAGGCATTGCATTCCTCGTTGGTCTGGCGCGTGGTGCCGGCTCCGACGGAGAGGAAGATCTTCTTCTTTTCGGCCGCCACCTTGCCCATGGCCAGGCTGGCCGCCGAATTCACGCCGCCCACCAGCATGTCCACGCCGTCGCGGTCAAACCATTCGCGGGCCTTGTTGGCGGCGATGTCGGCCTTGTTCTGGTGGTCGGCAAAGACCAGTTCCACCTTCTTGCCGTTGATGGTGCCGCCGGCATCGGCAATGGCCATGCGGATGGCTTCGACACCGCCCTGGCCGTCGAAGTCAGCATAGGTGCCAGACATGTCGGTGATGAAGCCGATCTTGATGGTATCGCCCGCCGCGTGAGCGGATGGCAGGGTGGCTGCGCCCAGCAGGGCACAGGCGGCCGACAGCGCGGCGCGCCGGATGAATGCGGTCATGGGGGTCTCCTCCTCTAGGGGTCTTGGAATGTCGTTCTTGTTGCGACCCCGCAATCGAGTGCGGGGAAGGTCTTGCGGGACCGGCAGTCCCTTGCCGGTCCGGTCTTGCGTACGGACAATCAGCCGACGGTAGCGCGCGTCTGTTCGCCATCGACCAGGCGCATCAGGCCCAGCGGGTTGGCGTTTTGCAGTGCGGCCGGCAGCATCGCGTCCGGGTAGTTCTGGTAGCACACCGGGCGCAGGAAGCGCTCGATGGCCAGCGTGCCCACCGAAGTGCCACGGGCGTCGGACGTGGCCGGATACGGGCCGCCGTGCACCATCGCATCGCACACCTCGACACCGGTCGGGAAGCCGTTCAAGAGCAGGCGGCCTGCCTTCTGTTCGAGGATGGCAATGAGGTCCTGGTTGCCTTGCAGGTCGCCGATTTCGGCTTGCAGCGTGGCGGTCAGCTGGCCGTTCATCTTGGCGGCGAAGTCCAGCAGTTGCTCACGGCTTTCCAGCTCGACGATCACGGTGGAGGGGCCGAAGACTTCTTCTTCCAGCGGCGCTTCCTTGGAGAACAGCAGCGCGGCATCAGCCTTGAACAGGTGCGGCACGGCCTGGGTGTAGCTGGTGCCGCCGGTGGCGATGACCTTCACGCCCGGCAGCTGGGTCAGGCGAGCGACGCCGCCGTTGTAGTGGGTCAGGCCGCCGCTGTTGAGCATGGTGGCCGGATTGCTGCCGCCGAAGGCTGCCGACAGCTTCTCGATGAAGGCAGTCAGTTCCGGCGACCGCACACCCAGGAGCAGGCCCGGGCTGGTGCACAGCTGGCCCACGCCGACCGTGACGGAGCCGGCCAGGTCCTTGGCGATGGCGTCACCGCGCACCTTGAGTGCTTCGGACATCAGGATGATGGGGTTGATGCTGGACATCTCGGCAAACACCGGGATCGGCTGCGGACGCGCTGCGGCCATGTCGCACAGGGCGCGGCCACCGCGCAGCGAGCCGGTAAAGCCCACGGCCTGGATGCCGGCGCTCTTGACCAGCTGGGCACCGACGCGATCACCGTAGATCATGTTGAAGGTGCCGGCCGGCATGCCGGTCTTCTTGACGGCGCGCTCGATGGCATTGGCCACCAGTTCGGAGGTGACCAGGTGGCCGCTGTGGGCCTTGAACACCACCGGGCAGCCGGCCGCCAGGGCGGCAGCGGTATCACCACCGGCCACCGAGAAGGCCAGCGGGAAGTTGCTGGCGCCGAACACGGCCACCGGGCCCACGCCGATCTTGTACTGGCGGATGTCCGGACGCGGCAGCGGCTGGCGTTGCGGCAAGGCGGTATCGATGCGGGCACCGTAGAAGTCGCCACGGCGCAGGACCTTGGCGAACAGGCGCATCTGACCGCTGGTGCGGGCGCGCTCACCGGCCAGGCGCGGGGTGGCCGGCAAGGCGGTTTCGCGGGCCACGCAGGCGAGGAAGTCCTCGCCCAGGGCGTCGATCTCGTCGGCGATGGCTTCCAGGAACAGCGCGCGCTGTTCGGCGGCAATGGCGCGGTACAGCGGATAGGCCTTCTCGGCCGCATCCACGGCGGCGGCGACTTCCTGCTCGGTGGCGGTCAGGAAGGGCGTCTCGAAGAGCGCGCCGGTGGTCGCGTCCACGCTGTGCAGGGCGACGTCGCCCTGGCCGCTGCGCTGGCCGCCAATGTAGTTGTGTCCTAGGATCTTGTCGCTCACGTTGTGCTCCTGCTGGTGTCGTTGATGCCGCCCGGGGTCGGGTCAGGCAAGAAAGCTGCGCCCGCGCGAGGCGGGGGCAGCTGAGGGGGAAATGCGCCGCAGGCCGAGAGTAGCCTGCCCGCGCTGTTCATTGTCGGCCATCACATGGATTGCTGCAGCATGTTCAGGTAATCCTGTTCCGAGGCTTCGCGCGGATTGGTTTTGTGGCTGTGGTCGGCCAGGGCACCCTTGATGATCTGAGGGAACAGGGATTCGCTCACGCCCAGTTCGCGCAGCCCTGCGGGCAAGCCCAGGCGACGGCTCATGTCACGGATTGCCGGGCCGATCTCGGCACCGCTGGCCAGGCCCATGGCGTGGGCCATGCGGGCCATCTTGTTGTCCTTGACCATGCTGGGCGCGCTTTCGTTGAAGGCGATGATGGCCGGCAGGAAGATCGCGTTCAGGGTGCCGTGGTGCAGCTTGGGATTGATGCCGCCCAGCGAGTGCGACAGGCTGTGTACGCAACCGAGTCCCTTCTGGAAGGCCATGGCGCCCTGCATGGAGGCGCTCATCATGTTCAGCCGCGCTTGGCGGTCACCCGGTTCACGGGTAGCGCGCTCGATGTGCGCCCAGGCTCGCCACAGGCCATCCAACGCGATGCCGTCGGCAGGCGGGTTGAAGGCCGGGGCCATGAAGGTCTCCAGGCAGTGCGCGATGGCATCCATACCGGTGGCCGCCGTCATCAGCGGCGGCAGACCCAACGTCAGTTCGGGGTCGCAGATGGCCAGCTTGGGCACCAGGTGCGGCGAGATGATGCCGACCTTGCGGCCATCGTCGAGGATCAGGATGGCGCCACGGCCGACTTCGCTGCCGGTGCCGGCGGTGGTCGGAATGGCGATCACCGGTGCGGTCTTGGCCGTAATGTTGGCCAGGCCGCCTTCGATGAGGGCAAAGGATTTCAGCGGGCCTTCGTGGGTGCCGCACACGGCCACGCCTTTGGCCAGGTCGATGGAGGAACCGCCGCCGACGGCCACGATGCCATCACAGCCATGCTCACGGAACAATGCCACGGCAGCGCGCACGGCACCCTCGTTGGGATTGGGCGGGGTCTGGTCGTAGACGACGGTGCCGGCACCCTCCTTCAACTGGCCCAGGACCTTGTCCAGCAGGCCGGCGTTGCGGATGCCCGGGTCGGTCACCAGCAGCGGCTTCTTGATGCCCAGGCGGTCGCATTCCTGCTGCAGCAGCGCCAGTGCGCCGTAGTCGAACTGGACCTGGGTAATGTAGTTGATGAGTGCCATTACATAGCCTTGATTTATAGATGTCTCCACCGGGGCCGCCATCGGCGGGCTTGCTCCGAAACCCTGCAGAAGCCGGTGCTTCCCAATGGGGTCCCGCTTTGGAAAGCCAGACTCTAAGCTATCGAGGGGCACTTGGCTAATGAGAGCTGTTGATATGGGTATAACCAGCGCTCATACTAGAGGCTTCTTTGGGGATCACTTCCATGCACAATACCTTGCCCTCGCTGGCCTCCATCACTTCGCGCCTGCACCTGCGGCAGTTGCGGCTGCTCATCGCGCTGTCCGACCATGGTTCCCTGCTCAAGGCGGCCGAGCAGGTAGCGCTGACCCAGCCGGGCGCCAGCAAGGCCTTGCAGGAAATCGAGAGCACGCTCGGTGCGCAATTGTTCACCCGCACCAATCGCGGACTGGAGGCCACCGAGCTGGGCCATTGCGTGATCCGCTATGCGCGGCTGATCCAGACCGACCTGACCCACCTGCGTGAAGAAATGTTATCCATCATGCAAGGCCACGGTGGACGGCTGGCGGTGGGTACCATCATGGGCGCGGTGCCGCTCTTGACGGATGCGCTCACGCAATTGCTGGAGGCGCATCCGACGCTGTCGGTGGAAATTGTCGAAGACACCAGTGCGCGGCTGCTGCGCCTGCTGGACCAGGGGCGGCTGGACCTGGCGATCTGCCGCACCAGCATCAGCCAGCGCCCGGACCTGTATGACGCCTTCAACATCCATGACGAAGAGCTGGCTGTGGTAGCCAGCGTGCAACATCCGCTGGCCGGGGCACAGAGCCTGCAACTGGCCGACCTGGCCGATTCGCGCTGGGTGGTCTATTCGGCCAACATGCCCATGCGCCTGACGCTGGAGCGCGAATTCCATGATGCCGACCTGCGCTTCCCGCTGCACCTGATGGAAACCACCTCGGCCTTCACGACCTTGTCGCTGCTGCAGAAGAATCCGCACTTCGTGGCGCTGCTGTCGGTGGATGTGGCGCAGTTCTGCACGCGCTTCGGCATGACGCGCATCCTGCCGCTGAAGCTGCATACGCGCAGCGAGCCCTATCAGTTGGTGACACGGCACGGGACGCTCCTGTCGCCGGTGGCGCGGTTGTTCGTGGATGGATTTGCGCGTGCGGTGGCGGGCTGACTAGGCCGAGTCAATCGAAGCGTCGAATCCATGCGAGGGTTTCTTCATTGTCGTCCAGACCCTGCGGGACGCGGAACAGACCTTCGCGGTACGCTTCGAACCGGATCGCTTTGGTATAGCGGGCCACCAACCTGTAGGCTTCCGGAACCTCATCACGCCAGGTGTCGCCGATCTGCGGAAAGGCTCCGGCCTGGATCACCACTCCGCCGGGGTAGTCGTGCACCTCGCACACCGGCTCCAGCGCCGCTCGCATCTTGTCGCGTCCTCCCAATTCTTCAACCAGCGCATCACATAGCACGGTCAGCCAGTTCACACATTTGATGCGGTAATGAACGTCTTGGGCCTCCAAGGCGAACCACCCTCCATCCTGGAAATCGAACCCCGGAAAGCGTTTGAACAGTTGTTGGGTGTACTCACTCTTTTGGTCGTTCTCGAATACGAAGGCACACCCTGCACTACCATGTACCGGCTGGCAAATAGCGCACCAGCGCAGGGTGGCAGCGAGCAGCACGTCGAAGTTTGTCTTGCCCTGGCCGTTACAGATTTGAAAATGAGCAGTTACACAGGAAAGCTCGCGTTGTTCTGCGCGGCGGACAAGTACATCGGCTCGGTACGGATTAACATTGTCAATCTTCACGCCAATGTCCACCATGCCCATGAGCGCCGCGCCGTAACCATTTAGCGGTGGAAGGTCAATATCGGATTGAATACGGCCGCGAGGGTCGCCAGAGAACTTGACTGCCCGTCTCGTGTCTCGGGCCAAAAAGCGGTTTACCTTGTCCGGAAAAGTCTTCCAATAATCCACCAAGAATTCCAGAGCACGCTGGCGTAGCACGGGCTGATCCGTCGGCACCATATAAAGCTCGGCCCCCAGGCCGAATTTGCAGGCGACGGCATCGGTGTTGTAGGGCAGAGGGAATGCAATCTTGTCGAAAATGCAGATACCGCCTTCTCGTTCTACAAGTTCGGTAATGGCTTGGTTGATGTCCATGTGAAGTTATTCCTGGTTAATAGTGCGGGATGGGGTCAAGGGATGGGGATGGCATTGCGAGGTGGGAAGAGCCGCGTAGCTTCGGAAATGATCAGCGCGAGCACCAATAGCCCTCCTGTCAACTGCACACCGGTGGTCGAGTGGATCACATCGCCAAACTTGTCGATGAGGCTTTTCTCCGGCTCGGACGCGGTGACCGGTACTGGATGCTGAGGGGGATTCTCGTCGTCGCAGTTACAGCGTTCATTAACTTCGAACTTCTCAAAGTTCTTTTTGCTACCTGTATGCCTTTCGGCAATACTGCGGTAGTCATCGGCCGCGTCGTCTGAGAGCGTATCTTTGCCAAACTTCACATCGAAGATCTTGATTACCTTGCCATCCGGTCCGATACGGGCGATGTCCAGACGGCGTGAATCGGCCCACGGGTATTGCGAGCTGGGCAGGCCCGGGTTGGACTTGCTGCCGATCATTTCCCAGTTGTTGCCGCGGTCGAAGGACACTTCACGCCACATGCGGGCATCGGACTTGGGATAACGACCGTTGCGGGCGTTGGCCGGCCCGCCGTAGTACTTGTCATCGATTTTCTTGCGCATGCATTCCTGGAACGTATGCCCCTTTGGCAACGGCTGCGGCCCGTCTTTTTTGTGGGTATTCCAGCATTCGCAGGCCAGCTCGCAAATCTCGTCGAAAAAATCCTGATCCGGCTTGGGCAAATCACGTTGTTTCAGCCCGGCCATGTTCACCGTGTTGCGGTGGTTCATGAACAGCTTGTCGGTGAGCCGACAGGCGGGCTTGCCCTCGAAGAATACGTCGAAGGAGTGGCTGATCCAGTCGGTCTCGGCCGAATGGGTGCCGGAGACCACGCCCCCCATCGACCCGGCTTCGTCGAACACACTCCTGGCGAATTGGCTACCATCCTTGGCAATGCTGTTGCCGCCGTCGGCGAACACGCTGACGGTTCCCTTTGTAAGGTCGCGCGAGTAGGCCTCGTTCTGATAGGGCACCGGGATGCCCTTGTCGGGCGTCTTGCACACATTGGGCAGCGTGTTGTGGCTGACCCCGCCACTGCCGCGATGGCACAGGCTCAGGCCGTTGACGTTGATGGTGATCGCCATGCGCGAATCTCCGGAAGGTTCTCCGCAGACAAGCCAGTACCCGTTCCTCCAGGTCGGGCCATTGGCGGTTGTGCAGACCAACCAGTTTGAGTTGCTGCGCCATGGACAGGCAGTCGATGGCCGATGTCAGCAGCGCAGAGTCCGGTGCCCACTGCAACGCAGCCACCCTCGCGGGCATCAAGTCAGGGATCGCAGTGCTCAGTGCGCTGACAGCGTCGAAGAGCTCCGCATCCTGCGTGGCCAGTGCATAGCAGGTCACCGCGAACAGCTCGGCGCTGCGCACCGGTTCGCCAAGGAGCTTGCGCAGGTGTTGCCGTGCGGGCTCTCCCAGGTGAACCAGCGCGGTCAATGACGCCTGCATGCGGTCGTCGTAAGCAACAAGATCGGCGAAGTCCAACGCCGGGTTGGCCAGGCGATCAGGCCGACGACGCCATCCGAAGGCCAACTGATCCGTATGGCGGTCAGTCAGTTTCTCAGCGGTCGTCGCCACCAAATCAGGGAGGGCTGCAGCTTGCTTGACGTTCAGCATTGGCTGCGAGCGCCATCGTTTTTGCCAGCGCCGACTCCCGCGTCAGCGTTTGCAGTCGTGTCGACTGCACAGCAAATGGACCTGCTTCCCATACCGTCTCCAAATTGGCGAAACGGAATACGTTATCAAGATCGTTTGCGCTCGATAAGGCTCAGGACAGCAGGCGGAGCCGAAGCGGTGAAAAGGTCCACGGCCCTCGAAAAACCTCCTAGAAATCGTTCTATCAAGTCTTCGCCAGAACGCTTGGCTATTGCACCTTCGGCCAGCTACGTACGATTCCTCTGCGCATAAAAAACCCCGTGTTCGCAAACACGGGGTTGTCATGCCTCATCGTAAAGCGCTCCCTCGGAAGCGCTTTCGGGCCGTACAGCGGAACAGGCTTATTTGTTCGGCTGCGGCGTAATGCGCAGGTACGGACGCGGCGACTTGTAGCCCTTGGGATACTTCTGCTTGATGACTTCCTCATCCTTGATCGACAACGGGATGATGACGTCGTCGCCATCCTTCCAGTTGCCCGGGGTGGCCACGGTATAACCGTCGGTCAGTTGCAGGGCATCGATGACGCGCAGCACTTCGTCGAAGTTGCGGCCGGTGCTCATCGGGTAGGTGATGATGAGGCGCACCTTCTTCTTCGGGTCGATGATGAAGAGCGACCGCACGGTCGCAGTTTCGGACTGGTTGGGGTGGATCATGTCGTACAGACCCGCCACCTTCTTGTCCACGTCGGCCACGATGGGGAAGCCGACCACGGTCTGCTGGGTTTCCTCGATGTCCTTGATCCACTGGTTGTGGGCCTCGGCACCATCCACCGACAGGGCGATGGCCTTGACGTTGCGCTTGTCGAATTCGGGCTTGAGCTTGGCGGTCAGGCCCAGCTCGGTGGTGCAGACCGGCGTGAAGTCGGCCGGGTGCGAGAACAGCACGACCCAGGAGTCTCCCGCCCAGTCGTGGAATTTGATCTTGCCGATCGAGGATTCTTGCTCGAAATCCGGTGCGGTATCGCCCAGGCGCAGCGTCATGATGGTCTCCTTGGTTGAACGAGTGAAAACGGGAAGGTTGACTATAACGCGAGGCCAGCCCGCGGCCAACGACTATAAAGTGGTTTTCAAATAACGTGATGCAATGAGCAATTACAGGTTCTGTAGCGTCGAAATGAACTTGTCTGCATCCTGATAACCGATCACACGACGCTGCGCCAGTTCCCGGCCATCGGCATCGAAGAACATGATGCCAGGCGGGCCGAACAGATCGAAACGTTTCAACATGGCGCGGTCATCGGCATTGTTGGCGGTCACGTCGATCTGCAGCAGCAGCATCTGGCCAAAACGTTCCTTCACGCGGGCATCGCTGAAGGTGAAGCGTTCCATTTCCTTGCAGGACACGCACCAATCGGCATAGAAATCCAGCATGACGGGACGACGCTCACCGGCAGCATTTTGCTGTAGTGCGGCATCGAGCTCGGCACCGGAACGGATGCGCACGAAGTCGGTAGCCCCTGCGGGGACCGACTGTCCACGCAGATGCGACAGCGGTGTCAGTGGATCGCGCCCACCCGTGGCGACACTGACCAGCTGCAACAAGCCCAGGGTGACCACCGCCAGCCCGAGCGCGCGGGACATCCATCCGGCCGGACGCGTCCACAGCAGGAAGGCGCCATAGCCGATGCCCAGCGCGGCCCAGCCTGCCACCTGCAGCCAGGCCGGGATGACCGGCGACACCATCCACAGCGCCGTGCCCAGCATCAACACGCCAAAGAAGCGCTTGACCGCATCCATCCAGGCCCCGGCACGCGGCAGCAGTGTGCCGGCCGAGGCGCCGATCAGCAGCAGCGGCACGCTCATGCCCGCCGCCATCGCAAACAGGGCGCTACCGCCCAGCACGACATTGCCGGTCTGGCTGATGTAGAGCAGCGCACCGGCCAGCGGGGCAGCTACGCACGGGCCGACGATCAATGCCGAGATCGCGCCCATCAGGAATACGCCCAGCCATTTGCCACTGCCGCCGCCAGAGGCTGTGGATAATCTGGATTGCAGCGAAGCGGGAACCTGCAGCGTGTAGAGATCGAACATTGACAAGGCCAGTCCGGCCATCAGGAGTGCGAAGGCACCCAGTACCCAGGGATTCTGCAGGTAGGCGGACAGGCCTTCTCCCAGCATCCCGGCCGCTACGCCCAAGGCGGTATAGACCAGCGCCATGCCGAGCGAGTAATCCACCGAAAGCAGGAAGCTGCGGCCCCGGCCGCCCCCCGTCGTCGACTGCTGCCCAACGATGATGGACGACAGAATCGGCAGCATCGGCAACACGCAGGGCGTAAAGGACAAGCCGATGCCCAACAAGAAGAATAGCGTGAGGACAGGCCACAGCTTGCCTGCCCTGAGCACGGCGGTGATGCGGTCAACATCACTGCCACCGGAGCCGACCGCTTCAGCGCCCGTACCGACCGGACTGACGCTCTGGCCGATGGCCTGGGGCGACAGGGACAGCTTCAAGGTCATCGGTGGATAACACAAGCCCTTGTCGGCACAACCTTGCGACACGGCCGAAATGACAAAATCCTTCACTGCACCGCTGACCGGAATACGTACGGTCACCGCCTGGTGGTAGGTTTCGACTTCCTTCTGGAAGTTTTCGTCATACTTGCGTTTACCCTCCGGAAACCGGGGTTCCCCCAGCGTGGCGCCCTCGGCGCTGAAGTGAAAGCGGTCCCGGTACATGTAGTAGCCATCGGCGATGCGATAACTCAGCTCCAGGGTCTGGGCATCGATCATGCGGCCGCTGAGCTGGAAGGCTTGTTCGGGCGGCAGGTAATCATCCGCCGCCCTGGCGGCCTTGGCCACCAGCAGGCCGAGCAGCGCCAGGAGCGCCAGCACGACCAGCAGGGGAAATCTTGTCAGGCGCTCGCGCCGGTTGATGCGATTCAACGGTAGTCCTCGTTCGAAAGGGGTGGTCTGTGCTTACACGCGCAGGGGCCGTGCGGTCTCATCCTGCATCCACGCCAGGTAGGCCGGCAGGCCCGCGGCGACAGGCAAGGCAATGATCTCCGGCACGTCGTAGGGGTGGGCCCGGACGATAGCCTGCTCCAGCTCTTGATAGCGCGCCTGGGTCGTCTTGATCAGCAAGGGGATCTCGGTATCGCGCTCAACCTTGCCCTGCCAGCGATAGACCGACCGTACCGGCGCCAGCACATTGACGCAGGCGGCCAGGCCCTGTTCTACCAGCGCATCGGCAATGCGTTCGGCCAGGGCCTGGTCGGGCACATTGGCCAGTACCAGCAGTGGTTGATTCAACAGGGATGCGGACATGGAAAGCTCTCCTTGCAGAGACCGTATTCAACCACATCCAGAGCCCGGGCGTGACGGCGCTCAGCAAGCGGATGAAAGAAAATGCAGGCGCGCAAAACAAAAAAGCCAGGCAGAGCCTGGCTTTTTCCTGGTGATGCAACGTCCGGTGAATTATTCAGCGGTCGGCGCGTCAGCAGCGTCGGTGACTTCCGGACGATCGACCAGCTCAACGAAGGCCATCGGTGCGTTGTCGCCTTGGCGGAAGCCCATCTTCAGGATGCGCAGGTAGCCGCCGTTACGGGCAGCGTAGCGCGGGCCCAGTTCGGAGAACAGCTTGCCGACGATTTCGCGGTCGCGCAGGCGGTTGAAAGCCAGGCGCTTGTTGGCCAGGGTGTCGGTCTTGCCCAGGGTCAGGATAGGCTCGACGACGCGGCGCAGTTCCTTGGCCTTCGGCAGGGTGGTCTTGATGGCTTCATGACGCAGCAGCGAAACAGTCATGTTGCGCAGCATGGCCAGACGGTGGGACGAAGTACGATTCAGTTTGCGGAGACCGTGACGGTGACGCATGGTAATTTCCTTTCAGGTTACAGTTTTGATCCAGTTCTTCTATCGGCAGGCCAGCTGGGCTGTCCGGACCGCGGACCGGTAAATATCGGATAAAAGTTCTTTGTTACGGATGTGACGACTACTTCAGGTACAGCCTCAAGTCAGCCTGGCGGTGCGGCTTGCACCGCAGCCCGCCAGGTGACGTGAATTACTTTTCCAGACCAGCCGGCGGCCAGTTTTCCAGCTTCATGCCCAGGGTCAGGCCACGCGAAGCCAGGACTTCCTTGATTTCGTTCAACGACTTGCGACCCAGGTTCGGGGTCTTCAGCAGTTCGTTCTCGCTGCGCTGGATCAGGTCGCCGATGTAGTAGATGTTCTCGGCCTTCAGGCAGTTTGCCGAACGGACGGTCAGTTCCAGGTCGTCGACCGGACGCAGCAGGATAGGATCGACCTGCGGTGCGCGCGACGGTGCTTCTGCAGTCGCTTCGGTGCCTTCCAGGGCGGCGAACACGTTCAGCTGATCAACCAGCACGCGCGCCGATTGGCGGATCGCTTCTTCCGGGGTGATGACGCCGTTGGTCTCGATGTTCATGACCAGCTTGTCCAGGTCGGTACGCTGTTCCACACGCGCGGATTCGACCGCGTAGGACACGCGACGCACCGGCGAGAACGACGCATCCAGGATGATGCGGCCGATGGTCTTGTTGGTGTCTTCGGACAGGCGACGCACGTTGCCCGGCACGTAGCCACGGCCCTTTTCGACCTTGATCTGCATGTCCAGCTTGCCGCCACCGGTCAGGTTGGCGATGACGTGATCCGGATTGATCAGTTCGACGTCGTGCGGCAGATCGATATCGGAAGCCAGGACGGCGCCTTCGCCTTCCTTCTTCAGGGTCAGGGTGACTTCGTCACGGTTGTGCAGCTTGAAGACCACGCCCTTCAGGTTCAGCAGAATGTCGACCACGTCTTCCTGCACGCCGTCCAGCGACGAATATTCGTGCACCACACCAGCGATGGTCACTTCGGTGGGAGCGTAACCGCTCATGGTCGACAGCAGCACGCGACGCAGCGCGTTGCCCAGGGTGTGACCGTAACCACGCTCGAACGGCTCCATCACGACCTTTGCGTGACCGGGGGCCAGGGTTTCCACTTCGATGATGCGGGGCTTCAACAAACTGTTTTGCATGAATTGTCCTTTTCAATACCCTCGGCTCGTTACACCGATAAGGCTGATGGCAGTTCGGAAAAATGCCCACCATGAGGTGGGCACAGGGGTACGGCGGTACTACGAATTAACGCGAGTACAGTTCGACGATCAGCGATTCGTTGACGTCGGCAGCGATTTCGCTACGGTCCGGCGAGGACTTGAAGGTGCCTTCCAGCTTCTTCGAATCCACGGAAACCCACTGCGGGAAACCGTTCGATTCGGCCAGCGACAGGGCTTCGGCGATACGCACTTGCTTCTTGGCCTTTTCACGGATGGCGATGACGTCGCCAGCCTTGACGGAGTAGGAAGCGATGTTGACGACTTGACCGTTCACGGTCAGGGCCTTGTGGGACACCAGCTGACGCGCTTCAGCGCGGGTCGAGCCGAAGCCCATGCGGTAGACGACGTTGTCCAGGCGCGATTCCAGCAGCTTCAGCAGGGTTTCGCCGGTGTTGCCCTTGCGGCGGTCGGCTTCAGCGAAGTAGCGGCGGAACTGACGCTCGAGGACGCCGTACATGCGCTTGACCTTCTGCTTTTCACGCAGCTGGTTGCCGTAGTCGGAGGTGCGGGCGCCCGAAGTGCGGCCGTGCTGACCCGGCTTGGAATCCAGCTTGCACTTGGAATCCAGCGAGCGGCGTGCGCTCTTCAGGAACAGGTCGGTGCCTTCGCGGCGGGAGAGTTTTGCTTTCGGTCCGATATAACGTGCCACGGTATTTCCTTTATCAATGACGTCCCATGTTGCCGGACGCTAGTCTGACCTGCATGCGGCCAGACAGTGGTCTTAAGAACAAAACCCGCCAAGGTGATTGGCGGGTGATTTGCCTGCGCTTTTGCCTGACTGACAGGCGAAAGCGCAAGATTATACTACAACTTAGATGCGACGGCGCTTCGGCGGACGGCAGCCGTTGTGCGGGACCGGAGTCACGTCCTGGATCTGGGTGATCTTGATGCCCAGGTTGTTCAGAGCGCGCACTGCGGATTCACGGCCCGGGCCGGGGCCCTTGATACGCACTTCCAGGTTCTTGATGCCGCATTCGATGGCAACCTTGCCGGCGCTTTCAGCGGCGACCTGGGCTGCGAACGGAGTCGACTTGCGCGAACCCTTGAAGCCAGCACCACCCGAAGTTGCCCACGACAGAGCGTTGCCCTGACGGTCGGTGATCGTGATGATGGTGTTGTTGAACGAAGCGTGAACGTGCGCGATGCCTTCAGCAACGTTCTTCTTGACTTTCTTACGAACACGCGATGCTGCTGCGTTGTTGGGGGACTTTGCCATAATTTCTTCCTTGAATCCGACCAGTGCTTGCGCCTGCCGGGATTATTTCTTCAGCGATTGAGCGGCCTTGCGCGGACCCTTGCGAGTACGGGCGTTGGTGCGGGTGCGTTGACCACGAACCGGCAGGCCACGACGGTGACGCAGACCGCGGTAGCAACCCAGGTCCATCAAACGCTTGATGTTCATGGACAACTCACGGCGCAGATCGCCTTCCACGACGAACTTGGCGATTTCGTCACGCAGCTTTTCCAGCTCGTTATCGTCCAGGTCCTTGACCTTCTTGTTGGTCGGAACGCCGGTAGCAGCGCAAATGTCTTGTGCGCGCGGACGGCCAATACCATAGATGGCGGTCAGGCCGATCACGGTGTGCTGATGGTTGGGGATGTTGACCCCTGCAATACGTGCCATTCGTTATTCCTCGATCAATAACGTTAAGTTAACCCTGGCGCTGCTTATGGCGGGGTTCGGTGCAGATCACGCGAACGACGCCATTGCGCTTGATGATTTTGCAGTTGCGGCAGATCCGCTTGACTGATGCGAGCACTTTCATTGTGGCCCTCTTTCTTTCAATGTTTCACTGTTACTTGGTTCGGAACACGATACGTGCCCGGCTCAAATCGTAAGGCGTCAGTTCCACCGTTACCTTATCGCCGGGCAAGATACGGATGTAATTCATGCGCATCTTGCCGGAAATATGGCCGAGTACAACGTGACCGTTTTCCAACTTAACCCTGAATGTCGCGTTGGGCAGATTTTCAAGAATCTCGCCCTGCATCTGAATAACGTCGTCTTTTGCCATTCCGTGTCTTCTTCCTCTGGAGCATGAGCCCGCTTATCGCGGTGTCATGCCACCCTTGAAATTAGCTTTGCGGAGCAACGATTCATACTGCTGAGACATCACATAGTTCTGCACTTGGGCCATGAAATCCATCGTCACGACCACAATGATCAGCAGCGATGTGCCACCGAAGTAGAACGGAACCTTCCAGCGTGCGATCAGGAACTCTGGCAGCAGGCACACCAGGGTGATGTACACGGCGCCGGCCAGGGTCAGGCGCATCAAGATCTTGTCGATATAACGCGCGGTCTGGTCACCCGGACGGATACCCGGAACAAACGCACCACTCTTCTTCAGGTTGTCTGCCGTTTCCTTGCTGTTGAACACCAGTGCGGTGTAGAAGAAGCAGAAGAAGACGATAGCTACCGCATACAGCAACGCATGGATCGGTTCGCCTGGTGCCATCGATGCCGCCAGATCCTTCAGGAAACGAATGAAGGGGTTCGACGTATCACCGGAGGTGAACCAGCTGGTGATCGTGGCCGGGAACAGAATGATCGACGATGCAAAGATCGGCGGAATCACACCAGCCATGTTCAGCTTCAGCGGCAAGTGGCTGCTCTGGCCACCGTAGATCTTGTTGCCGACCTGACGCTTCGCATAATTCACCAGGATCTTGCGCTGACCACGTTCGATGAAGACCACCAGGAACGTTACCAGCGCCACGATCGCACAGATCAGGATTGCCGAGAGGGCATTCATCGAACCGGTACGAACCAGCTCGAACAGGCCACCCAGAGCATTCGGCAGACCCGCCGCAATACCGGCGAAGATGATGATCGAGATGCCATTGCCCAGACCACGCTCAGTGATCTGTTCACCCAGCCACATCAGGAACATCGTACCGGTAATCAAGGTCACCACCGTGGTCAGACGGAAGGCCAGACCCGGATCCAGCACCAGGCCGGCTTGCGATTCCAGCGCCACCGCAATGCCCAGCGCCTGGAAGGTCGCCAGCACCAGGGTGCCGTAACGGGTGTACTGCGTGATCTTGCGACGACCGGCTTCACCCTCTTTCTTCAATGCTTCCAGCTGCGGCGAAACCACCGACAGCAGCTGCATGATGATCGATGCCGAGATATACGGCATGATCCCCAGTGCGAAGATCGTAAAGCGCGACAGGGCACCACCGGAGAACATGTTGAACATGCCCAGAATGCCGCCCTGATTCTGCTTGAACAGCTGCGCCAACTGCGTCGGATCAATACCCGGAACCGGGATATGTGCACCGATGCGATAAACGATCAACGCCCCCAGCAGGAACCACAAACGACCCCAGGGGAATCCTTTTGCGGCGCCTTTTGCTAATTGAGGAGTAGTTGCCAATTAATGCTCCGGGACCGGATCACTCAGCGATGGAACCACCGGCAGCTTCAATAGCGGCCTTGGCACCAGCGGTTGCGATCAGACCCTTGACGGTTACCTTCTTGGTCAGTTCGCCAGCCTTGATGATACGTACGACACGAGCCAGTTCCGACACGAGGCCGGCTTGCTTCAGTGCCAGCACGTCGATCTCGGCGACGGGCAGCTTTTCCAGGTCGGACAGGCGCACTTCAGCCTTGTAAGGCATAGCCAGCGACTTGAAACCGCGCTTGGGCAGACGACGTTGCAGGGGCATCTGGCCGCCTTCAAAGCCGACCTTGTGGAAACCGCCCGAACGCGACTTCTGACCCTTGTGGCCGCGACCAGCGGTCTTGCCCAGGCCAGAGCCGATACCACGACCGACGCGACGCTTAGCGTGCTTGGCGCCGTCTGCGGGTTGGATAGTGTTTAATTGCATGATTCGCTCCGTTCGCAAGCCGCGGCTTACGACACAACTTTCACAAGATAGGACACTTTGTTGATCATGCCGCGCACCGACGGGGTGTCTTCCAGTTCGGACACCGAGTTGACGCGACGCAGACCCAGACCGCGCACGGTAGCGCGGTGGTCCTGACGAGTACCGATCAGACCCTTGACCAGTTTGACTTTGATTGTGTTAGCCATCTCGATCACCTTAGCCCAGGATTTCTTCGACCGACTTGCCGCGCTTGGCAGCAATTTCAGCCGGAGTGTTCATCTTCGACAGACCGTCCAGGGTGGCACGGACCATGTTGTAGGGGTTGGTCGAACCGGTCGACTTGGCCACCACGTTGGTCACGCCCATCACCTCGAAGA
This sequence comes from Herbaspirillum sp. C7C8, assembly GCF_022627875.1. Classification (NCBI taxonomy): domain Bacteria; kingdom Pseudomonadati; phylum Pseudomonadota; class Betaproteobacteria; order Burkholderiales; family Oxalobacteraceae; genus Herbaspirillum; species Herbaspirillum sp. C7C8. The sequence continues at coordinate 45,463 of NZ_JABXGG010000014.1, forward strand.
TCGCGCGCATCGGACCGCCGGCGATGACGCCAGTACCGTCCTTGGCCGGCGAGATCATCACCGACGAAGCGCCGTGCTTGCCGATGACGGTGTGTTGCACGGTACCGTTCTTCAGGGTCACCTTGATCAGCTTGCGACGAGCTTCTTCCATCGCCTTCTGCACGGCCACGGGCACTTCCTTGGACTTGCCCTTGCCCATGCCGATACGGCCATCGCCGTCACCGACCACTGCCAGCGCTGCGAAACCCATGATGCGGCCGCCCTTCACCACCTTGGTGACGCGGTTGACCGCGATCATTTTTTCGCGCATGCCGTCATCAGGCTTGTCGCTTTGCGTTTTCGATTGCATTTTTGCCATGATCGATAATCCTTAGAACTTCAGGCCGGCTTCACGCGCAGCCTCAGCCAGCGCCTTGACGCGACCGTGATAACGGAAACCGGAGCGGTCGAATGCGACTTCAGTCACACCGGCCTTCAGAGCCTTCTCCGCCACGCGCTTGCCGATCAGGGCAGCAGCGGCAGCATTGCCGCCCTTGCCGGTCTGACCTGCCAGCTGGGCGCGGACTTCTGCTTCCAGGGTGGAAGCAGAAGCCAGCACGTTGGCGTCGGGGCCGATGACGCTGGCGTAGATGTGCGTGTTGGTACGGTGCACAGCCAGACGATTCACCTTCAGTTCTGCGATCTTGGCGCGAGTCTGAGTCGCACGGCGCAGGCGAGATTGTTTCTTGTCCATCGTCAACCCCTATTACTTCTTCTTGGTTTCTTTGAGCGTCACCACTTCGTCAGCGTAGCGCACACCCTTGCCCTTGTAGGGCTCGGGTTCGCGGTACGCGCGAATTTCAGCGGCGACCTGGCCAACCACCTGGCGATCGATACCCTTGATCAGGATTTCGGTCTGGGTCGGGGTCTCAACCTTGATGCCGGCGGGCATCTGGTGAACGATGGGGTGCGAGAAGCCCAGCGACAGGTTCAGCTTGTCGCCTTGTGCTTGTGCACGGAAGCCCACGCCAACCAGGTTCAGCTTCTTTTCGAAGCCCTTGGTGACGCCGTTGACCATGTTGTTGACCAGAGCACGCAGGGTGCCCGACATCGCGTTGGCTTCGCGGCTGTCATCAGCCACTTCGAAGCTCAGCGAGCCATTGTTGTTGACCACCTTGACCTTCTTGGTCAGCGGTTGGGTCAAGGAGCCCAGCGGGCCCTTGACGGTGATTTGCTCTGCAGTGATGGTCGCTTCCGCGCCATTCGACAGTGCAACAGGCATTTTACCTACACGAGACATCTTGCACTCCTTAGGCCACGTAGCAAATCACTTCGCCACCGACACCGGTTGCGCGTGCTTTGCGATCAGTCATCACGCCGCGCGGCGTGGACACGATTGCCACACCCAGGCCGTTCATGACGTTGGGGATATCGTCCTTGCCCTTGTAGATGCGCAGACCCGGACGGGACACGCGCTCCAGGCGCTCGATGACCGGACGGCCAGCGTAATACTTCAAACCGATTTTCAATTCAGCCTTGCCATCAGCGGCAACAACGGCGAAATCTTCGATATAGCCCTCGTCCTTGAGGACGTTGGCAATGGCGACCTTCACTTTGGAAGACGGCATGACGACGGTAGTCTTGTTCACGCCTTGCGCATTGCGGATACGGGTCAGCATATCGGCGATAGGATCGCTCATACTCATTGCTTCTTCTCCTATTACCAGCTAGCTTTGGTCAAACCCGGGATTTCGCCGCGCATGGCGATTTCACGGACCTTGATACGGCCCAATCCGAACTTGCGGAAAGTACCACGGGGACGGCCAGTCAGTGCGCAACGGTTGCGCTGACGGGTCGGAGCGGAGTTACGCGGCAGAGCCTGCAGCTTCAGGCGGGCTTCGTAACGCTCTTCTTCCGACTTCGATTGGTCGTCGATAATAGCCTTCAACTCGGCGCGCTTGGCAGCATACTTCTTCACCATTTCTGCGCGCTTCTGTTCACGGTTAATCAGTGCCAGTTTTGCCATGGCATCCTCAGTTTCTGAACGGGAATTTAAATGCGGCGAGAAGCGCCTTCGCTTCGTCGTCGGTCTTTGCAGTCGTGGTGATGCTGATGTTCATGCCACGCAGTGCATCGATCTTGTCGTACTCAATTTCGGGGAAGATGATCTGCTCTTTCACACCGATGTTGTAGTTACCACGACCATCGAACGCACGACCCGACACGCCACGGAAGTCACGCACGCGCGGCAGGGCCACGGTGATCAGACGATCCAGGAATTCGTACATGCGGGCGCCACGCAGGGTCACCATGCAGCCGATCGGGTAGCCTTCGCGGATCTTGAAACCTGCGATAGCCTTGCGAGCCTTGGTCACCACCGGCTTCTGGCCAGCGATCTTCGTCAGATCGCCAACGGCGTGCTCGATGATCTTCTTGTCCGCAACTGCTTCGGACAGACCCATGTTCAGGGTGATCTTCAGGATGCGCGGAACTTCCATCACCGACTTGTACGAATACTTCGTAGTCAGATCGGCGACGACCTTATCTTTATAAAACTGTTGAAGACGTGCCATGATGTTTAAACCTTAACGACTTCGCCGTTGGACTTGTAAGCGCGGACCTTCTTGCCGTCCACTTCCTTGTAAGCCACACGATCTGCCTTGCCGGTCGCAGCGTTGAACAACGCGACGTTCGACACATGAATTGGCATCAGCTTATCGACGATGCCGCCAGTTGCACCCGTCATCGGGTTCGGACGGGTCGCCTTCTTTGCGACGTTCACGCCTTCCACGATGACATAATCGGCGTCCACACGAGCAGTCACGACACCGCGCTTGCCCTTGTCTTTGCCGGTCAACACGATGACTTCATCGTTTTTACGAATCTTTGCCATGACTACTCCTTACAGAACTTCAGGCGCCAGGGAGACGATCTTCATGAAGCGCTCTGTACGCAGCTCACGAGTCACCGGCCCAAAGATACGGGTGCCGATGGGCTCCAGCTTGGCGTTCAGCAGGACGGCAGCATTACCATCGAACTTGACCAGCGAACCATCCTGACGACGCACGCCCTTGGCGGTGCGAACGACGACAGCGTTATAAATTTCACCCTTCTTGACGCGACCACGCGGTGCTGCGCTCTTGACAGTAACCTTGATCACATCGCCAATGCCCGCATAGCGGCGCTTGGAACCACCCAAGACCTTGATGCACAGAACTTCGCGCGCACCAGTGTTGTCGGCCACTTCGAGCCGGCTTTCAGTTTGAATCATGATATTTTCTTTCCCAACTTAATCCGCTTCGCAGGATGCGCTGGCGGTCAGTCTTGGTCCTGTTAGCAAGCGAACTCGCTAGTTAGGGGACGAATAGAGCTACTCTTGAGCCTCTCTTCGCAAACTTTATTTTGCAAAGAAAGAGCTCGATATTATGGCACCATAATATCGAGCACGCAAGTACTACCTTTACTGCTTAAACGATTTGTGCTTCCTGTACCACACGGGTCACAGTCCACGCCTTCGTCTTGGAGATCGGACGGCTTTCGGTGATTTCCACCACATCGCCGGCCTTCGCCGAGTTTTGCTCATCATGCGCGTGGTACTTCTTGGTGCGCTTGATGATCTTGCCGTACAGCGGGTGCTTCATTTGACGCTCGATTTCGACAGTGACGGTCTTATCCATCTTGTCCGACACAACTTTGCCAATCAGCGTGCGCTTGAGCGCTTGTTTCACTTGATCGTTCATTGTTGGCCATCCTTCGAGTTGATCACAGTTTTCACACGTGCGATGTCGCGACGTACCTTCTTCAGCTGTGCGGTATTGTTCAGTTGCTGGGTCGCAATTTGCATGCGCAGGCTGAACTGAGCTTTCAACAGCTCGCCCAGTTCCTTTTCCAGTCCTGCCTTGTCCTTACCGCGGAGTTCAGATGCTTTCATGTTCCGCTCCTAATTATTGACCGACTTGGCGAACAACGAAAGTCGTCGACAGCGGCAATTTGGCAGCAGCCAAACGGAACGCCTCGCGCGCCAGGGCTTCGTCCACACCGTCCATCTCGTACAGTACCTTACCCGGCTGGATTTCAGCCACGTAGTACTCCGGATTACCCTTGCCGTTACCCATACGCACTTCTGCGGGCTTCTGGGAAATTGGCTTGTCCGGGAAGACGCGGATCCAGATACGACCACCGCGCTTGATGTGACGGGTCATCGCACGACGAGCAGCTTCGATCTGACGGGCAGTGATACGGCCGCGGCCGGTTGCCTTCAGACCAAAATCGCCGAACGAGACGGCAGTTCCGCGGGTGTGCGAAATGCCGGTGTTACGACCTTTTTGTTCTTTACGATATTTTCTACGTGCTGGTTGCAGCATGATTATTCTCCTGCTTTCTCAGCCGATACACCGGCATCGGCAGCTTGAGGACGACCACCGCCACGCTTTGCACCGGCGCCAGGAGCACCAGTCTTGGAGCGGGGACGTGCACCCGGCTTGCCGTCGTCACGACGGGGACCACGACGCTTCTTGTCGTCTTCCAGTTCGCCGACCAGCACCGGCGATTCGCCGTTTGCCAGGCGATCGCCCTTGTAGACCCACACCTTCACACCGATGATGCCGTAGGTGGTTTCAGCTTCGCCGAAGCCATAATCGATATCGGCGCGCAGGGTGTGCAGAGGCACACGGCCTTCGCGGTACCATTCGGTACGTGCGATTTCGATGCCGTTCAGACGACCCGACGACATGATCTTGATGCCTTGAGCGCCCAGACGCATGGCGTTCTGCATCGCACGCTTCATGGCGCGACGGAACATGATGCGCTTTTCCAGCTGCTGGCAGATCGAGTCAGCGATCAGCTGAGCATCGGCTTCCGGCTTGCGGATTTCTTCGATGTTGACGTGCACGGGCACGCCCATCAGCTTGGCCAGTGCCGACTTCAGCACTTCGATGTCTTCACCCTTCTTGCCAATCACAACGCCCGGACGGGAGCTGTAAATGGTGATGCGGGCGTTCTTGGCCGGACGCTCGATGACCACACGGCCAACCGAAGCGTTCTTCAGCTTCTTCTTCAGGTAAGCGCGGACCTTCAGGTCCTCGTTGAGCATGTCGGCAAAGTTGTTGTTGCCTGCATACCAACGCGAGCCCCAGTTACGCGTAACCGCCAGACGGAAACCGGTTGGATGAATCTTCTGTCCCATCGTGACTCCTTAGTTTCCGACGGTCACGTAAATGTGACACGACTGCTTGGAAATACGATCACCACGGCCCTTAGCACGCGCCGTGAAGCGCTTGAGGACCGCACCCTTTTCCACATAAATGGTCTTGACTTTCAGCTCGTCAATGTCGGCACCATCGTTGTGTTCGGCGTTCGCGATGGCGGACTCCAGAACCTTCTTGATGATGACCGCGCCCTTCTTGGGGCTGAAGGCCAAGATATTCAGTGCCTGATCAACTTTTTTACCGCGGATCAGGTCTGCAACCAGGCGGCCTTTCTGGGCCGACAGGTGCACACCGCGCAGAGTAGCTTTAGTTTCCATCATAGGACCTTATTTCTTAGCCTTCTTATCGGCAGCGTGACCCTTGAAAGTACGGGTCAGCGCGAATTCGCCGAGCTTGTGACCAACCATGTTTTCCGACACATAGACCGGCACGTGTGCCTTGCCATTGTGCACGGCAATCGTCAGGCCGATGAAGTCCGGCATGATGGTCGAACGACGCGACCAGGTCTTGATCGGCTTCTTGTCCTTGGTAGCCTGGGCAGCCTCAACCTTTTTCACCAGGTGGGCGTCGCAGAAAGGACCTTTTTTCAATGAACGTGTCATGTTTTATCCTTTATTTCTTGCCGCGACGCGAGACAATCATCGAAGTCGTACGCTTGTTGCTACGAGTCTTCTTGCCCTTGGTCTGCTGGCCCCACGGGGAAACCGGGTGACGGCCAGCGGCGGTCTTGCCTTCACCACCACCGTGCGGGTGATCCACCGGGTTCATGACAACGCCACGAACGGTCGGACGCACACCGCGCCAACGGGTTGCACCGGCCTTACCGATCTTGCGCAGGTTGTGCTCGCCGTTACCGACTTCACCGATGGTAGCGCGGCATTCGATGTGAACGCGACGCACTTCACCGGAGCGCAGACGAACCTGAGCGTAGGTGCCTTCACGTGCCATCAGCACGACAGCGGCGCCAGCGGTACGGGCGATTTGCGCGCCCTTGCCCGGCAGCATTTCCACGCAGTGGATGGTGGTACCGACGGGGATGTTGCGGATCGGCAGAGTGTTGCCCGACTTGATCGGAGCTTCAGAACCGCTGATCAGCTGATCGCCAACCGACACGCCCTTGGGAGCGATGATGTACTTGCGCTCGCCGTCCGCGTAGCACAGCAGTGCGATGTGCGCGGTACGGTTCGGGTCGTATTCGATACGCTCAACCTTGGCAGGGATACCATCCTTGTTGCGACGGAAGTCGACAACACGGTAGTGCTGCTTGTGACCACCGCCGATGTGGCGGGTGGTGATGTGGCCGTTGTTGTTACGGCCGGCGGTCTTGGACTTCTTTTCGACCAGCGATGCCAGCGGACGGCCCTTGTACAGGTCGGGATTGACGACCTTGACCATGCCGCGCCGACCGGGCGAGGTCGGCTTCACTTTTACGAGTGCCATTATTTAGCCTCCTCGGTGAAGTTGATTTCTTGACCCGGCTTCAGGCTGACGAAAGCACGGCGGGTGTGGTTGCGGCGGCCCATACCGTTGCGCGAGCGCTTCTGCTTGCCCTGACGGTTGGCGACTTGCACCGATTCCACTTCCACCTTGAACAGCAGTTCGACGGCGGCCTTGACTTCCAGCTTGGTGGCGTCCTTGGCAACCAGGAAGACGACTTGCTCGTTCTTCTCGGCGACAAAGGTTGCCTTTTCGGAGATCACCGGTGCCAGCAGCACCTTCATCAGGCGCTCTTCGCTATGTTTCACGATTGCGTTCATGCCAGCAACTCCTCAATCTTTGCCAGAGCCGGCTTGGTGATCAAGACATTCTTGAAGTACACCAGCGACACGGGATCAGCTTGACGCGGCTCAACCACCAGCACGCCCGGCAGGTTGCGCGAGGCCAGCAGCAGCTTTTCGTCCAGGCTGTCGGTAATAACCAGCACCGATTCCATGCCCATGCCCTTCAACTTCTGGGCCAGCAGCTTGGTCTTCGGGGCTTCGACGGCGAACTCTTCGACGACCGACAGGCGGCCTTCACGAGCCAACTGGGACAGGATCGAGCAGACACCTGCGCGATACATCTTCTTGTTGACCTTGTGGGTGAAGTTTTCGTCAGGCGAGTTCGGGAAGATACGGCCACCACCGCGCCACAGAGGCGACGAGGACATACCGGCACGTGCACGGCCAGTACCCTTTTGACGCCAGGGCTTCTTGGTGGTGTGGCTGACTTCTTCACGATCCTTTTGCTTGCGATTGCCGCTACGAGCGTTGGCTTGGTAGGCAACCACGACCTGGTGGATCAGGGCTTCGTTGTAGTCACGACCGAAAATGGTATCCGGTGCGGCGACGTTCGAAGCAGCTTGACCTTGGTCATTCAGGAGCTTCAGTTCCATTATTAAGCCCCCTTCTTCGCTTTGACTTTGACTGCCGGCGAAACGATCACTTGACCGTTCTTGGCGCCAGGAACGGCACCCTTGACCAGCAGCAGCTGACGCTCTGCGTCCACACGGGCGATTTCCAGGTTCTGGACGGTGGTCTTGACATCACCCAGATGACCGGTCATGCGCTTGCCGGGGAACACGCGACCCGGATCCTGCGCCATACCGATGGAGCCAGGAACGTTGTGCGAGCGGGAGTTACCGTGGGTCGCGCGACCCGACGAGAAGTTGTAACGCTTGATGGTACCGGCGTAGCCCTTACCGATCGACACGCCTTGCACGTCGACTTTCTGGCCAGCTTCAAACATGCCGATGCCAACGACGTCGCCAGCCTTCAGTTCGGCAGCCTTGGAAGCGTCAACACGGAATTCTTTGAGGACAGTACCTGCCTCGACGCCAGCTTTGGCGAAGTGGCCGGCGGCGGCTTTCACCACGCGCGAAGCGCGGCGTTGACCGAAGGTCACCTGAACAGCGGAATAACCATCCACTTCAGGCGTTTTGATTTGAGTCACGCGGTTGTTGGACACGTCCAGCACGGTCACAGGGATCGAATCCCCATCTTCCGTGAAGATGCGCATCATACCAACCTTGCGACCAACAAGGCCCAGGCTCATTGTTTTCTCCATTCCCGCCTGCGATTGGGCGGGGCTGATGTTCGTACTACCATAAATTATGGGTCTTGCAAACGCAAAACCCACATCGAAGCCGAGCATTATAGCCCGTAAAACAAAAGCGCACAACCGAGGTTGTGCGCTTTTCCAACACTATGCCAGCTGATTACTGCAGCTTGATTTCAACATCAACGCCAGCGGGCAGGTCCAGCTTCATCAATGCGTCAACCGTCTTGTCGGTCGGATCGACGATATCCATCAGGCGCTGATGGGTACGGATTTCGAACTGATCGCGGGAGGTCTTGTTGACGTGCGGCGAACGCAGGACGTCGAAGCGCTGGATGCGGGTCGGCAGGGGAACCGGGCCCTTGACGACAGCGCCGGTACGCTTGGCGGTGTCAACGATTTCCAGTGCGGACTGGTCGATCAGACGATAGTCGAAAGCTTTCAGACGGATACGGATTTTTTGGCTAGGAACCGACATGATTTTCCTTTAAAGAACGAACCGGGGATGGGGATCATCCCCGGCGATGTTAAAAATGCGACTAGTGTTACCTGGTACTGCTACTGCTGATCCGACGATTAGTCGAAGATCTTGGCAACCACGCCGGCGCCGACGGTACGGCCGCCTTCACGGATAGCGAAGCGCAGGCCTTCTTCCATGGCGATCGGGTTGATCAGTTGCACGGTGATCGACACGTTGTCGCCCGGCATGACCATTTCCTTGTCCTTCGGCAGTTCGATCGCACCGGTCACGTCGGTGGTACGGAAGTAGAACTGCGGACGGTAGTTGTTGAAGAACGGGGTGTGACGGCCGCCTTCGTCCTTCGACAGAACATAGATCTCGCCGGTGAAGTGCTTGTGCGGCTTGATCGAACCCGGCTTGGCCAGAACCTGGCCACGCTGCACGTCTTCACGCTTGGTGCCGCGCAGCAGCACGCCAACGTTGTCGCCAGCTTGACCTTGGTCCAGCAGCTTGCGGAACATTTCCACGCCGGTGCAGGTGGTCTTCTGGGTGTCAGCGATACCGACGATTTCGATTTCTTCGCCGACCTTGATGATGCCGCGCTCAACGCGACCGGTCACCACGGTGCCACGGCCGGAGATCGAGAACACGTCTTCCACCGGCATCAGGAAGGTACCGTCAACGGCACGTTCCGGGGTCGGGATGTAGGTGTCCAGGGCTTCTGCCAGGGCCATGATGGCTTGCTCGCCCAGGGGACCGGTGTCGCCTTCCAGCGCCAGCTTGGCCGAACCCTTCACGATGGGCAGGTCGTCGCCAGGGAACTCGTACTTCGACAGCAGTTCGCGGACTTCCATTTCCACCAGTTCCAGCAGCTCAGCGTCGTCCACCATGTCAGCCTTGTTCAGGAAGACGATGATGTAAGGAACGCCAACCTGACGCGACAGCAGGATGTGTTCGCGGGTCTGGGGCATCGGGCCGTCAGCGGCCGAGCACACCAGGATCGCGCCGTCCATCTGGGCTGCGCCGGTGATCATGTTCTTCACATAGTCGGCGTGGCCAGGGCAGTCAACGTGCGCGTAGTGACGGTTCGCGGTTTCGTATTCGACGTGCGCGGTGTTGATGGTGATGCCGCGTGCCTTTTCTTCAGGCGCTGCGTCGATCTGGTCGTAGGCCTTCGCTTCGCCGCCGAACTTCTTCGACAGAACGGTTGCGATTGCAGCGGTCAGGGTGGTCTTGCCGTGGTCAACGTGACCGATGGTGCCGACGTTCACGTGCGGCTTGGTCCGTTCAAACTTGCCTTTTGCCATTTTAAATTTCCTTCAAAAGAACGATATGTTCGATGTTCAATATTCAATGATCGGCTGGTGATCCAGCCGGCGGTCCACCCCACTTGGGATGGACCGCCCTTGCTGCAACTTACTTGGCCTTGGAGGTGACGATTGCGTCGATCACGTTCTTGGGCGCTTCGGAGTAGTGCTTGAATTCCATCGAGTAGGTTGCACGGCCTTGGGTAGCCGAACGCAGCGTGGTCGAGTAACCAAACATTTCCGACAGGGGCACTTCAGCCTTGATGATCTTGCCACCACCGCCGGCGATTTCATCCATGCCCTGGACCATGCCACGGCGGGAGGACAGGTCGCCCATCACGGTACCGGCGTAATCTTCCGGGGTTTCCACTTCGACAGCCATCATCGGTTCCAGGATGACGGGGCTGGCGCGGCGGCAACCTTCCTTGAAGGCCATCGAACCGGCCATGCGGAAGGCGTTTTCGTTCGAGTCCACATCGTGGTACGAACCGAAGAACAGGGTGACCTTGACGTCAACGACAGGGTAACCAGCCAGCACGCCGGTGTTCAGGGTTTCACGCACGCCCTTTTCAACGGCGGGGATGAATTCGCGAGGAACGGTACCGCCCTTGATCGCGTCGACGAACTCGAAGCCCTTGCCGGCTTCTTGCGGCTCGATCTTCAGGACGACGTGACCGTACTGACCACGACCACCCGACTGCTTGACGAACTTGCCTTCGGATTCTTCGCAGGTCTTGCGGATGGTTTCGCGGTAAGCCACTTGCGGCTTGCCGACGGTGGCTTCCACGTTGAATTCGCGCTTCATGCGGTCAACGATGATGTCCAGGTGCAGCTCGCCCATACCGGCGATGATGGTCTGGCCCGATTCTTCGTCGGTACGCACGCGGAACGACGGATCTTCAGCAGCCAGACGGTTCAGGGCCAGGCCCATCTTTTCCTGGTCAGCCTTGGTCTTGGGTTCCACGGCCTGCGAGATCACCGGCTCGGGGAAGACCATGCGCTCCAGCACGACCATTGCCTTGTCGTCGCACAGGGTGTCACCGGTGGTGGTGTCCTTCAGGCCCACGACGGCGGCGATGTCACCGGCCATCATTTCCTTGATTTCTTCACGCTGGTTGGCGTGCATCTGAACGATACGGCCGATACGTTCCTTCTTCGACTTCACCGAGTTCAGCACGGTGTCGCCCGAGTTCAGGGTACCGGAGTAGCAACGGATGAAGCACAGCTGGCCCACGAACGGGTCGGTGGCGATCTTGAAGGCCAGGGCGGAGAACTTCTCGTCGTCCTTGGCTTCGCGCACGACCGGCTCGTCGTCTTCGTTCAGGCCCGGAACCGGGGGGATGTCCACCGGCGACGGCAGGTACTCGACCACGCCGTCCAGCATGGCTTGCACGCCCTTGTTCTTGAAGGCGGTGCCGCACATCATCGGGACGATTTCGCCGGAGATGGTGCGTTGACGGATGGCGCCCTTGATTTCGGCTTCGGTCAGATCGCCTTCTTCCAGGTACTTGTTCATCAGGTCTTCCGATGCTTCAGCAGCGGTTTCGACCAGGTTTTCGCGCCACTTCTGGGCTTCGGCCTTCAGGTGCTCGGGGATGTCGCGGTAGTCGAACTTCATGCCCTGGGAAGCGTCGTCCCAGTAGATCGCGCGCATCTTGACCAGGTCGATCACGCCTTCGAAGTTTTCTTCGGCGCCGATAGGCACTTGCATCGGGATCGGATTGGCCTTCAGGCGAGCACGCATCTGCTCGTAGACCTTGAAGAAGTTGGCACCGGTACGGTCCATCTTGTTGACGAAGGCCAGACGCGGGACCTTGTACTTGTTGGCCTGACGCCACACGGTTTCCGACTGCGGCTGCACGCCGCCCACTGCACAGTAGACCATGCAGGCGCCGTCGAGCACGCGCATCGAACGTTCCACTTCGATGGTGAAGTCAACGTGACCCGGGGTGTCGATGATGTTGATGTGGTGGGCCGGGAAGTTGTTCGCCATGCCCTTCCAGTAACAGGTGGTCGCAGCGGAGGTAATGGTGATACCGCGCTCTTGTTCCTGCTCCATCCAGTCCATGGTGGCGGCGCCGTCGTGCACTTCACCGATCTTGTGGTTCACACCGGTGTAGAACAGCACGCGCTCGGTCGTGGTGGTCTTGCCAGCATCGATGTGCGCGGAGATACCGATGTTGCGGTAGCGCTCAATGGGGGTCTTGCGAGCCATGATTTATTCCTAAGTCTTTAATGCACGAAACCGAGCGTCATTTTTTTCAAATAAACGCTCGGCTCGAACCAATTTAGATGCAGGCCAGGAAACACCCGGATAGGGTCCGCCCCAGCCCAGTCTTGATTAGAAGCGGAAGTGCGAGAACGCCTTGTTCGCTTCTGCCATACGGTGCACTTCATCACGACGCTTCATGGCGCCACCACGGCCTTCGGCGGCTTCCATCAGTTCACCACCCAGGCGCTGCGGCATCGACTTTTCGCTGCGCTTGTTGGCGGCTTCACGCAGCCAGCGCATCGACAGGGCCATACGGCGCACCGGACGCACTTCAACGGGCACCTGGTAGTTGGCGCCACCGACGCGGCGGGACTTCACTTCCACCATCGGCTTGCAGTTGTTCAGGGCTGCGGAGAACACTTCCAGCGGGTCCTTGCCCGACTTGGTCTGGATGTAGTCGAAGGCACCGTAGATGATGTTTTCAGCGACGGACTTCTTGCCCGACAGCATCAGCACGTTCACAAACTTGGCGACTTCAACGTTGCCGAACTTCGGATCCGGCAGAATTTCCCGCTTGGGGACTTCACGACGACGTGGCATTTCGATTCCTTTCAATCTTCAGTTGAGTGGGCGAACCCTGCTTCAACTTCGCCTGCACTCGCGGAGAGCCATCATGGCTTCCACTTACTCGGCCCAACCTGGACCGACTCTGAGTCTGTTCACACGACGCGCGAAAGCGTCATGATAAACACCAATTATTACTTCTTCGCTGCCTTGGCGCGCTTGGCACCGTACTTCGAGCGAGCTTGCTTACGATCCTTGACGCCCTGGGTATCCAGTGCACCGCGAACCATGTGGTAACGCACACCCGGCAAGTCCTTCACACGGCCGCCGCGGATCAGCACGACGCTGTGTTCTTGCAGGTTGTGGCCTTCACCGCCGATGTACGAAATGACTTCGAAACCGTTGGTCAGACGCACCTTGGCCACCTTACGCAGCGCCGAGTTCGGCTTCTTCGGGGTGGTGGTGTACACGCGGGTGCAGACACCGCGCTTTTGCGGGCTGTTTTCCAGCGCCGGCGACTTGCTCTTCACGATCGCGCGGACACGTGGTTTGCTAATCAGTTGATTGATGGTTGGCATCGTTTTAATCCAACAAAGTACAACATTGAAAACAGGTTCCGGAATCGGTTGCCCGGAACCACACAGGAAACTCTTGTGCGCAAGACAATGCGCAAATCGGATTTAAGACCGGAAGGGAGAATAGCGTCGCAGAAGCGATGTTTCAGACCAAAGAACGCATAAGCCCGGGAGAGCCTAAATTCGAGAACTCGCGAGTGTACGCCTGAAAGCCCAGCGGGTCAACCCGAACCGGGCCCCAGCGCCGATTTGACGCGGTTTATGGCCATTTCGCCACGCTTTCAGGTGGCGCAATGGCAATGTTTTCCGTAATGCAAGGGTTGCCTGCAGCGCCTCCATTGCCTGCGGGAGCAGTTCAGCCGCGCGGCAGTGCCTCGACCATGTTGCGCCACTGCATCGTCTCGGGTTGGCCACGGTCGCGGCGCGAGAAGAAATTGACGATCTGCCGGCCCTGGGCATCGTAGAACTCCACCGAGGTGATCATGCCGTGATCGGTCGGACGGCGCACCACCCAGCCGTGGTCTACCGCCTTGGTACGCAGGTGCAGGTTGAAGTCCGGGTCGAGGACGTTGTACCAGTCGCCCGCCACGGCAGTCTTGCCGATCAGGCCACTGTATATCTGCGTCATGCCGCCATTGCTGACGAACACCATGATGGGCTGCTGGCGTTGCCTGGCCTCCTCCAGCAGCGCCTGGGCCGCCTGGGGTGCGATGCGCCAGGCCGACTCCGGCCCGATGAGCTGCAGCGCCTGTTCGCGGGTGAGCTTGAGCTCGCGCAGCAGACGCGGGAATTGATGCACGTCGGTCAGCTCCTGCCAGGACCGGCGCAGTTCGCCGATGGCCTCCGGGCTGGGCGGCGCGACTTGCTGCAGGGTCGCAGGAGCAGGGGCGGGCTCGAGGTTCAGGGCTGCCTGCTGATCGGCCAGACGGAAATCGGCCACCAGCCGCTCGAATTGCGGCACATGCTGCTCGTTGTCCAGATAGACCTTGTGCACCGCATCGCCCTGCCGGTCGAAGAACTGCAGGCTGCGGCTGGTCTTGCCGTCCCGGCCCGCCTGCACCACGGCAAAAGCGCTGCCCCAGCGCGACATGGCAAAGCGCAGGTCGATGGGCCCGCCGGCGAAACCTGTGCCGGGGATCACCCTGCCCTGCTCGTCGCGCTTGATGGGGGCAACTTCGCCGCTACGTTCCAGGACGGCATCTTCATTGCGGGTAATGGCCTTGATGCGTCCCAGTTCAGGCAGACGCGCGAACAAGGCTTCAAGGGCAGCCTGCTCCCCCTTGAGGCGCACGGCATTGCGGCCGACCTGGGTCGCCAGCAAGGCCGATTCCTTGACACCAAGTTCACGTGCGGCATCTCTTGTATGAAGTTTTGGCTGCAAACGCTGGAGCTCGGCCCAGCGTTCGGCCAAGGGGCGCTGGGTGGCGCAGCCGGCGCTGGCCAGCGCAGTCACCAGCAGCAAGGTCATGGTGATATGGCCTCGCGCGGGGCGGGCGACGATGTGCTTGCTCATGAGGGTCCTCGGGTCGGGAAAATGGGAATCAGTAGGCGATCTTCAGGCTGACGTTGAAGCTGCGCCCCGGCTCGGTATAGGCATCCTTGTTGACGGCGCTGTCGGCCAGCGACAGGCCGCGGATGTCGGTCCAGCTCCAGTACTTGCGATCGAACAGGTTGCGTACGCCAGCGTAGACGGTCATGTTGCGAGTGAGGTGGTAGCCGCCCGAGAGATCCATGACGAAGAACGACGGCGAGACGAAGTTGGTGGCGCTCGGGATGTCTTCCTTCTTCTTGGCCGCGTTGTAGACCAGGTCGCTCTGCACGAACCACTGCTGCGCAGGCTCATAGCGCAGGCCCGCGACCACCGACAGCGGAGCCACGGACTCCAGTCCTTGCTTCACGCCATTGGTGGTGGTGCTGCCCTTGGTCCAGGCGAACCCGCCCTTGACCGTGAAGCCGTTGTCGAGCGCGTAATCGATCCGCCCTTCCAATCCGTGGATCTGCGCCTTGGCGGCATTGCGATACTGGAAGATGGTCGGATTGGCGACCGTAAGATTGCCGCGCACCGTCACCAGATCGATGAAGTTGCGGTAATTGCCCTTGTAAGCGGCAGCGCTGTAGCGCAGCGCGCCGCGGCCTGCCGCCAGCTTGCCGCGCAGCCCGACTTCCACCGTATTGCTGGTCTCGGGCTGGAGATCAGGATTGGAGATCTGCCGGTACACGGTATTGTTGAAGAAGGAATTGACCTCCTGCGGCGAGGGCGAACGGAAACCGCGGGCGTACTGGATGTAGGGAATGAAGGCCGGCGTCACCTCATACAGGAACGCCAGGCGCGGGGAAAGCGCGCTGTCGCGGCTGCTCACTGCCGGCTGCCCGTTGGCGATGGCCTGGGCGTCATATTTGGCGCTGGCCTTGGGCTTGAGTTCATAGCCGTCCAGGCGCAGACCGGCGATGGTGGTCAGCGCGCCGGTGCGCATCTCATCCTGTACGTACGCGCCAAGCTGGGTGGATTCGGTCTTGGGGAAATACTGGCAATACTGCGTGCCAGTGCAGCTGGTCCAGCCGGTTCCGTTGGCGCTGGTCTGCAAGGTGGACAGGCTCAGGTCCAGCCCATAGACCAGCTTGTGTCGCCAAGAGGCAGAACCGAAGTTGCTCTCGGCCAGCAGGCTGCCACTGATCATCTGGTCGCTGTACGACACCGCCCGGAAACGCGGCCGCACGATGCTGGCCGTACTGGTGCCGGCTTCGTTGGTGAACTGGTCGGTGTCGGCATTGCGATAAGTGAGGCTGGCCTTGAATTTCTGTATCCACGGCAGATCTGCATCGTTGCGCTCATAGGCCAGCGTGGCGCGCTGGCCGGTGGATTTGCTGCTGGTGCTGTAGGCAGTTACGCCATTGCCGATTGCGGAAAGGCTGTCGCCGCTCTCGCGCTCTTCGGTAGCCTGCAGCGTGAGCTTGAGGGTGTCGATGCCATTGGGCTTGAAGACCAGCTTGCCCAGCGCCGAGCGATTGGTAGTGCTCATCGGGTCGGGCGTGGTGCGGGCGCTGCCGCGCACGTCATTGGTCCCTTTGTTGTCGCTCTCGTTGCCGTGGCGCGCATTGAGGATCAGCATGCCCTGCCACTGCTGGCTGCCCCAGGCCGCACTGGCGGTGGCGCCAAAGCTCTTGTCGACCGAGTCGTAGGAAGGCTTGAAGGAGAAATAGCTGGACTTGCCATAGACCTCCAGCAAGTCAGACGGGTCCTTGGTGATGAAATTGACCGCCCCGGTGAGGCCATCGCTGCCGTACAGCGAAGACGCCGGACCGCGCAGCACTTCAATGCGACGATACAGTTCGGTATCCGTGGTCGCGCCCCGCCCCACGCTGGCCACGCCCTGGCTGAAAGCACGCGGCATGACGATGCCATCCTCCAGCATCAGCACGCGATTGCCATCGAGCCCGCGGATGGTGATGCCCTCATTGCCGCCACGCCCGGTGATGGCGGCCGCGCCAGTGATGCCGGACATGCGATATACCGAGCGCCGCACCTCCACCCCCGGTTCGTAACGCAAGGCATCCTTGATGTCCTTGGCGTTGTGCTCTTCGATCTCTTCAGAGGTGATGACGGAAACCGTTGCCGCCGCGTGATCGAGGTCACTGCTGCCGGAGCGATTGGCCGTGACGACCACGTCCTGCAGCTTCTTGCCGCTGGCCTGCGCCGATGTGATGGCCTCGCTCGCGGACGCGCGGGCGGAATTGGACTGGGTATTGGAATCGGCCGATTGCGCAAGGACACTCACGCACAGCCACGACTGCAGCGCCAGGAACACGGCCGCTGCACACTTCGATTTGCATGGGAACACTGGTAACCACCCCTTGATCTGGATCGGTTACTAGCGCGGGCTGGCTACCTCTTGGATAAAAAACGACCGGCAAAAACCAGTCGTCGAGCATATGAAGCTCGATTCCATCGAGCACGAGTCAGATGAGAATCGTTATTATTTGTAAATGATAGAAGATTCACTCATCCTTGGCAATCCCGCAAGCAGCAAGGCCTACACCATGTAGGGATATGAAGGCTGCGCATTGCGGGCGCACATCGCCTATGAACGAAAAAACGGCGCCGGAATTGCTTCCGGCGCCGTTCTCTCTTGCAGCTGCTTGTCTTGCCGGGGCGACCGGACCAACTGGCCGCCCCGTGATGCCATGCGAATGATGCTTACGCTTCGCCTTCGCCGCCACCGATGGATTCGGTCGAGGAGATTTCCTCGTCGCCGAACTCGGAACGGGAAGCACGTTCGGCCTCGAGCAGTGCTGCGCGCTCTTCGGCTTCCCATGCGTCCTTTTCCTTGCGGGCGCGGTGGAAGGCCAGGCCAGTACCGGCCGGGATCAGGCGGCCGACGATGACGTTTTCCTTCAGGCCGCGCAGGCCGTCCTTCTTGCCCATGATGGCCGCTTCGGTCAGCACGCGGGTGGTTTCCTGGAACGATGCGGCCGAGATGAAGGAGTCGGTCGACAGCGATGCCTTGGTAATACCCAGCAGCACGTTTTCGTAGGTCGCCGGGATCTTGCCTTCGGCGGTCACGCGGTCGTTCTCGTCCAGCAGCTCGGAGCGCTCGACCTGCTCACCGGTGATGTAGTTGGTGTCGCCCGGCTCCACCACTTGCACGCGGCGCAGCATCTGGCGCACGATCACTTCGATGTGCTTGTCGTTGATCTTCACGCCCTGCAGACGGTACACGTCCTGCACTTCGTCCACGATGTAGCGGGCCAGCGCTTCGATACCCAGCAGGCGCAGGATGTCCTGCGGGTCGGCCGGACCGTCCACGATCATTTCGCCCTTGTTCACCACCTGGCCGTCGTGCACCAGCACCTGCTTGTCCTTGGTGATCAGGAACTCGTGCTTGGTGCCTTCCATGTCGGTGATTTCCAGACGCTGCTTGCCCTTGGTTTCCTTGCCGAAGGCAACGGTACCAGTGACTTCGGCCAGCATGCCGGCATCCTTGGGCGAACGGGCTTCGAACAGCTCGGCCACGCGCGGCAGACCACCGGTAATGTCACGGGTCTTCTGCGATTCGGTCGGGATACGGGCCAGCACTTCACCCACATGCACCTGCTGGCCGTCCTTGACGGTGATCAGCGCGCCGACCTGGAAGCCGATGGTCACCGAGTGTTCGGTGCCGGCGATCTTCACTTCTTCGCCTTGTTCGTTGAGCAGTTTCACCTGCGGACGCATGACCTTCGAGGACGGACCACGACGCTTCGCATCGATGACCACCAGGGTCGACAGACCGGTGACTTCATCGATCTGCTTGGCCACGGTCGAACCCTCTTCCACGTTTTCGAACTTCACGGTACCGGAGTACTCGGTGATGATCGGACGGGTCAGCGGATCCCAGGTCGCCAGGGCGGTACCGGCCTTGATGGTCAGGCCATCCTTGACGATCAGGGTGGCGCCGTACGGCACTTTGTGACGCTCGCGCTCACGGCCCAGGTCGTCGGTGATCAGCACTTCGCCGGAACGGGAAATGACGATCTGTTCGCCCTTGCCATTGGTCACGTAACGCATCGTGGCGGTGAAGCGCACGGTGCCGTTGGACTTGGCTTCCACCGAGGAGGCCACCGCTGCACGCGATGCCGCACCACCGATGTGGAAGGTACGCATGGTCAGCTGGGTACCCGGCTCACCGATGGACTGCGCAGCCACCACACCGACGGCTTCGCCGGAGTTCACCAGCAGGCCACGGCCCAGGTCGCGGCCATAGCACTTGGCGCACAGGCCATAGCGGGTGTCGCAGGTCAGCGGAGTACGAACCTTCACTTCGTCGATACCCATGCGTTCGATCTCTTCGACCTTGTCTTCGTCCAGCAGGGTGCCGGCTTCGAACAGGGTGGATTGATCTTCCGGGTTGACGATGTCGGTCGCAGCCACACGGCCGAGGATACGGTCGCGCAGGGCTTCGATGACTTCACCGCCTTCCACCAGCGCCTTCATGGCCGAACCGTTGGAGGTGCCGCAATCGTCTTCGATCACGACCAGATCCTGGGTCACGTCCACCAGACGGCGGGTCAGGTAACCGGAGTTTGCAGTCTTCAGCGCGGTGTCGGCCAGACCCTTACGGGCGCCGTGCGTCGAGATGAAGTACTGCAACACGTTCAGGCCTTCGCGGAAGTTCGCGGTAATCGGCGTTTCAATGATGGAGCCGTCAGGCTTGGCCATCAGGCCGCGCATACCGGCCAGCTGGCGGATCTGGGCAGCCGAACCACGGGCGCCGGAGTCGGCCATCATGTAAATCGCGTTGAACGATTCCTGGGTGGTCTTCTTGCCTTCGCGGGTGATGACGTCTTCCACCTTCAGCTGGTCCATCATGGCCTTGCCGACTTCGTCACCGGCCTTGCCCCAGATGTCCACGACCTTGTTGTAGCGCTCGCCTGCGGTCACCAGACCCGAGGAGTACTGCTGTTCGATCTGCTTGACTTCCGACTCGGCAGCGGCGATCAGGGTGGCCTTTTGCGGCGGCACCAGCATGTCGTCCACGCAGATGGAGATACCGGCGCGGGTCGCCAGGCGGAAGCCCGACTGCATCAGCTGGTCGGCAAACACGACGGTGGCACGCAGACCGCACTTGCGGAAGGACGTGTTGATCAGCTTGGAGATTTCCTTCTTCTTCAGCGCGCGGTTCAGCACCGAGAACGGCAGGCCCTTGGGCAGGATCTCGGAGAGGATGGCGCGGCCGATGGTGGTCTCGTAGCGCTTGACGGTACGCACGAATTCGCCGGTGACCGGATCCTTCGGGTGTTCCACGATACGCACGGTGATACGGGTGGCCAGCTCGACTTCCTTGTTGTCGTAAGCGCGGATGACTTCCGACACGTCCTGGAACATCATGCCTTCGTTCTTGCCGTTGATGGCTTCACGGGTGGCATAGTACAGACCCAGCACGATATCCTGGGACGGCACGATCGACGGTTCGCCGTTGGACGGGAACAGGATGTTGTTGGAGGCCAGCATCAGGGTGCGGGCTTCCATCTGCGCTTCGATCGACAGCGGCACGTGGACGGCCATCTGGTCGCCGTCGAAGTCGGCGTTGAACGCGGCGCAGACCAGCGGGTGCAGCTGGATCGCCTTGCCTTCGATCAGGACCGGCTCGAACGCCTGGATGCCCAGACGGTGCAGGGTCGGCGCACGGTTCAGCATGACCGGGTGTTCGCGGATGACTTCTTCCAGGATGTCCCAGACCACCGGCTCTTGCGCTTCCACCAGCTTCTTGGCGGCCTTGATGGTGGTCG
This sequence comes from Herbaspirillum sp. C7C8, assembly GCF_022627875.1. Lineage (NCBI taxonomy): Bacteria > Pseudomonadati > Pseudomonadota > Betaproteobacteria > Burkholderiales > Oxalobacteraceae > Herbaspirillum > Herbaspirillum sp. C7C8. The sequence goes on from NZ_JABXGG010000014.1 coordinate 66,069, forward strand.
ACAGACCCATCAGTTCCAGCTTGTTGAAGATGAAGGGCTTGAACAGTTCCAGGGCCATCAGCTTGGGCAGGCCGCACTGGTGCAGCTTGAGCTGCGGGCCCACCACGATGACCGAACGGCCCGAATAGTCCACACGCTTGCCCAGCAGGTTCTGACGGAAACGACCGCCCTTGCCCTTGATCATTTCGGCCAGCGACTTCAGCGGACGCTTGTTGGCGCCGGTCATGGCCTTGCCGCGACGCCCGTTGTCCAGCAGCGAGTCGACCGCTTCCTGCAGCATGCGCTTTTCGTTGCGCGTGATGATTTCAGGAGCACGCAGCTCCATCAGGCGCTTCAGGCGGTTGTTACGGTTGATGACGCGGCGGTACAGGTCGTTCAGGTCGGAGGTCGCGAAGCGGCCGCCATCCAGCGGCACCAGCGGACGCAATTCCGGCGGCAGCACCGGCAGCACTTCCATGATCATCCACTCGGGCTTGATGCCCGAACGCTGGAACGCCTCCAGCACCTTCAGGCGCTTGGCGTACTTCTTGATCTTGGCTTCGGACTTGGAGTCCTTCAGTTCCTGGCGCAGGGTTTCCGCTTCGCGGTCGATATCGATCGAGCGCAGCAGTTCGCGGATACCTTCGGCGCCCATGAAGGCGATGAAGTCGTCGCCGTACTCTTCGTACTTGGCGGCGTAGTCGTCTTCGGACATGATCTGGCACTTCTTCAGCGGGGTCATGCCGGGATCGGTCACGACGTAGGCTTCGAAGTACAGCACGCGCTCGATGTCGCGCAGGGTCATGTCCAGCACCATGCCCAGACGGGACGGCAGCGACTTCAGGAACCAGATGTGGGCAGTCGGGGAAGCCAGCTCGATGTGGCCCATGCGCTCACGGCGCACCTTGGCCAGGGTCACTTCCACGCCGCACTTCTCGCAGATCACGCCACGGTGCTTCAGGCGCTTGTACTTGCCGCACAGGCACTCGTAGTCCTTGATGGGGCCGAAGATCTTGGCGCAGAACAGGCCGTCGCGCTCAGGCTTGAAGGTACGGTAGTTGATGGTTTCCGGCTTCTTGACTTCGCCGAAGGACCACGAGCGGATCTTGTCAGGCGAAGCCAGACCGATCTTGATCGCGTCGAATTGTTCGTTTTGCTGGACTTGCTTGAATAGATCGAGCAGTGCTTTCATGTATCACTCCAGGTTGGCGTGAGAAACTAAATTTACGTGTGGCCGGTTCACCCTGCTTAACCCTGTTCGCATCGGCGGGAGAGCCAGCGAAGCCTCTGCTTCGTGGTGCCGCTCGATACCGGGACAGACCTCCCCAGCTTACTGCCGTACTTCGCTTGAATCTCTTGAATCTCTTGATTCGTTCACATCGCCCGTGGAGCGATGCGTCAATACTGAATTCTTGAATTCTTGGTTCGCCGGAAAAACCGGCGGGGTGCGCAGCCTGCGCCGCGCACCCCTTTACATCATTCGCGTTCCAGGTCGATGTCGATACCCAGCGAGCGGATTTCCTTCACCAACACGTTGAAGGATTCCGGCATGCCGGCATCGATCACGTGATCGCCCTTGACCAGGTTCTCGTACACCTTGGTACGGCCGTTCACGTCGTCGGACTTGACCGTCAGCATTTCCTGCAGGACGTAGGAGGCACCGTAAGCTTCCAGTGCCCACACTTCCATTTCGCCGAAACGCTGGCCGCCGAACTGCGCCTTGCCGCCCAGCGGCTGCTGGGTCACCAGCGAGTACGGGCCGGTGGAACGGGCGTGCATCTTGTCGTCGACCAGGTGGTGCAGCTTCAGGTAGTGCATGTAGCCAACCGTCACGGTGCGCTCGAAGGCTTCGCCGGTACGGCCGTCATACATCGTGACCTGGTTCTTCGAAGGCGTCATGCCCAGCTGCTTGGCAATCGGGTCCGGATAGGCCAGATCGAGCATGCGGCGGGTTTCTTCTTCATGCGCACCGTCGAACACCGGGGTCGCGAAGGGCACACCCTTCTTCAGGTTGGTCACCAGCTCGATGATTTCTTCATCGGTGAACGAGTCCAGCTCTTCCTTCTTGCCGGATTCGTTGTAGATGGTGGTCAGGAACTTGCGCAGTTCCGCAACCTTGGCTTGCGCCTGCACCATCTCGCCCAGACGCAGGCCCAGACCCTTGGCCGCCCAGCCCAGGTGAACTTCCAGCACCTGGCCGACGTTCATACGGGACGGCACGCCCAGCGGGTTCAGCACGATGTCGGCGGGGGTACCGTCGGCCATGTGCGGCATGTCTTCGATGGGCAGGATGCGCGAGACCACACCCTTGTTACCGTGACGGCCGGCCATCTTGTCGCCAGGCTGCAGGCGGCGCTTCACGGCCAGGTAGACCTTGACCATCTTCTGCACGCCAGGAGGCAGTTCGTCGCCCTGGGTGAGCTTCTTGCGCTTCTCTTCGAAGGCCAGGTCGAACTGGTGACGCTTCTCGGCGATGGACTCCTTGATGGCTTCCAGCGCGTTGGCAATGTCGTCATCGGCCGGGCGGATGTCGAACCAGTGGAACTTGTCCAGGTCGTCCAGGTAAGCCTTGTCCAGCTTGGTGCCCTTGACCAGCTTCTTGGGGCCGCCGTTGGCGACCTTGCCGATCAACAGACGCTCCAGACGCTGGAAGGCATCGCCTTCCACGATACGCAGCTGGTCGTTCAGGTCCAGGCGATAGCGCTTGAGTTCATCGTCGATGATCTGCTGGGCGCGCTTGTCACGCTGGATGCCTTCGCGGGTGAACACCTGCACGTCGATGACGGTACCGACCATGCCCGAGGGCACGCGCAGCGAGGTGTCCTTCACGTCGGAAGCCTTCTCGCCGAAGATCGCACGCAGCAGCTTCTCTTCCGGAGTCAACTGGGTCTCGCCCTTCGGGGTGACCTTGCCGACCAGGGTGTCGCCAGCTTCGACTTCCGCGCCGATGTAGACGATACCCGACTCATCCAGACGGGCCAGTTGGTTCTCGGCCAGGTTGGAGATGTCGCGGGTGATTTCTTCTGCACCCAGCTTGGTGTCACGTGCCACCACCGACAGTTCTTCGATGTGGATCGAGGTGTAGCGGTCATCAGCCACCACCTTTTCGGAGATCAGGATCGAGTCTTCGAAGTTGTAGCCGTTCCAGGGCATGAACGCCACCAGCATGTTCTGGCCCAGTGCCAGCTCGCCCATGTCGGTCGAGGCGCCGTCGGCGATCACGTCATGCTTGGCCACGCGGTCACCGATCTTGACGATCGGACGCTGGTTGATGTTGGTGTTCTGGTTGGAACGGGTGTACTTGATCAGGTTGTAGATGTCCACACCGACTTCGCCAGCTTGCGCTTCGTCGTCGTTGACGCGAATCACCACACGGCCTGCATCGACGTAATCGACCACGCCGCCACGCAGGGCTTGCACGGTGGTGCCGGAGTCAACCGCCACGGTACGTTCGATGCCGGTGCCGACCAGCGGCTTTTCCGGACGCAGGCAAGGCACGGCCTGGCGCTGCATGTTGGCGCCCATCAGTGCACGGTTCGCGTCATCGTGCTCCAGGAACGGAATCAGCGAGGCTGCCACCGACACCACCTGGCCCGGGGCCACGTCCATGTACTGCACGCGTTCCGGCGAGACCAGGATGGTTTCGCCAGCTTCACGGGCCGACACCAGTTCGTCGGACAGCTTGCCTTCCGCGTCAATGGTCGCGTTCGCCTGGGCGATCACGTAACGACCTTCTTCGATGGCCGACAGGTAGTCGATCTGGTTGGTGACCTTGCTGCCCTCGACCTTGCGGTACGGGGTTTCCAGGAAACCGTATTCGTTCAGGCGGGCGTACAGCGCCAGCGAGTTGATCAGGCCGATGTTCGGGCCTTCAGGCGTTTCGATCGGGCAGACGCGGCCGTAGTGGGTCGGGTGCACGTCGCGCACTTCGAAGCCGGCGCGTTCGCGGGTCAGACCGCCAGGGCCCAGGGCGGAAACGCGGCGCTTGTGCGTGATTTCCGACAGCGGGTTGGTCTGGTCCATGAACTGCGACAGCTGGGACGAACCGAAGAACTCGCGGATGGCGGCCGAGATCGGCTTGGAGTTGATCAGGTCGTGCGGCATCAGGTTGTCCGCCTCGGCCTGGCCCAGGCGTTCCTTGACGGCGCGTTCCACGCGCACGAGACCCGCACGGAACTGGTTCTCAGCCAGTTCGCCCACGCAACGCACGCGACGGTTGCCCAGGTGGTCGATGTCATCGACTTCGCCACGGCCGTTACGCAGTTCGACCAGGATCTTGATGACGGCCAGGATGTCGTCATTGGACAGGGTCATCGGACCGGTCAGCTCGTCGCGGCTGACGCGACGGTTGAACTTCATGCGGCCCACGGCCGACAGGTCGTAGCGGTCTTCGCTGTAGAACAGGCCGTTGAACAGGGCTTCCACGGACTCTTCGGTCGGCGGTTCGCCAGGACGCATCATGCGATAGATCGCCACGCGCGCGGCGGTCTGGTCGGCGGTGTCGTCGGTGCGCAGGGTCTGCGAAATGTAGCCGCCCTGGTCCAGGTCGTTGGTGTACAGGGTCTGGATGGCCGAGATGTTGGCTTCGCGCAGCTTGGCCAGCAGTTCTTCGGTCAGCTCGTCGTTGGCGCTGGCCACGACTTCACCGGTTTCCGGATCGACGATGTTCTTGGCCAGCACGCGGCCCAGCAGGTAGTCCTCAGGCACGGAAATGTGCTTGATGCCGGCGGCTTCGATGTCACGCACGTGCTTGGCGTTGATGCGCTTGTCCTTGGCGACCATCACCTTGCCCGACTTGTCGGTGATGTCGAAACGTGCGACTTCACCGCGCAGGCGCTCGGAGACGAACTCCATGTCCGCGCCTTCGGCGTGCAGGTTGAAGTTGTCGAAGACGAAGAAGTTCGCCAGGATCTGCTCGGAGGTCATCCCGATGGCCTTCAACAGGATCGTCACCGGCATCTTGCGGCGGCGGTCGACGCGGAAGAACAGGATGTCCTTCGGATCGAATTCGAAGTCCAGCCAGGAGCCACGGTAAGGAATGATGCGGGCCGAGAACAGCAGCTTGCCCGACGAGTGCGTCTTGCCACGGTCGTGTTCGAAGAACACGCCCGGGGAGCGGTGCAGCTGGGACACGATCACGCGCTCGGTGCCGTTGATGACGAAGGAACCGGTGGTGGTCATCAGGGGCAGCTCGCCCATGTAGACTTCCTGTTCCTTCATTTCCTTGACGACCGGCTTGGTGGGCGACTCCTTGTCCAGGATCACCAGGCGCACCTTGGCGCGCAGCGGGGACGCGAAGGTCAGGCCACGTTGTTGGCACTCTTTGACGTCAAACGGCGGAGCGCCCAGCACATACGACAGGAATTCGAGGCGCGCAAAGCCATTGTGCGACACGATGGGGAAAATCGAGGTGAAAGCCGATTGCAGGCCTTCGTTCTTGCGTTCCGATGCAGCACGTTCGGGTTGCAGGAAATTCTGATACGACTCGATCTGAGTCGCGAGCAGGAACGGAACGTTGTGGACGTTTGCGCGTTTCGCGAAGGATTTGCGAATGCGCTTCTTCTCAGTAAATGAGTAGTGCATGGACACTCCGTGAGTGACAGGAAGGATAGAGAATTCAAGATTCGATCAGACCGCGCGACTTGCCGGGAAAGCAGTCCGGGCCATCGGCACTCAAATCTTCAAATGTCTACCCTAGTTTTTTGCTGAGATCGCGCTTAATATTCCCGACAACGAATACTGCAACGCATCAACATCACCAGCAAAAATAAGAAACGACAAAGGAGCCAAAGCCGAATCCCTTTTTCAAGGGATTCTGCACTTTGACTCCGGAGTAATGACTCGCCTTGGCAGGCAAGAGAATTACTTCAGTTCGGCCTTGGCGCCAGCTTCTTCCAGCTTCTTCTTGGCAGCTTCAGCGTCAGCCTTGGCGATGCCTTCCTTGACCGGCTTCGGTGCACCGTCAACCAGATCCTTGGCTTCCTTCAGGCCCAGACCGGTGATTTCACGGACGGCCTTGATGACGCCGACCTTGTTGGCGCCGACTTCAGCCAGCACAACGGTGAACTCGGTCTGTTCTTCAGCAGCGGCAGCACCACCACCAGCAGCGCCACCGGCGGCCGGAGCGGCCATAGCGGCAGCGGAAACACCAAACTTCTCTTCGAATGCCTTGACCAGGTCATTCAGTTCCATCACGGACAGCGCGCCAACGGCTTCCAGGATGTCTTCTTTGCTAATTGCCATTTGAAACTCCTAAATTTATTTCGGTAATAACATCAGATTGGTAGTGACGCGAAAGCGTCGAAACTGCAGAGCGGGGCCGCTTCAAGCGGCCGTGCCTCATGCGGCTTCGGCTTCCTTCTTGGCGGCCAGGGCAGCCAGAGCGCGCGCAAAGCCCGACACCGGAGCCTGCATCATGCCCAGAACCTGGGCCAGCAGAACTTCGCGAGACGGGATGTTTGCCAGCGAAGCCACAGCAGCCTTGTCCAGCTGCTTGCCTTCGTAGTTACCTGCCTTCACAACCAGCTTGTCGTTGGTCTTGGCAAAGTCCGACAGGACTTTGGCAGCGGCCACGGCATCTTCCGAGATCGAGTAGATCAGCGGACCGGTCAGTTGCGGGGCGAGGTCGGCAAACTTCGTGCCTTCAACAGCGCGACGAGCCAGCGTGTTTTTCAACACGCGCAGGTACACGCCTTGGGCACGCGCTTGTGCGCGCAGTTGCGTCAAGGAACCAACCTGGATGCCACGGTATTCGGCCACGACGATCGTTTGCGCAGATGCAACCTTTGCGGAAACTTCGGCGACGACGGCCTTCTTGTCATTCAGATTGAGACTCAAGATCAACCTCCAAAAATAGTACTCGGCCACTACACAGGCCATTGCCTGCTTGCCTTGCACCGGTTCGAACACGGCGTCCGACGTTTAGGAGTTCACTGCAGCATAGGGCAAAACTGAATATGCTGCCTGAGACTACGAAACTTGCTCGGGTTCACCATCTGCGTTGGGTTCACTGGACTTGCGAACAGTGTTTTTAACTTCATCCGGCTTGTTGCTGCCGGCTTCCGCCCAACGGTCTTTGAAGGCCTGCCGCCACCGATTGCTCAACGGCGACAGCCCAAAGAGATGCCCCGCTTCCTCAAGGAAACGGGGACTGTATTGCTTGTTTAGGCAGCCAGGGAAGCCTGGTCCACGCGAACGCCAGCGCCCATGGTGGACGACAGAGCGATCTTGCGCAGGTACACACCCTTGCTGCTGGCCGGCTTGGCCTTGTTCAGGGCATCGATCAGGGCCAGCAGGTTGGCCTTCAGATCGGCGTCGGAGAACGACTTGCGGCCGATGGTGGCGTGGATGATACCGGACTTGTCGGTACGGTATTGCACTTGACCAGCCTTGGCGTTCTTGACGGCAGTTGCCACGTCCGGGGTCACGGTGCCAACCTTCGGGTTAGGCATCAGGCCACGGGGACCCAGGATCTGACCCAGGGTACCGACGATACGCATGGTGTCGGGCGAAGCGATGACGATGTCGAACGGCATGTCGCCGGCCTTCACGCGCTCTGCCAGGTCTTCCATGCCGACCACGTCAGCGCCGGCTGCCTTGGCAGCTTCAGCCTTGTCGCCGGAGGCGAACACGGCCACGCGAACGGTCTTGCCGGTACCGGCAGGCAGCACCACCGAACCACGGACCACTTGGTCCGACTTCTTCGCGTCCACGCCCAGCTGGACGGACACGTCGATCGATTCGTTGAACTTGGCGGTTGCAAATTCCTTGATCAGGGAAACGGCGTTGTCGAACGGATAGGCCTTGGTACGATCGACCTTTTCCTTCATTGCCTTGACGCGCTTGGATACCTTAGCCATTACAGACCCTCCACCGTGATGCCCATCGAACGTGCGGAACCAGCGATGGTACGCACGGCAGCTTCCAGATCAGCAGCGGTCAGGTCCGGCTTCTTCTGGGTTGCGATCTCTTCCGCTTGCTTGCGGGTGATCTTGCCGACCTTGTCGGTATGCGGCTTGGCGGAACCCTTCTGGATACCGGCAGCCTTCTTGATCAGGATGGTCGCCGGCGGCGTCTTCATCACGAAGGTGAAGGACTTGTCCGCGAAGGCGGTGATCACGACCGGAATCGGCAGACCCGGTTCGACACCTTGGGTCTGGGCGTTGAAGGCCTTGCAGAACTCCATGATGTTCAGACCGCGCTGACCCAGGGCCGGGCCGATCGGGGGGGACGGGTTCGCTTTACCAGCTGGCACTTGCAGCTTGATAAAACCAATAATCTTCTTTGCCATGACGGCTCCTTATTGATTGAGTTGTAGCGCCGTTTCATCGGCCTTGCGGCGTCTTACTCGGGCTCCTCGGAATGCTGAATTGGCGGACGATGATTTGTCCGGTACGCTCCAGCAGGCGTTGAAAACTTGACAGGGAAAGGCGGGATTCCGAAAGGCGGGATCAGACTTTTTCCAGTTGGCCGAATTCGAGTTCGACCGGGGTGGCGCGACCGAAGATGGTGACCGAGACGCGCACGCGCGATTTCTCGTAGTTCACTTCCTCGACGTTGCCGTTGAAGTCGGTGAACGGACCTTCCTTGATGCGGACCATTTCGCCCACTTCGTAGAGCACCTTTGGACGGGGCTTCTCGACGCCTTCCTGCATCTGGCGGAGCAGCGAGTCCACTTCACGCTGCGGCAGCGGGGTCGGACGATTCGACTTGCCACCGATGAAACCGGTCACTTTGGCGGTATTCTTCACCAGGTGCCAGGTTTCGTCCGTCATTTCCATCTCGACCAGGACGTAGCCCGGGAAGAAACGACGCTCGGTCACGGACTTGTGACCATTCTTCATATCCACGACTTCTTCAGTCGGCACCAGGATCTGGCCGAACTGGTCTTGCATGCCGGCGCGGTTGATGCGCTCGGTCAGCGCGCGTTGCACGCTCTTTTCCATGCCGGAATACGCATGCACCACGTACCAGCGCTTGTTTCCGGCGCTTGAAACGCTTTGCGCACCAATCGGTGCGCTGTCTTGCGTGCTATCGCTCATGTTATTTCCAGCCCAAAATTACGTCGTACAACAGGAACTCGAGCAACTTGTCCGTACCCCACAGGAAGATGGCCATGATCAGCACGAAGGCGAACACCACCCCGGTGATCTGCATGGCTTCCTTGCGGGTTGGCCAGACGACTTTCTTGGTTTCGCGCACGGATTCCTTGGCGAAACCGACGAAGCCGCGGCCTTGTGCAGAGGTCCAGGCAAACGCCACTGCCACCAGCAGACCGGCGACCAGGGCGGCAGCGCGCACCGGAGTCGACTGATCAGACAACACAAAAAAACCGACCACGCCCGCAACCACAGCCACGATCGCCAATGCGATCTTGATCTTGTCGTTGGAGGTGTTGACGGTTTGAACTGGCTGGCTAGACATATTTACTTTCAGTACCCTGCACCAGATTCGGTGGCAGGGGCGGAGGGCATCGAACCCCCAACCTTCGGTTTTGGAGACCGACGCTCTGCCAATTGAGCTACGCCCCTACAAAAACTCGCGATTGAGACACGAATGCCGCGATACGTTACGCACCGCGGCAATGTGTTTTACAGCTTGATCTTAGTCGAAGATCTTGGCAACCACGCCGGCGCCGACGGTACGGCCGCCTTCACGGATAGCGAAGCGCAGGCCTTCTTCCATGGCGATCGGGTTGATCAGTTGCACGGTGATCGACACGTTGTCGCCCGGCATGACCATTTCCTTGTCCTTCGGCAGTTCGATCGCACCGGTCACGTCGGTGGTACGGAAGTAGAACTGCGGACGGTAGTTGTTGAAGAACGGGGTGTGACGGCCGCCTTCGTCCTTCGACAGAACATAGATCTCGCCGGTGAAGTGCTTGTGCGGCTTGATCGAACCCGGCTTGGCCAGAACCTGGCCACGCTGCACGTCTTCACGCTTGGTGCCGCGCAGCAGCACGCCAACGTTGTCGCCAGCTTGACCTTGGTCCAGCAGCTTGCGGAACATTTCCACGCCGGTGCAGGTGGTCTTCTGGGTGTCAGCGATACCGACGATTTCGATTTCTTCGCCGACCTTGATGATGCCGCGCTCAACGCGACCGGTCACCACGGTGCCACGGCCGGAGATCGAGAACACGTCTTCCACCGGCATCAGGAAGGTACCGTCAACGGCACGTTCCGGGGTCGGGATGTAGGTGTCCAGGGCTTCTGCCAGGGCCATGATGGCTTGCTCGCCCAGGGGACCGGTGTCGCCTTCCAGCGCCAGCTTGGCCGAACCCTTCACGATGGGCAGGTCGTCGCCAGGGAACTCGTACTTCGACAGCAGTTCGCGGACTTCCATTTCCACCAGTTCCAGCAGCTCAGCGTCGTCCACCATGTCAGCCTTGTTCAGGAAGACGATGATGTAAGGAACGCCAACCTGACGCGACAGCAGGATGTGTTCGCGGGTCTGGGGCATCGGGCCGTCAGCGGCCGAGCACACCAGGATCGCGCCGTCCATCTGGGCTGCGCCGGTGATCATGTTCTTCACATAGTCGGCGTGGCCAGGGCAGTCAACGTGCGCGTAGTGACGGTTCGCGGTTTCGTATTCGACGTGCGCGGTGTTGATGGTGATGCCGCGTGCCTTTTCTTCAGGCGCTGCGTCGATCTGGTCGTAGGCCTTCGCTTCGCCGCCGAACTTCTTCGACAGAACGGTTGCGATTGCAGCGGTCAGGGTGGTCTTGCCGTGGTCAACGTGACCGATGGTGCCGACGTTCACGTGCGGCTTGGTCCGTTCAAACTTGCCTTTTGCCATCTTAGACTCCTAAATTTGATGAGAATGTCCAGGCAACACGCCCGACTGATTACTGACTTGTCAGCGATACGACGAGAAACTGGTGCCCTTGACGTGGATTGAACACGTGGCCTCTCCCTTACCAAGGGAGTGCTCTACCACTGAGCTACAAGGGCATTTTTCCGACTGCACAACAACCAAACATGCAGCCGGACCAAAACTTGGAGCGGGTGAAGGGAATCGAACCCTCGTCTTAAGCTTGGAAGGCTTCAGCTCTACCATTGAGCTACACCCGCGAGGAAACAACGTTCACTTCACAACCGCCGCGTCTTTCGATCGCGTATGTACTGCAGACTGCTTTGACTCCCGGCCTAATGGTGGAGAGGGCTGGATTCGAACCAGCGTACTCGTAAGAGGGCAGATTTACAGTCTGCTGCCATTAACCACTCGGCCACCTCTCCGTGCAGGGAACTCAAAACTATAGAGGAACATCGCTGGACTGTCAAATAAATTTTCGCTTCAACGCTAAATATTTTATCGACTGCCGGATATTGCTCAGAGGAACGACCCGCGACGTTTTTTCGAATCTTCAGGCTTTTTGTGTCTGCGACTCAACCGGCTTTTCATTCCAGGGCGCAATTCTAGGCAACATCAGCATTCCAGGCAAGGCCAGAACGAAACAAATTAGAAAAAAATTTAACCAGCCGGTGTCGGCGACGATATAACCGACCGAAGAATTCACAAAAGTACGCGGCACGGCCATCAAACTGGTGAACAAGGCGAACTGCGTCGCCGTATAACGTGGATCGGTCTCACGCATGATGTAGGCCACGAAGGCCGTGGTACCCAGCCCCACGCCAAAGGCTTCCACCCCGATCACCACCGCCAGCACCGGCAGGCTGGCACCGACGTGGGCCAGCCAGGCAAAGCCCAGGATAGGAATGGCCTGCAGCACCCCGAACACCCACAAACCCCGGTTGATGCCCAGCCGCACCATCCATATGCCGCCGAGGATGCCACCAGCCACGCTGGCCCACAGGCTGGTGGTCTTGGAGACCACGCCGATCTCGGTCATTGAAAAGCCCAGGTCGATATAGAACTTGGTGGCCAGGGCGGTGGCCATGCTGTCGCCCAGCTTGTAGAGGAAGATGAAGCCCAGCACCCACAGCGCATTGCCCCAGCCGCCACGGGCGATGAATTCACGGAACGGCAGCACCACGGCTTCATATAGATTCTTGGGCGGGGTGCCATAGACCTTGGGTTCCTTGACTACCAGCGAGCACAGCAGCCCCGGCAGCATGAAGGCCGCCGTGATCCAGAACACCGTCGGCCAGGGCAGTTGATCGGCCAGCACCAGCGATAGCGCGCCCGGCACCATGCCGGAGAGCTTGTAGGCATTGACGTGGATGGCACTGCCCAGGCCCAGTTCGGCTTCGGGCAGGATCTCGCGCCGGTAGGCATCGATGGCGATGTCCTGGCTGGCCGAGAGGAAGGCCACCACCGAGGCCATGATGGCAATCGTGCTGACGTCGGAGAGCGGGTCGAGCATGCCCATGCCGCCAATGGCCAGGAACAGCAGCAGCTGCGTGGACACCATCCAGCCACGCCGTCGGCCCATGCGCCCGAAGTGGAAGCGGTCCATCAGCGGCGACCAGACGAATTTCCATGTATAGGGGAACATCACCAGCGCGAACAGCCCGAGGGTCTTGACGTTCAGCCCGGACTTGGCCAGCCAGGCCTGCAACAGGCTCAGCAGGATGAACAGCGGCAGGCCGGAGGTGAACCCAAGGAAGACGCAGATCAGCATGCGCCGGTTCAGGTATTGATGCCAGGAAGCGGCGGGTGCGGTCATAAGGTGGGGCGGCTCGGCTCGAAAAACGCGGAAGATGAAACAAAAAACGCCGGTGGCCAGCGGTGGGCGCTGCCGGGCCGGCGTCTGCGGGACATGGTGAAGCTTTCTGCAAATTTCCGGCTAGCGCTTGCGCAGCCTGAACACCGCCAGGCTGCCGCGCCAGTTGGGGAAGTAGCGCACCGGTTTGCCGTCCTTCAGGGCGACGCATTCCAGCACTTCCAGCCCCAGCTCGTTGGCCAGCGCCTCGAAGTCGCGGATCGTGGCGCAGCGCAGGTTCGGCGTATCATACCACTGGTACGGCAGGCTCCTGGACACCGGCATGCGCCCGCGCAGGAGCGCCACGCGGTGCGGCCAGTAGGCAAAGTTGGGGAAGGACACCGTCACCTCGCGCCCGACCCGGGCGATTTCGCGCAGGGTCCCCTCCACATCCTTGACCATCTGCAGCGCAGACAGGCACAGCACGGTATCGAAGGCATTGTCCTCGAACATGGCCAGGCCGCCGTTCAAGTCCTGCTGGATCACCGAGACATTGCGTGCCACGCACTTGGGAATCTGCGCATCGTCGATCTCCACCCCGTAGCCGGTACAGCCCTTGTCGCTCTGCAAATAATCCAGCATCACGCCATCGCCGCAACCCAGGTCCAGCACCTGCGACTTCTCGCGCACCCAGTGGGCAATGAAGGCCAGGTCGGGGCGCAGTGCGCTCAATTGTTCGAAAGTCATGCGCGGCCCTCCTGCTGCAGTTCAGTCCAGATACTTCCGTAGTATTCGCGCACCACCTTCATGTAGCGCGCATCGTCCAGCAGGAAAGCGTCATGCCCGTGCGGGGCGTCGATTTCGGCATAGCTCACGCGGCGCTTGTTGGCCACCAGCGCCTGCACCATCTCGCGGCTGCGTTCGGGCGAGAAGCGCCAGTCCGTGGTGAAGGACACCAGCAGGAACTTGGCCCGGGTACGGGCGAACGCCTTGGCCAGATCGCCGCCGAATTCCTGGGCCGGGTCGAAATAGTCCAGCGCCTTGGTGATGAGCAGATAGGTGTTGGCGTCGAAATAGGTCGAGAACTTGTCGCCCTGGTAACGCAGGTAGGACTCAATCTCGAAATCCACGCCATAGCCGAACTGATACTGCCCCGAGCGCAGGTCGCGGCCGAATTTCTCGGCCATGTCGTCATCCGACAGATAGGTGATATGCCCCACCATGCGCGCCACCCGCAAGCCATTCTTGGGCACCACGCCATGCGCATAGAAATCGCCACCGTGATACTGCGGATCGGTCAGGATGGCCTGCCGCGCCACATCGTTGAAGGCGATGTTCTGGGCCGACAGTTTGGGCGTGGAGGCGATCACCAGACAGTGACGCAGGCGATCCGGATACATCATGCTCCAGGCCAGCGCCTGCATGCCGCCCAGCGAGCCACCCATGACGGCGGCGAAGCAGGCGATGCCGAGCCGGTCGGCCAGTCGCGCCTGGGCGTTGACCCAGTCTTCCACCGTCACCACCGGGAAATCGGCGCCATAGGGCTTGCCGGTGGCCGGGTTGGGGTGCATCGGGCCGGTCGAGCCGAAACAGGAACCCAGGTTGTTGACACCGATGACGAAGAAGCGGTCCGTATCCAGCGACTTGCCGGGACCGACCATGTTGTCCCACCAGCCGACGTTGTCAGGATCGTCGGCATAGACGCCGGCCACGTGATGGGAGGCATTGAGCGCGTGGCAGACCAGCACGGCATTGGATTTGTCGGCATTGAGGGTGCCGTAGGTTTCATAGGTCAGCGAGTAGTCCGCCAGCGAGGCGCCGCTCTGCAGCGGCAGCGGCTCGGCGAAGTGCATGACCTGGGGCGATACGATTGCCATCGACATGATTGTTCTGCGTAAGTGACTCGGCGCCAGGGGGCTCGGTGCGAGCGATGCTGGCGGTCGCTTCGCCGGGCGGGGTGGCCAGTCTCGTGCGCGGGCAACAAAAAAGCCCGGAAGCATTGCTTGCGGGCTCACTCATCGATGGGGCGGGGCAGTCTTGGGAGAAACAGCTGATCCAAGCTCGCTTTAGCCGCATTTAGATGGGATCAGTATCCCGGCGCCCGCAAGCTGAAGTTGGTCAAACCGTTCAAATCGGCGCAGTGGCGTAAGAATACCCAAGTCGGGCAGACCCGTCAAACGGCCCTGCCCGGCATGCGCGATGCCGCTTAACGGCGGCGCGTCGCGACCCTGGCCTCGGCCATGGCCGGTTCGGCCTGCAGCGCCTGCAACTGCGCCATGGCCGCCGCGATGGCAGCCGGTTCGCTGGCGCGCAGCACCTTCTTGACCTGCGGTTCCAGCAGGCGCAGGTCGCTGTTCAAGATCTCGTTCTTCACCGACAGGATCTGCGAGGGGTGCATGGAGAATTCCAGCAGCCCCATGCCCAGCAGCAGGCGCGTCCATTTGAGATCACCAGCCATTTCGCCGCACACCGAGACCGGAATGCCGGCCTTGCGCCCCTGGGTGATGACGGTGGAGAGCAGGAACAGCACCGCCGGATGCAGCGGGTCGTAGAGATGCGCCACCTCGTGGTCTACGCGGTCGATGGCCAGGGTGTACTGGATCAGGTCATTGGTGCCGATGGAGAGAAAGTCCAGCCGCTTGATGAACAAGGGCAGCGCCAGCGCCGCCGCCGGGATCTCGATCATGGCACCGACCGGGATCTCTTCATCGAACTTCTGCTTGCGCTCGCGCAGTTGCTGCTTGGCCTGTTCGATCATGGCCAGCGTCTGGTCGATCTCGAAGGCATGCGCCATCATTGGCACCAGCAGCTTGATGGGACCATAAGCCGAGGCACGCAGGATGGCGCGCAACTGCGTCAGAAACATCTGCGGCTCGGACAGGCAATAGCGGATCGCACGCAAGCCCAGTGCCGGGTTCAGGGCCGTTTCCTCGTCCTCGTCCAGCGGCTTGTCGGCGCCCACGTCCAGGGTACGGATGGTGACCACCCTGCCCTTCATGGCGATGACGGCCTGCTTGTAGGACTCGAACTGTTCATCCTCGCTGGGGAATTTTTCCAGATGACCGGCGCGCCCCATGAACAGGAATTCCGAACGGAACAGACCGATCCCCATGGCGCCGGCCTCGAAGGCATTGGCGGCATCGTTGGGCAACTCGATGTTGGCCAGCAACGTGATGGGTTCGCCATCCTGAGTGATGGCCGGGGTTTTCTTGAGACGTGAAAGTTTCTTCCGCTCGCGCAGCAGGCGTTCCTGACGCGCGCGATACTGCGCCAGCACCAGCGGGGAAGGATCGACGATGACCACGCCGGCATCGCCATCGATGATGAGCACATCGTCGTGCTTGACCAGCACCGAAGCATTGTGCATGCCCACGGCCGCCGGAATGGCCAGGCTGCGGGCCACGATGGCGGTATGCGAATTGGGACCGCCCAGATCGGTGACGAAGCCGGCGAAGGCGCTCTCGCGGAACTGCAGCATGTCGGCCGGCGAGATGTCGTGGGCCACCACGATGATGTTGGCGGCGGCTTCGCCGGTAGGTGGCAGTTGGCCGGCGCTGCCGGTGAGGACCTTGAGGATGCGCTCGCCGACCTGCTGGATGTCGGCCTTGCGCTCGCGCAGGTAGGGATCCTCGATCTCGTCGAACTGCGCCGACAATTCCTCGATCTGCGTCACCAGTGCCCATTCGGCGTTGTAGTAGCGATGGCGGATGATGTCCTGCGGCACCTCGGCCAGCATCGGGTCCGACAGAATCAATGAATGCACATCGATGAAGGCGCCCAGTTCGGGCGGCGCATCCTTGGGCAGTTCGGAACGGATGATATGAAGTTCCTGGTGCACCGCCTTGACCGCGCTCTTCAGGCGCCCGATCTCGGCCTCGACCTGGTCGGGTGCGATCAGGTAATGTTTGACGTCCAGTGCGGCCGGCGCCATCAAGTGCGCGCGTCCGATGGCGATGCCTTGCGACACCGCGATTCCATGTAAGCTGAATGAAGCCATCGCGTATCTCCTGCCTGTTTTCTTATAGTCCGCCGTGTTGCCAGCGCGCGGTAGCTCAAGCAAGTTACCGAACAAATAATGATTTGGCAATCACGACCGGGCGGGCTGCGCCAAAGACTATAGGACAAGCAGCGTATATGAACATTGTTTCAGCCCGCACAGGAAATGCACGGGCCTTGACATGTCGCAAGAAGCATTCCAGCCATGCCGCGATGTTGCGGCGCAATACCGCAAGTGCAGTGAAGGGGATTACTGGCCTTCGCCGAACTTGTCGGCAATCAGCGCTTCCAGTGCGGTGAAGCATTCCTGCTCGTCGGCGCCCTCGGTTTCCAGGGTGACGATGCTGCCCTTGCCGGCGGCCAGCATCATCACGCCCATGATGGACTTGGCATTGACGCGGCGCTTGTTGAAGGTCAGCCAGACTTCGCTCTTGAACTTGCCGGCCAGCTGGGTGAGCTTGGCCGAGGCGCGCGCGTGCAGGCCCAGCTTGTTGACGATTTCGAGTTCTTTTTGAATCATGTTCTGCTTTCGTTTTTATCGTGTTGGCGCGGTTCGATGCAGCCAGGCGAAAGGTTCAGGCCGACGCCGCCACCCGGATGCGGTTGTCGATGCGCACCGCACCATTCTGGCCGCCTGCCAGCGCCATTTCAACCACCACATCCAGCGTGTCGTTACGGTAGGTCAGCGCCCGCAGCAACATGGGCAGGCTGATGCCGGCGATCACCTGCACGTTGCCCAATCCGCACAGGAAGCCCGTACAGTTGGAGGGCGTGCCGCCCATGACATCGGTGATGACCAGTACGCCGCTGCCATCATCGAGGCGACCGACGGCCTCGATGGCCAGTTTTTGCACCTCCGCCGGGTTCTGGTCGGCGATCACGTCGATCGCCTCCATCCGTTCGGGACGGCCGCGGAAGACGTGCGTGGCGGCGGCCAGGAAAGCTTGCCCCAGCGGGGCGTGCGTCAAGAGAAGAATACCAACCATGGAATTGTTGCCATCTGATGCGACGCGCTTTTCCCCGAGCAGCCCGTCATGCTCTGTCGATCCCATTATCGGACCGACCCTGTTGCCTCTGCTGCCCCTGCGGCTGCCTCCAGTGCATCCACGAACATCGCCGCCACATCAAACCCGGTCTGCTCGGTGATTTCCTGGAAGCAGGTCGGGCTGGTCACGTTGATTTCGGTGAGATAGTCGCCGATCGCATCCAATCCTACCAGCAACAGGCCACGTTGATACAAGATCGGACCGAGCGCCTCGCCGATCTCGATGTCGCGTGCCGATGCCGGCTGCGCTTTGCCCAAACCGCCCGCGGCCAGGTTGCCGCGCACCTCGTTGCCCTGCGGAATGCGTGCCAGCACATTGGGCACCACCTTGCCGCCGATGAGGAGAATGCGCTTGTCGCCTGCGCTGATCTGGGGAATGAAACGCTGTGCCATGATCGTGCGTTGACCGTTGTCGGTCAGGGTTTCGATGATGGAGCCCAGGTTCATGCCATCGGCCTTGACGCGGAAGATGCCCATGCCGCCCATGCCATCGAGGGGTTTCAGGATCACGTCCTGGTGCTCGTCGTGGAAGGCGCGCAGACGCCTGGCGTCGCGCGTGACCAGGGTCGGCGCGGTGTACTGCGGGAACTGGGCAATGGCCAGCTTCTCGTTGTGGCTGCGGATCGCTGCCGGCTTGTTGAATACGCGCGCGCCCTGCTTCTCGGCCAGTTCCAGCAGGTAAGTGGTGTAGATGTACTCCATGTCGAAGGGCGGATCCTTGCGCACGATCACCGCATCGAATTCGGAGAGGAAGGACGACGCCGGCTTGTCGGCGCGATACCAGTCATCGGCATCACCGGTCAGGGTGATCTTGCAGGCATTGGCCGTCACCAGGCCGCTTTCCAGCACCAGGTCGCCCTGTTCAAAGGCGTAGATACTGTGGCCGCGACGCGCGGCCTCGCGCATCATGGCGAAGGTGGAATCCTTGTACGTCTTGAACGACTCCAGAGGATCGGCGAGGAAAGCGATTTTCATGAGGCTAGGGTCCTGTTGTGCCTGGCAAGGGCGCGATATTAATAAACTTCCGGGTTGGGGTCGGTCTTTTCCATCTCCACCGAGGCGGCCAGCAAGGCCAGCCGCGCCACCACCCCATACATGTAGAAACGGTTGGGGGCAGCCGTGCCCGGCTTGGCGTGCATGTCCGGCAGGGCATGCTGCTGGGCGAAGGCCAGCGGCACGAAATGCGCGCCGGGCGCATTGAGGTTTTCATTGACGCCGCGCTCGGCATGCACGCGATAGAATCCGCCTACCACGTAGCGGTCGATCATGTAGACCACCGGCTCGGCCACGGCCTGGTTGATGCGCTCAAAGGAGTGCACGCCTTCCTGCACGATCACCTCCGAGACTTCCAGCCCTTCCTTGCCGGCCAGCATGCCGGTGCGCTGCTTGCGGTTCAGATCCTTGATCTCGCTGGCATCCTTGACCGCCATGATGCCCATGCCGTAGGTGCCGGCATTGGCCTTGATGAAGACGAAAGGCTGCTCCTTGATGCCGTATTCCTTGTACTTCTTGCGGATCTTCGACAGCAGCGAGGAGACGCTGTCGGCCAGCGCGTCGGTGCCGGTGTTCTCCTGGAAATCGATGTCGCCAACCTTAGCGAAGAGCGGATTGAGCATCCACGGGTCGACCTCGACCATTTTGGAAAATTTCTTCACCACTTCATCGTAGGCGGCAAAGTGATTGCTCTTGCGGCGCAGCGCCCAGCCCGCATGCAGCGGCGGCAGGACGCTTTGTTCATGTAGCCCTTCCAGCACCGAGGGAATGCCGCTGGAGAGGTCATTGTTGAGCAGCACGGTGCAGGGATCGAAGTTCTTCAGGCCCAGGCGGCGGCCATTGGCCGAGCGCTCCAGCGGTTCCAGCGTGATATGAGTGCCGTCGGGCAGCTCGATCTGCTGCGGCTTGGCTGCGCCCGGCGCCAGGCTGCCCAGGCGTACGTTCAGGCCGGTCTGGCGGAAGATCTGCATCAGACGACCGATGTTCTGCAGGTAGAAGGTGTTGCCGGGCTGGGTTTCCGGGATCAGCAGCAGATTGCGCGCATCCGGACAGTATTTCTCGATGGCCGCCATGGCCGCCTGCACCGCCAGCGGCAGCATCTCCGGGGAGAGGTTGTTGAAGCCGCCCGGGAACAGGTTGGTGTCGACCGGGGCCAGCTTGAAACCGGCGTTGCGCAGGTCGACCGAGCAATAGAAGGGCGGCGTGTGCTCCTGCCACTCCATGCGGAACCAGCGTTCGATGGCCGGCGTGGCGCCCAGGATTTTCTTCTCCAGCTCCAGCAGGGGACCATTGAGAGCGGTGACAAGATGCGGGACCATAAAAGACCTTAACGAGATGTAAATGCCGGCAGCGAGTGTCGATTTTAGCGGATTCCTGAAACCGTGTTGCAACGCGGTAGAAACCGCCGTTGTCATTTCAGCAAAGCCCGGCCCGGCCACGGTCGCTGCAAAGGCGTGGGCGGGAGTGTTCACATGGCGATGAAGACGGCATTTTAAAGAGTCCGACTCAATTACTCGGGAATTATCCGCCTGCGACGCGGCATTGCATCGGGAAAGCTTTTTTGATGAAGAAAAATGACGAAAAAGCGACAACCCGGCAGACAACTTGGCGATATGACAAGTATGCGCTTTTCTTCATGTTGTGAAGCGTACGAACGCGTACAAATGCCTACAAATGAAAACAGGCGCCCGAAGGCGCCTGATAAAGAGGCCGTTTCCAGCCCCGAAGGAATACTGCAGACTCAGTACGACAGATGCTTAGTGGTAAGCCGATTCGCCGTGGCTGGAGATATCCAGGCCTTCGCGTTCTTCTTCCTCGGTCACACGCAGGCCGATGACGACGTCGACGATCTTGTAGGCGATGAAGGAGACCACACCCGACAGGATCACGGTGGTCAGCACGCCCTGGAACTGGATCCAGACCTGGCCGCCGATGGAGTAATCCGGTGCCACGGCGTTGGCCACGTAGTCATAGATGCCGGTGCCGCCCAGGCTGGGGGCTGCGAACACGCCGGTCAGGATGGCACCCAGGATGCCGCCCACACCGTGCACGCCGAAGACATCCAGCGCATCGTCCGAACCCAGGATCTTCTTCAGACCGCTCACGCCCCACAGGCACAGCAGACCAGCGATCAGGCCCATGACCACGGCGCCGATGACGCCCACGAAGCCAGCGGCCGGGGTGATCGCCACCAGGCCAGCGACGGCACCGGAAGCGGCACCCAGCATGGAAGGCTTGCCCTTGCCGATCCATTCGCCGAAGCTCCAGGACAGAACAGCGGCAGCAGTAGCCAGGATGGTGTTGACGAAGGCCAGGGCAGCAGTGCCGTTGGCTTCCAGACCGGAACCGGCGTTGAAGCCGAACCAGCCGAACCACAGCAACGAGGCACCGACCATGGTCAGGGTCAGGCTATGGGGCTTGAAGGCTTCCTTGCCGAAACCGATACGCTTGCCGATCACGTAGGAACCGACCAGGCCGGCAATGGCGGCGTTGATGTGCACCACGGTGCCACCAGCGTAATCCAGCGCGCCCTTCTGGAACAGCCAGCCCGAGATGGCGGTCGCCTTTTCAGCGGCAGCAGCGTCGGTGAAGGCGTCCGGACCCGGCCAGAACCAGACCATGTGGGCCATCGGCAGGTAGGAGAAGGTGAACCACAGGATCGAGAACAGGATCACCGCCGAGAACTTCACGCGTTCGGCGAAGGAACCGATGATCAGCGCCACGGTGATGGCGGCAAACGCTCCCTGGAAGGCCACGAAGACCAGTTCCGGAATGACCACGCCCTTGCTGAAGGTGCCGGTGTTGGAGTCACCCGTCAAGCCGTGCAGGAACAGTCGGTCGAATCCGCCGAAGAAGGCATTGCCCTCGGTGAACGCGATGCTGTAGCCGTAGACGAACCACAGGATGTAGATCAGCGAGAAGATCATGAAGCACTGCATCAGCACCGACAGCATGTTCTTGCTGCGGACCAGGCCGCCGTAGAACAGACCCAGGCCAGGCAGGGTCATGAGGATGACGAAGGCGGTACAGACCAGCATCCAGGCGGTATCGCCCTTGTTGGGCACCGGTGCCGGCGCGGCAGCAGCAGCGGCCGGTGCGGCGGGAGCCGCCGCCGGGGCAGCGGCGTCAGCCTTGGGCGCAGCCGGAGCGGCAGCGGCCGGGGCAGCGGCGGTGGCCGCTGCGGCTTCAGGCTTGGGCGCGTCCTGCGCCTGGGCCGGAGCGGTAAAGCCTACCGCCAACAACAGCGCGCCAATGGCGAGCGCGCCGGAAAACATTTTCTTCATGCTCATTAGAATTCCCCTTTTTTACAGAGCGTCTTTACCGGTCTCGCCGGTGCGGATACGGATCACATCCAGCAGGTCCTGGACGAAGATCTTGCCGTCGCCGATCTTGCCGGTACGGGCAGCAGTCTCGATGGCTTCCAGGGCGCGTTCGACGATGGCGTCGTCGACGGCCGCCTCGATCTTGGTCTTGGGCAGGAAATCGACCACATACTCGGCACCGCGATACAGCTCGGTATGGCCTTTCTGACGACCGAAGCCCTTGACTTCAGTCACGGTGATGCCTTGCACACCGATCGCGGAGAGGGCTTCACGCACCTCGTCCAGCTTGAACGGTTTGATGATCGCTGTGATCAGTTTCATACGAACCTCTTGTTAGAAAGTTTTGCTGATGGAGAAGACGAAGCCGTTCTTGCCGACGTTCTTGGTGCCATCCGATGCCGGGGTGGTCGTCACGCCGTCCTTCAGGTCGGTACCGACATAGGCCAGGCCCAGGGTGATGCCGGCAGCGTCGTCGAAGGTCTTGGACAGGCCGACCTTCCAGTCGGTGTAGCTGAACTGGCCAGGGTTGCCACGCACGTTCTGGTGACCGAGGTGCAGACCGAGCATGACGCCATAGTAGGTCTCGATGTTGGCACCCAGGTCGAAGTACTGGCTGTACTTGCTGTTGACGGCGCCGAACAGGTTGGTCAGCGATTGCGAATACTTGAAGTAGGCCGGACCGTAACCGACCTGACCGTACAGTTCGAAGGTATTGGCGTTCTTGGCGCCGCTGTTGGCCAGGGTGTTGCCCGGGTAGTAGTAGTACAGGCCGCCGACGTCATAGGTGAAACCGCCGCCGATGTCACCGCGCTTGCCGCCGTAGATGTCCCACTCGACGTTACCCTTGGTATCGGTACCGGTGAGGGTGCCGGCGTCCTTGATCCACTTGATGTTGCTCAGCCAGGTGCCGGCGTACAGACCGGTCGGGTTGTGCGTGTAGTCAGCACCAACCTGCAGCGCCGGGTCGAAACGGGTCTGGGTCAGGCCGCGGTAGCGGTAGTCGCTCACCACGGCGGCGTTGAAGCTCAATTCATTATCCGGCTTGGCGTCTTCGGCGCGGGCCACGGTAGAAACGAAGGATGCGGCGATGGCTGTTGCAAGAATCAGTTTCTTCATGACTTTCCCTCTGGTTTATGTTTGAACAATAAAGTCGTTTTTTGTCTTTGCCCAAACCCTTTAGCAGGAGCCGTGCCATGTCCGTTCGGCAAGGCAGACTTGTCTTTTTGCGTGAAACCAGAGATTTGCAACGATTTTTTTCGAGAACAGCTTCAAAATAGTGCATCAAGGCTGTCAATGCACGTCATTGGTGCGATATTGCTTGTTTTTTGTCAAACCTGCATCGGACGCGGCAATCACATTTTGGTGCGTGGGTGGCGGGCGAGGCCAGGATCACCAAGTCGGCGCATTTCCCGAAGGAAAATTCAACCTCGTGACGGCACCTGTGCACAAAAATGCAGTCTGTACAGGACATCGCGGTTTGAGGATGAGCGGGAAACCGCTAAACTTGCAGTACAGCTATCAGCCAAGGAGATCCGACATGGACAAGCCCCCATTTTTTGAAGACCTGCAATCCAAGATCAACAAGGCGATCGAGAACTCTCCGGCCAAGGACATCGAGAAGAACGTCAAGGCCATGCTGAGTCAGGGTTTTGCCAAGCTGGACCTGGTCACGCGCGAGGAATTCGACGTCCAGGCCCAGGTACTGGCCAAGACCCGTGCCCGCCTGGAGGCGCTGGAAGCGCGTGTTGCCGAGCTTGAGGCTCAGCAAAAACAGACTCCATGATCCTGGCCCGGACACTTTTCTCTTTTTCTCCCCCTTCCCTTCTTCCTGCTGACAAGCTGCCGGGCGCATTGCGATGAGCCTGGCAGTCTTGCGCAGCCGCGCCCTGGCCGGCATGAGCGCCCCGCCTGTGACGGTCGAGGTGCACCTGGCCAATGGCTTGCCGGCCTTTACCATCGTCGGGCTCCCCGAAGCCGAGGTCAAGGAAGCCCGTGATCGCGTTCGGGCAGCGCTGCAAAACGCCCGGTTTGAATTCCCTGCCCGCCGCATCACCGTCAACCTCGCTCCGGCCGACCTGCCCAAGGAATCCGGACGCTTCGATCTGCCCATTGCGCTGGGCATCCTGGCCGCCTCCGAGCAGATTCCTGCGGACCGGCTGGACGATCATGAATATGCGGGAGAGCTGTCGCTGTCTGGCCAGTTGCTGCCCATTCGCGGCGCGCTGGCCATGACCTGCGCCATCCAGCGGGAGCACCAGGACCACGGCCAGCCACGCAGCTTCATCCTGCCGGCGGCCAATGCCGACGAAGCGGCACTGCTGCCCGAGGCGCACATCCTTCCCGCCAGGTCCTTGCTGGAGGTCTGCAGCCACTTCAGTACGCGCGACCCTGCGGCCCGGCTGCAGCGGCACCCGCCACGGTCGGCAGTGGACGTGCCGACCTATCCGGATTTCAGCGACATCAAAGGGCAGTTACAGGCGCGACGCGCGATGGAAGTGGCCGCGGCCGGCCAGCACAGCATCCTGCTGGTCGGGCCACCCGGTGCCGGCAAGTCGATGCTGGCCACGCGCTTTCCCGGCATCCTGCCGCCGATGACGCTGGAAGAGGCCTTGGAGTCAGCGGCGGTGCAATCCTTGAGCGGCAGTGTCGACATGGATCGCTGGCGCCAACGCCCCTATCGCGCACCACATCACACGGCCTCCGCCGTGGCGCTGGTCGGCGGCGGCAGTGCGCCCCGGCCTGGAGAAATCTCGCTGGCGCATCATGGGGTCCTGTTCCTCGACGAGATCGCCGAGTACCCACGCAGCGTGCTTGACGTGCTGCGCCAGCCGATGGAATCGGGGCATATCGTGATATCGCGTGCGGCGCGGCAGGCACGGTTCCCGGCGCGCTTCCAGCTTATTGCGGCGATGAACCCCTGTCCGTGCGGACTGCATGGTGATCCGCAAGGCCGCTGCCGCTGTACGCCCGAGGTGGTCAAGCGCTACCAGGCGCGCCTGTCCGGTCCGCTGCTGGACCGCATCGACATGCAGATCCATGTGAGCGCCCTGAGCCCCGCCGAACTGGCCAGCCAGCAACCGGGCGAATCCAGCGCCGCCATCGCGAAGCGCGTCGCACACGCCTTTGAACGTCAATGGCAGCGCCAGGGCAAACCCAACAGCCAGCTCGGTGGCAGCCAGATCGACCGGTACTGCCAGCACGACGATGCCGCCGCCCAACTGCTGCAGGCCGCCATGCTGCGGCTGAACTGGTCGGCGCGGGCCTATCACCGGGTGCTGAAACTGGCCCGCACCATCGCCGACCTGGCCGATGCCCAACACATCCTGCAGACGCACGTGGCCGAGGCGGTCCAGTATCGGCGCATGCTGGGCGGGTATTAGGGCCTCTTCAGCGCGCCGGCAGGATGCGCCGCGCAAAGGCGATCAGTACCAGCGCCAGCGCGACCAGTCCAAGCCACTGTGCGGTCGACTCAAACGCCCCCGACACCACGGCCAGCGGTGCATCCTTGCCGGTAAAGCCGATGATGGCCGCCAAGAGCACGCCGACCAGACTCTCCCCGACGATCAGGCCGGATGCCACCAGAATGCCACGCTGACGCGGCTGGTCCGCATAGGCCTGCGGATCGGCACCAGCGGCCAGCGCACGACGCCGCAATGCGCGCTCGATCAGCCAGCCCAGCAAGGCCCCCAGGAACAGGGCGCTACTGACCATCGGCGGCAGATAGATGCCGATGCCCACCGCCAGCACCGGAAGGCGCGCCACACCGCCACGACGAGCCAGCAGCCAGTCGATGACGATGAGCACGATGCCCAGCGCCACCCCCACGCCCAGCATGGTCCAGTTCAGCTCACGGGTGAAGATGCCGGTCGCGATGGCCGTCATCAGCGTGGCTTGTGGCGCCGCCAGGGCCTGCGCCGCATCCATGCCGGCGCGCGGCAGGGCACCGGTGAAGCCGTAGGCGTTGTAGAGCAGATTGAGCACCGGAGGAATGATCAGCGCACCCACCACGCAACCGACCAGCAGCGCCACCTGCTGGCGCCAGGGCGTGGCGCCGACCAGCTGGCCGGTCTTCAGGTCTTGCAGGTTGTCATTGGCAATGGCGGCCACCGCGATGATGGCGGCGGTCACGAACAGCGCCACCGCGATGGCCAGCTTGCTGCCGTCGGGGGTGGCCAGCAGCGGATCGACCGCACCCGAGACCAGCAGCAGCACCGACACCAGAATCACCGCCACGATGCCGATACCGGAAATCGGGCTGGAGGAGGAACCGATGAGCCCGGCCATGTAGCCGCAGGCCGCCGCCACCAGGAAGCCGAACACGAAGGCAAACACCACCGCATAGACGATCAGCCCGATGAACAGCGCCGGCGACACCGGCGCCTCCGACAGGAAGGAGGCAAACACCACCGCCAGCAGCGCAATCATGGCCAGGCTGATGGCGATGATCCAGCGCGGCGACATGTCCTGATCGGTGCGCTCGGTGCTGCCCTGCTGGCGCCGCGCGAGCGTCGACAGCGAGGCCTTGACGCCTTCGAGCATGGGTTTGAAGAGCGTGGCCAGGGTCCAGACCGCCGCCACGCCGATCATGCCGGCACCGATGAAGCGCACCTGGCTTTTCCACAGCCCATTGGCGAAGTCCGACATGGCCACGTCAGCCGCATGCGGGGTCACCGCCGTGAGATAAGGCACGGCCACGCCCCAGGCAATCACCAGCCCGATCAGGATGGCGATGCCGGAGACGATGCCGATCATGTAGCCCGCGCCCACCAGCGCCAGCGAAAATCCCATGGTCAGGCGCACCACCGAGGCCCCGGCGGTGAACCAGAGGCTGATGCTTTCGGCAAACAGCTTCAGTCCGCTGGCAATCACGCTGAAGGCTGCTGCCAGGGTGCCGCCGAAGAGAATATCGCGCAGGCCGCGCCGGGTTTGCTCGCCACCGTCGGCGTCGGCACTGCCCACGCGCAGGATTTCAGCGGCCGCCACCCCTTCCGGATAGGGCAGCGCGCTTTGCACCACCATCACCCGGCGCAGCGGAATGGAAAACATCACGCCCAGCATGCCGCCGGCGGCGCAGATGCCCAGCGTCTGCAGGAAGGGGAAGCCCTGCCAGTGGCCCATCATCACCAGGCCCGGCAGGATGAAGATGATGGAAGACAAGGTGCCGGCCGCAGACGCCTGGGTCTGGACCATGTTGTTTTCCAGGATGTTGGCATTGGAGAACAGGCGCAGCACCGCCATCGAAATCACCGCAGCGGGAATGGCCGAGGAAAAGGTCAGGCCGACCTTCAGGCCAAGGTAGACGTTGGAGGCGGTAAACACCACCGTGATGAGCGCGCCCAGCAGCATGCCGCGCAGGGTCAGTTCCGGCAGGCCGGTTTGGGTATGTTGATTCATATCGGTCGAGGGGGTCCGTTTCGATGCGTTCTTATACCGCAAGAATTGCGCGCAGACCATCGGACAAACGCGCTATTTGCTTCATATTGGCTTGCAAGCGCCTTTGTTATGATGCCTCTCTCGCCGTTTTCGGACCGTTGCCATGCGCCCTCTTCGTCCTGCCCTGCTGTTGCTGTTGCTGTCGCTGGCCTGCCTGTGCCTGGCGGCCTGTTCGCCGCGCTACAACTGGCGCGAAGCCAGCGACAACGGTGCGCATTTCGTGGTGCTGCTGCCAGCCAAGCCGGCCAGCGTGACGCGCCCGGTGGACCTGGACGGCCCCAAGGTCGACATGAGCATGACCGCCGCCGAGGTCGACGGCCTCACCTTCGCCGTGGGTACGGCCGAGCTGCCCGATGCGGCAGCGGCCGACCGGGCGCTGGACGCGATGCGCACCGCCCTGCTCAACAACATCGGCGGCCAGCCGCAAGGCTCGCCGCGCTGGCCCGGCAAGACCACGGGCCTGACGCGCACGCTCGATCTGGATGCGCACGGCGCGGCCCGGGGCCGCCCCCTGCGGCTGGTGGCCCGCCTGGCGGTACGGGAACGCCGGGTGTACCAGATTCTCATCGTAGGGGAAGAAAAAGCCTTCACCGAGGAAAATATTGAAACCTTTTTCAGCTCTTTCAAACCAAGCTGAGCGGGGCCGAGCCGGATGACAAGATTCCGGCTAGCAGAGTATTCTTGTGTTGCCTGTCACTCCAAACGGGCATTCCCGCAGAAATGCGGATGCAGTCTGCAGCGCATTTCCAGCGCGTGCGCGTTGACGTACGCGCCCCAAAAAACGTTTTCAATCAAAGACCCTGAGGAAATATGCTGATCACATTCAAATCAAAAGCGGCTGCCGATGTGGTGATGTACGAGTCGCACGCCAAACCCATCCTGGACCTGCTGCACAAGGACCTCGCCCGTGGCGTGATCACTGCCGCCGAGGCCGGTGACGCCGTCGCCGTGCTGGAACAGCAGATCAACGCCAGCAAGTCGCACGAAGCGGCCGAGGCACTGGCGCGTGACGTCAACGCCCACCACAACGCCGACGTCGACGACCACAACCACGAAAAGATCGAACCGGTCAGCTTCTCGGCCCGCGCCTATCCGCTGCTGGACATGCTGCGCGAAGCCAAGAAGGGCAATTACGACATCCTCTGGGGCGTCTGATGGCCGGGCAAGACCGGGGCCGCGATGGCGCCGGCTGCTTGCGGACCTGATGCACCCTGGCCGAACGGCTGCCGCGATCATCCACCGCGGCAGCCGTTTGTCGTTTCCGGGCACCCTGCGACTGCGCTGCTGCGGCCAGGACCGCCGCACGAAAACGCATGACGCAGGTGTGGTCAGCATGGGCCGCTGGTACACTGGCGGCCCGCGCCCCTCGCACCGGTCATTGCCGTGCTGCAACACGGGCGCTGTCGTATCTTCCTGAGCCAGCCAAGACGTGATCCAGATTTCTCTCCTCTCCCCCGGCGCCAAGGCCGATTCCCTGGCCTACCAGCTGGCCTATGCCGCCCAGGCAGTGGCCGCCGTGGGCGCCGGCCATGCGCTGCCGCAGGCGCTGGCGCAGATCTTCGCCCGCAGCGATGCGCCGCCCCCGGCACGCGGTGCCATCCAGGACCTGAGCTACCGCGCCATGCGCCAGCTCGGCCTGAGCGACAGCCTGCTGGGCCTGCTGGCCAACAAGCCGCCGCAACCGGAAGTGCTGCACGGCCTCTTGGTGACGGCACTGGCCTTGCTGGTCAATGAAGAAGAAGCCGGCTACGACAGCTTCACCGTGGTCGACCAGGCGGTGGAGGCGGCCGCCATCAGCCAGGACATGAGTTTCGCCAAGGGAGTGGTCAATGCCATCCTGCGCCGCTTCCTGCGCGAACGTGCGACGCTCATGCCGCAGGCCGGCAAGACCCCGCCCGCTACCTGGAATTACCCGACCTGGTGGATCGACCGTCTCAAGGCCGCCTATCCCGAGCAGTGGCAGGCCATCCTCCACGCCGGCAACCAGCCGCCGCCGCTGACGCTACGCGTGAACCGTCGCCGCGCCAGCGTCGAGCAGTACCTGGCCACGCTGCAGCAGACCGGTATCGGCGCGCGTGCCGTCGGTCCCTGCGCGGTGCGGCTGGACAAGCCGATGCCGGTGCAGCAGATCCCCGGCTTTGCCGAGGGTGTGGTGTCGGTACAGGATGCGGCCGCCCAACTGGCCGCCCCGCTGCTGGACGTGGCCGACGGCATGCGGGTGCTCGATGCCTGCGCCGCACCCGGCGGCAAGACCGGCCATCTGCTGGAACTGGCCGACCTCGACCTGCAGGCACTGGATCACGACCCGCGCCGGCTGCAGCGCATCGCCGAGAACCTCGACCGGCTGCAGCTCAAGGCCAGGCTGCTCACGGGTGACGCCCGCGACGACAGCTGGTGGGATGGCCAGGGCTACGACCGCATCCTGGCCGACGTACCTTGCACTGCCTCGGGCATCGTGCGGCGCCACCCGGATATTCGCTGGCTGCGTCGCAAGACCGACACCGTGCAGCTTGCAACACTTTCTGCGCAAATTTTGGACAAGCTTTGGCAGATGCTGCGACCGGATGGTAAATTGCTGCTCGTAACCTGCTCGCTGTGGCCCCAGGAATCGGAGCAGCAAGCGATCGCCTTCGCGCAGAAAAACCATGCCATCCGGCTGCCCGCTCCAGGCCAACTGTTGCCGACGGCCCGTGCCGATGCCGATCACGATGGCCTGTTCTATGCGCTGTTCCAAAAACCTGGTGCATGAATTTGACGCAATCGGCCCCCTTCCCGACTCCCGCGCCCGCCCGCCAGCCCTCCCGGCTGTTGCGCGCGGTGCTGCAATGGCTGCTGGCGCTGCTGCTGGCCTGTTCCACCCTGGCCGTGCAGGCCGCCGAAATCACCATCAACCAGGCCAGCATCGAAGCCAGTGACGAAGGCTACCGCCTCTCGGTTTCCTATGACTTCGACCTCAATCGCGGCCTGGAAGATGCGCTCTCGCGCGGTGTGCCCCTGTACTTCACCACCGAGGTCCAGCTGACCCGGCGGCGCTGGTACTGGTTCGACGAAACCAGCGTCTCGCTCACGCGCACCCTGCGTCTGTCCTACAACGTGCTGACCCGGCAATACCACACCGCCATCAGCGGCCAGCTGCAGCAGAGCTTCACCAACCTCGAGGACGCGCTGACCCTGATCCGCCGCCCGCCGCGCTGGATCGTCGCCGACAACAACACCCTCAAGTCCGGCGAGACCTACCAGGTCGGCCTGCGCATGCGCCTGGACGTGGCGCAGCTGCCCAAGCCTTTCCAGGTCAATGCGCTCAACAACAGTGACTGGCGCCTGTCCTCGGACTGGATCGAATTCAACTACAAACCCGAATGAGCCGCACCTTACGCTATCTGCTGGTGGTCGGCGGGGGCGTCATCAGCGTCCTGCTGTTCCTGCTGGCCTCGGCCTCCGAAAATTCCGCCCTCTTCGAGCAGCACTACCCGTGGCTGCTGTTCTTGAACGGTCTGGCCGCCATTTCGCTGCTGGGACTGGTGCTGCTGCTGCTGGGGCGGCTCTACAAACGCTACCGGCGCGGCAAGTTCGGCTCCAAGCTGCTGGCGCGACTGGTGCTGATGTTTGCGCTGGTGGGCATCGTGCCGGGAGCGGTGATCTACCTGATGTCGGTGCAGTTCGTGTCGCGCTCCATCGAATCCTGGTTCGACGTGCGCATGGAGGCGGCGCTCGAATCGGGCCTCAACCTGGGCCGCAATGCCCTGGATTCCTCGCTCTCGGACCTGGTTTCGCGGGCGCGTGGCATGGCCCAGGAACTCTCCGACATGAGCGACTCGGAGCAGGTGACCTACCTCTCCCGCCAGCGCGACCAGAACATGGAAATCACCATCGTCAACGGCAATGGCCAGGTGATGAGTACGGTGGGCGGCTCCATCGGTTCACTCACGCCCGTGCTGCCCAGCAGCCAGGCGATGCGCCAGGCGCGGGTCTCGCGCGCCTTCTCGGCGGTGGAAAGCGATGATACCCGCCCGTCCAATGGCGAGTCCGACGCCGACGGCAACCTGCGGCTGCACGTGGTGGTGCTGGTACCGGCCCCCAGTCGCGGCATGTCCCTGCAGAACGAAACGCGCTACCTGCAGATCCTCCAGCCGGTGCCCGACTACCTCGCCAGCAATGCCGAAACACTGCGACTGGCCTACAACGAATACCAGCAGCGTTCAGTCTCGCGCTCGGGCCTGCGCAAGATCTACCTGGTCACCCTCACCCTGACCCTGCTGCTGGCCATCTTCGCCGCCATCGCCAGTGCCTTCCTGATCGCCAGCGACCTGGCCAAGCCGCTGCTGCTGCTGGCCGAAGGCACCAAGGCGGTGGCCGAGGGCAATCTCTCACCTCGCCCCATCGTGAGCACCTCCGATGAACTGGGCACGCTCACCCAATCCTTCAACACCATGACGCGCCAGCTGCTGGAAGCGCGCACCTCGGTGGAAAGGAACCGGGCCGAGCTGGAGAACGCCAAGGCCTACCTGGAGTCGGTGCTGGCCAACATGTCGGCCGGGGTGATGGTGCTGGATGGCCAGTTCAACATCGTCAGCGCCAACGATTCGGTGCGCCGCATTTTGGGCCACGATTTCTCGGCCAATATCGGCACCCCCCTGCAGACCATCGACAGCCAGGCCCCATTTGCCCAGGCCATCATCCGCGCCTTCTCCGAACAACTGGCCCAGCACAGCAGCGATGGTGCCGACGGCCTGCACTGGCAGCGCCAGTTCGAGCTCTCGCGCCAGCCCGGCGCACTGCGCGATGCCAACGAGGAACCAGGCGGCAAGCCCGACCACGACAAGCTGACCCTGCTGGCACGCGGCTCGCACCTGCCGGTGGAAAACGGCGTCGGTTACGTGGTGGTGTTCGATGACATCAGCAACGTCATCTCGGCCCAGCGTTCGATTGCCTGGGGCGAGGTGGCGCGCCGCCTGGCGCACGAGATCAAGAACCCGCTGACCCCCATCCAGCTCTCGGCCGAACGCCTGCAGCACCGCCTGGCCGACAAGCTCATGCCAGCCGACGCCGCCATCCTCGACAAGGGCACCACCACCATCGTCAACCAGGTCACGGCCATGAAACGCATGGTCGACGACTTCCGCGACTACGCCAGGACCCCGCCAGCCAAGCCGGTGGCACTGGATCTGAATGCCCTGATCGAGGAAATCCTCAACCTCTACCTGGCCGGCGATGGCCGCGACGTGATCCACGCGCGCCTGGCACCGGAGATGAGCAAGGTCATGGGCGATGCGACCCAGATGCGCCAGGTCATCCATAATCTGCTGCAGAATGCCCAGGATGCCGTGACCGATGACGGCCAGAGCGCACCGCGCATCGACGTGCTGACCGAGCAGATCGATATTGCCGGCACCGACGGCCAGCGCCGGCCAGCGGTGCGTCTGTCGATCATGGATAACGGCCCCGGCTTCTCGCCCACCATCCTGGCGCGCGCCTTTGAACCCTATGTCACCTCCAAGGCCAGAGGCACCGGTCTGGGGCTGGCGATGGTCAAGAAAATCGTCGAGGAACATGGTGGTCGCATCGATATCCAGAATCGGACCGATGGCCGGGGCGCAAAAATTGTAATTTTGCTGGTAAAGTTAGCACCTATTGATTAAGAGACAGTTTTCTCCGGAAACCGTCCCCAGGATCAAGATTCGACAGCAAGGCGCCGGGAGGGACCCGGCAGTTCATCAAGGCATGCTCGCCAACGCCGCATTGAGCGCGCCGGCCCGGAACAAGATCGAACACTTGGACAATGAACTAGCAGCGAGGAAAGCAGCACATGGCTAACATCCTGGTCGTCGATGACGAAATGGGTATCCGCGAATTGCTCTCAGAAATTCTGGGCGATGAGGGGCATGTCGTGACCACTGCGGAAAACGCGCAGCAGGCACGCGAGCTTCGCCAGGCCGGTGTCCCCGACCTCGTGCTGCTCGACATCTGGATGCCCGACACCGACGGCGTCACGCTCCTGAAGGAGTGGCAACGCGATGGCCTGTTGACCATGCCGGTCATCATGATGTCCGGTCACGCCACCATCGACACCGCCGTCGAAGCCACCCGCATCGGCGCGCTCAACTTCCTGGAAAAGCCGATCGCCCTGCAAAAGCTGCTCAAGGCCGTGCAGCAGGGCCTCTCGCACAGCCGTGAAGCGGTGCGCCCGGCCAGCTATCGTCCGGCCCCGGTGGCCGCCGTGGTCAATGGCGCCGCCGACAGCCTGCATGCGCCCGAACACGCGGCCCCGGTGACCACCTATGCGCCCACGCTGGGCGGCGAACCACTGCATCATGGCACGCCGGCTACGGCCCCCTTCGGTCAGGTGGCTGACAATGCCGCCAACATCTCCTTCGACCTGCCGCTGCGCGAAGCGCGGGACGCCTTCGAGCGCGCCTATTTCGAATACCACCTGGTGCGCGAAAACGGCAGCATGACCCGCGTGGCCGAACGCACCGGCCTGGAACGCACCCACCTCTACCGCAAGCTCAAGCAGCTGGGCGTGGAACCAGGCAAGCTGGCGCGCAAGAATCACTGAGCCATCGACAAGCCACATGGCACAAGGGACAAGCACCACGGGACCGCAGCGCGGTCCCGTTTCTTTTGGTAGCCTGAGCATGTGCGTGGGCAACGCCGTCACGGGACTGTGGCGGCGTCAGAATTTTCCTGATGTTCTTTTGCGTCCGACAGCGGCATGCTGAAGGTGTCGTCTGGCTTGCCAGTGCGCAACCCGGCCCGGGGCGGCATGATGAACTTCCGGGCAGGCTTGTCATCTATCTTCAGCAGGTGACAGTGCTTCATGACGGTTTTGGATCATCAGGCAAGAAGGCAGCCATCAAAGTTTTTGGGCAAAGCTGCCGTCAACAGACTCAGGAGCGCAAGCGACGCGGCGTTCCCCGAGGGAGCTGTATCGAAGTAGCAGAAATGCACACGAGGCGCGGCCCAGGTGAAGGGTCTTGAAATTTACGGTGAAGGCGCCACTTCCTTTTCGAAGCAGTATTCCAGCATAAGGAGTCACTATGAACCTGATCTACAACAGTGAGCAGTACAGCGTCGTCGAATTCGGTGCCGATACCGACCACGAAGCCCTGCGCTTCGGCGGCTACGAGATCATGGACAAGTCCGGCCAGCGCGAGATCTACATCGATGGCCCGGCGGCCGAACTGTTCCGCAAGGATGTCCAGGAACTGATTGCCTCCGAGCCGTCCATGGAAGACATCGACAACTTCCTGAGCCGTTATGACGTGATGATGCGTCATCCCATGACCTTGCACTGATCCGGTCGGGTTTTCCCGCTTCACAGGCAACAACGCCGCGCCCACCGCGCGGCGTTTTTTTTGGTCAGCTTGTCATCAGCGACGGGGTGGCGGTGTCCATTAAAATGGCGTTTTGCCGCCTACCGCACCTTGTCGTGAATTCATCCCCCATCCGCAGCGCCCAGACCGGCGTGCACGAGCAACTGGCCACCCTGGTGGCGCGCCACGCCGATCCGGCCCACCCCTTCCGCAAACCCGTCACCGACTACAACCTGCGCGCCTTTGATGCCAGCCTGGCCGCTTGGCGTGCGGCGGGCGAGGCGCCGCTGATCCTCGATACCGGCTGTGGAGTGGGCTTGTCGACGCTGCACCTGGCCATGCGCCATCCGGACCATTTCGTCATCGGCATCGATCAGTCGGCCAACCGCCTGGCGCGCAATACCCACTGGGATGGTCCGCAGCCGACCAACCTCTGCTTCGTACGCGCCGATCTGGTCGATTACTGGCGCCTGGCGCATCAGGCCGGTCTGCGTCCGGCGCAGCACTATCTGCTCTACCCCAATCCCTGGCCCAAGATCGGCCACCTGGCCCGGCGCTGGCAGGGTCATCCGGTGTTTCCCTTCATCGTGGCGCTGGGCGGACGGCTGGAATGCCGCAGCAACTGGCAAATCTATGTCGAAGAATTCACATCGGCCCTGAACCACCTGACTGGCGGCACTTTCCAGACCGAAGCCTGGTGCCCCGAGCACCCCATCACGCCCTTCGAGCGCAAGTACCTGGCCTCAGGTCATGCGCTGTGGCGTTGCGTGGCCGATCTGGATGCCGGATTGGCCGCATGAACCTGGCCGTCATCGCCCTGGTCCTGGCGGCTGCCCTGCTGCACGCCTCCTGGAACGCCCTGCTCAAAAGCAGCCACGACCGCCTGGCCTCGCTCTCGCTCATGACGCTGGGCGCCGGTCTGGGTGCGGTGCCGCTGGTGCTGTGGCGTCCTCTGCCACAGGCCGACAGCTGGTTCTACATCATTCTCTCGGGCCTGCTGCACACCGGCTACAACCTGTTTCTGATCCGTGCCTACCGCATCGGCGACTTCGGCCAGTCCTATCCGATTGCACGCGGCTCCTCGCCCTTGCTGGTGGCGCTGGGCGCAGCCCTGTTCGCGGGCGAGCAGCTGGGGCTCTACACGGTCATCGGCATTGCGCTGGTCTCGGTGGGCATCGTCAGCCTGGCCAACCTGCGCGCCATGCGCCAGCGCGAACACCTGTCCGCCCCGCTGGCGGCGCTGGCCACCGGGGCCTTCATCGCGGCCTATACCATCACCGATGGCATTGGCGCGCGGCTGGCGGGCGATGCCATCGCCTATGCAGGCTGGCTGTTCGTGGGCGACAGCATCCCGCTGGCGCTGCTCTACCAGTACAAGCACGGCCGCTCGCCGGTGGTACTGTCGCACAAGGACACCTGGATCGGACTGGCAGGTGGCGTGATGTCGCTGCTGGCCTATGGCATCGTGATCTGGGCCGTGACACTGGCGCCCATGGGCATGGTCTCGGCACTGCGCGAGACCTCGGTGCTGTTTGCGCTCCTGATCGGCACGCTCTTCATGGGAGAAAGACTGACGCTGCGGCGCGTGCTGTCCTGCCTGGTGATTGCGGCGGGCGCCATCGTGCTGGGCGCGCATCACTGAAATCAAAAACGCCGGGATCCGTCCCGGCGTTTTCACTTTTTCACTGAGGCTTACAGCACCTTGCGCAAGAAATCGCGCGTACGTTCATGAATCGGTTCACCCAGCACCTGCTGCGGCGGCCCCTCTTCCATGATGACGCCCTGGTCGATGAAGAAGACCCGGTCCGACACTTCGCGGGCAAAGCCCATCTCGTGGGTAACCACGACCATGGTCATGCCTTCCTCGGCCAGCTGCTTCATGACGCTCAGCACCTCGCCCACCAGTTCCGGGTCCAGGGCGGAGGTCGGTTCATCGAACAGCATCACCTTGGGTTCCATCGCCAGCGCGCGGGCAATGGCCACACGCTGCTGCTGGCCGCCGGAGAGCTGGTTGGGGAAGGCATCGATCTTCTCCAGCAGGCCCACCTTCTGCAACAGCTTCTCGGCCACCAGCACGGCTTCGCGGCGGGAGAGCTTCTTGACCTGCATGGGTGCCATGATCAGGTTCTCCAGCACCGTCATGTGCGGAAACAGGTTGAAGCGCTGGAACACCATGCCCAGTTCGGCGCGCAAGGCATTGAGGTTGACCTTGGGATCATTGAGCTTGACGCCTTCGATGAAGATGTCGCCATCACTGACTTCCTCCAGGCCGTTGAGGCAGCGCAGGAAGGTGCTCTTGCCCGAGCCCGACGGCCCGATCACGCACACCACCTCGCGCGCGCGGATCTCGCAGTCGATGCCGCGCAGGATGTGCGCCTGACCGAAACTCTTTTGCAGTTGGTTGACCTTGATCATCGTGCTCATCGTGCATCTCCCTTGCCGTAACGCGCTTCCAGATGGCGCACCAGCGCCGACAGCGCCAGCGTGATGACCCAGTAGATCACCGAAATGGTCAGGTACGGCTCCCAGTAGCGCGCATAGGCGCCCGAGACCGTCCGTGCAGCATAGGCCAGTTCGGCCAGACCGATGGCCGAGGCCAGCGAGGAATCCTTGACGATGGCAATCGCATTGTTGCCCAGCGGCGGCAGCATGCGGCGGAAGGCCTGCGGCAGCACCACGCGGCGCAGCGTGCCGAGGTAGCTCATGCCCAGGGAGCGCGAGGCTTCGCTCTGGCCACGGTCGATCGACTGGATGCCGGCGCGGAAGATCTCCGACACATAGGCGCCCGAATTGAGCGTGATGGCCAGCACCGCCGAGGTGAAGGCGCCATAGTGCGAGCGGATCTCGCGCGCCAGGTCACCGGAGAGGATCAGGCCGCCACTGGGGTTGATCAGCATCGGCATGAGCGCGAAGTGAATCAGCAGGATCTGCACGAACAGGGGCGTGCCGCGCAGGAAGCTGACATAGAAGCGAATCGGCCACTGCACGCAGTAGCGCAGGAAATATTTCCAGAAACCATGGCGCGCCTCGGCCAGGCGGCCCACGCCCAGCACCAGGCCCCAGCAGGTGCCGGCAATGACGCAGATGATCGCGGCCTTCAAGGTCATCCAGGTGCCTTCGACGAACAGCGGTGCGTATTCGCCGATGATTTCCCATTGGAAGAAGGAGTGCATGATGAATCCGTTCAAACGGAGATGTTGAGAAAAGCGGAAAAAATGAAACCGGCAGGACAGGCAGCACACCCCGCACCATGGTGCGGGGCGGCGCTCTCGGAGGGGCGCCCGGCCAGGGCAAGCCGGTACGCCGGGGGAGCTTACTTCAGCGGCAGGGTCGGCACGTCGCCGTCGAACCAGGTCTTGTAGATCTTGGCATAGGTGCCATCGGCAACGATCTGCTTCAAGCCGGCGTTGATCTTCTCCAGCAGTTCGGTGTTGCCCTTCTTGACGGCGATGCCGAAGTACTGGCGCACGAACTTGGTGTCACCGACCACCTTGAACTTCTTCTCGGGGTGGCTCTTGATGTAGAACTTGATCACGCCCACGTCGCCCACGGCAGCATCGACACCGCCGCGATAGAGTTCTTCGAGCATCAGCACGGTATTGTCGAAGCGGTGGATGGCGGTGCTGGACTTGCCCAGTTCGTCGGAGACCACGATGTCACCGGCGGTGGAATTGACCACGGCCACCTGGGTCTTCTTCAGGTCGGCCAGCGAGCCGATCTTGGCATCGGCATTGGTGATGATGACCTGCTCGGCCGGGAAGTAGGGCAGCGAGAAGTCCACGATCTGGGCGCGCTTGTCGGTGATGGTAATGCCCGAGATGATGATGTCGCGGTCGCCCTGGCCGAGGGTGGCGAAGATGCCTTCCCAGGGTGTGCTGACCAGCTGGATCTTGAAGTTGGACGCCTTGGAGATGGCCTTGATCAGGTCGATGTCGAAACCGACCAGTTCCTTCTTCGGGGTTTCGAACTCGAAGGGACGGTAGGTGCCGCCGGCGCCGACCACATAGGTCTGGTCAGCGGCCAGGGTGGTGCCGGCAGCGCAGGAGAGGGCCAGCGCGCTGGCGGCCAGGGTGAACAATTTCTTGAGGGACATGATGACTTCTTTCTGACGGAGGAATGAACCGGGAGAGCAAGATGCGTGCACAGCTCGCTGCCGCCCCGGTGTGCGGGCGCTTCCCGGCGTGCGGGAATGCGGGCAACATGCCCTGGTTCCCGCCCGCCGGCGGCTACAAAACCCTGAATGATCGGGCATTGCCGGCTTTCCTTCAACCTCCAATTGCAGGCAATGAGAGGTCTTGTCGAATCAGGGTGGATTTCCCGAAAAGGCTTTCGACCAGATCCACCACCACCTCGGCGGTCTGGTTGCGCACGTCGCAGGCCGGGTTCAGTTCCATCACGTCCAGCGAGGCCAGACGACCGGTGTCGGCGATCATCTCCATGCAAAGCTGCGCCTCGCGATAAGTCGGCCCGCCCAGCACGGCCGTGCCCACACCGGGCGCCAGAGCGGCGTCGAGGAAATCGACATCGAAACTGACATGCAGGTGGGTATCGGGCCCGATGTCGGCCAGCGCCGCCTGCATGGTGGCGCGCATGCCGTACTCGTCGATGTGGCGCATGTCGAAGACGCGCACGCCCAGCTCGCGCAGATGACGCTTTTCTTCGCGGTCCACGCTGCGAATGCCGATCTGGCTGATCTGCTGCGGCTGCAAGGCCGGGGTCTGGCCGCCCAGGCCGGTCAGCGCCGCCGGCCCCACGCCCAGCAGGCAGGCCACCGGCATGCCGTGGATATTGCCGGTCGGGGTGGAGTCGCTGGTATTGGCATCGGCATGGGCATCGAGCCACAACACCCGCAGAGACTTGCCCTGCCTGCGGCAGTGCTGCGCCACGGCGGCAATGGAGCCCACCGCCAGGGCATGGTCGCCGCCCATGAGCAAGGGCACTTCGGCTTGCGCCAGGCTGGCCGATACCGCCTCGAAGACCGTCCGGTTCCACTGCACCACCTGCTCCAGATGGCGCAGCCCCTGCACCGGCGGCTGCTGCGGATTGGCCGGGCCGCCCAGGTCGCCGCCATCGATGACCTCCAGCCCGTGCTGCTGCAGACCGCGCTGCAATTCGGCCACGCGCAGCGCCGCCGGTCCCATCGAGGCGCCGCGACGGCTGGCGCCCACATCGGTGGGGGCGCCCATCATCCTGATCTTGTTCATGTGCCTGCTGCTCCTTGCCTAAAGCTGATGGTGAACGATACTGCACCGATACTGCCATGGTGCGGCCCTGGCACTTCGATACTACCCGGCCATATGAATTCCTGAGACATTTTCCGCGACCAAGAAAAATGCCGTTCAGCACCACACTGAACGGCATCCTTTGAGCAAACCCGCACCTGCTCAGATCTCGACCTTGGTCCCCAGCTCCACCACCCGGTTGGCCGGGATGTGGAAGAAGTCCGACGGTTTGGCGCCGTTCTGGTACATCCAGGCAAACAGACGCTCGCGCCACAGTGACATGCCCAGGAGCTTGCTGGGCACCACCGTGTCGCGCGCCAGGAAGAAGGAGGTGTCCATGAGGTCGAAGTGGTGGCCGAACTGCTGTTCGGTCAGCGTCATGACCTTCTGCACTTCGGGCGCTTCCTTGAAACCGAAGGCCGCGCGCAGCAGGTAGACCTCGCCGCCCAGCTCCTTCATGGTCAGACGCTCGCTGTCGGCCACGAAGGGCACATCCCAGATGCTGATCTTCAGGAAGAACACCCGCTCATGCAGGATGCGGTTGTGCTTCAGGTTGTGCAGCAGCGCCACCGGCACGGTGGCGATATTGCCGGTCATGAAGACGGCGGTGCCGCCCACCCGATGCGGCGGATGCGCCAGCAGACCCTCGATGAAGGGCTCCAGCGGAATGCCGTCATCCTTGA
Organism: Herbaspirillum sp. C7C8; assembly: GCF_022627875.1. Taxonomy (NCBI): domain Bacteria; kingdom Pseudomonadati; phylum Pseudomonadota; class Betaproteobacteria; order Burkholderiales; family Oxalobacteraceae; genus Herbaspirillum; species Herbaspirillum sp. C7C8. Next base: position 106,657 of record NZ_JABXGG010000014.1, read on the forward strand.
TGCGCATGCGCAGCAACATGCGGCCCGAGTACCAGGTCATCAACAGGAAGAAGGCCGCGCCGCCGATGACCAGCGGGAACCAGCCCCCCTCGGTGAGCTTGAGCAGGTTGGCCGAGAAGAAGGCCAGATCCACCACCAGCAGGCCGCCGACGGCCAGCACCACGGCCGGAGTACGCCACTTCCAGATATGACGCATCACCACGCCCAGCAGCATGGTAGTGATCACCATGGTGGTGGTCACGGCCACGCCATAGGCAGCGGCCAGGTTGTCGGATTTCTTGAAGGCCAGCACCACGGCTACCACGACCACCAGCAACATCCAGTTGATGAGCGGGATGTAGATCTGGCCCTGCTCGTCCTCGGAGGTGTGCAGGATGCGCATGCGCGGCACGAAGCCCAGCAGGATGGCCTGGCTGGTCAGCGAGAACGCGCCCGAAATCACCGCCTGCGAGGCAATCACCGTGGCACAGGTGGCCAGCAGCACCATGGGCAGCACCAGCGGATCGGGGATCATCAGGTAGAAGGGATTGGCCAGCGCCTTGGGATTGGCGATCAGGTTGGCGCCCTGGCCGAAGTAATTGATCAGCAGCGAAGGCATAACCGTAAACAGCCACGCATAGCGGATCGGCTTGATACCGAAGTGGCCCATGTCGGCATACAGCGCCTCGGCCCCGGTCAGCACCAGCACCACCGACCCCAGCACGATGAAGGCCTGCAGCGAGTGCTCGGCCATGAAGTGCACGGCGTAATACGGGTTGATCGCCACCAGCACCTGGGGTGCCTTGATGATGTTGTACAGGCCCAGCAAGGCCAGCGAGAAGAACCACAGGAACATCACCGGCCCGAAGAAGCGGCCCACCACGCTGGTGCCATGCCGCTGGATCAGGAACAGGACCACCACGATGAGCAGCGTCAACGGAATGACCGCATGGGCAGTCTGCGGCGCGGCGATCTCCAGCCCTTCCACCGCCGACAGCACCGAGATGGCCGGCGTGATCACCACGTCGCCGTAGAACATGCAGGCGCCGAAGACGCCCAGCATCATCAGCAGCTTGGCGCGCGGCGAACCCGATATGGCCGAGCGCAGCGACAAGGCCATCAACGCCAGCACGCCGCCTTCGCCGTTGTTGTCGGCGCGCAGCACGAACATCACGTACTTGATGGTCACCACGATGGAGATGGACCAGAACAGCATCGAGATGATGCCCAGCACCGCGCCGTGTGAAAAGGCGATGCCGTGGTCGGGGCTGAAACATTCCTTGAGTGCATACAGCGGGCTGGTACCGATATCGCCGAACACCACGCCCAGCGCTGCCAGGGTAATCATGTGGAATTTGGACGACCGGAGGGAAAGGCCTGGATTGGTGTGAGATGAACTCATCTTGCTCCCTTTGCTTCTTCAAATAGAGTGCCGGCGGACAGGGATCCTGGGGAGGATGCCACCCTCGGCGCGGAGGGCTGACCACTGTCCGGGCAGGACGCGTACTTTAGCGCACTCTGCCCGTGGTGGGCTCAAAATGCCGTCGGCTTCACCCTGACGTTGCGTGCAAGCCTCTCGGAAAGCCCGAGAAACTTGACAGGAGCGCATGGACGCGGTTGCTGAACTGCACTGCCGCAAAAACCTTCATATCGCCGCAAACCGGCACGGGACAAGGGTTTCCGATGCTGGCTCCGGTCCCGGCTGACTCGGTGGGCAGCGGGGGATTGTTTTTCATCCCCGCTCTATATACCCCGGGAGAATAAAGAACCATCATTTTCAAGCATGATGGTTCTAAGCGCGAAGCCCATGTCGACATGGAGAGGAAGCAGGCGCAGGCGGCCAGGCAACAATAATTTATATGATTTATATCGTTTATATCATTTGTACTTTACAGCAGCGACAGCTGATTGGGATCTTCCCGCCTACGTGACTGGGCTTTGCGACGCGGATCGATGACCTGGCCGATGTCGCGGCCTTCGGTGGAGATGCCCTCGATGGCCAGCAGCAGTTTCTTGACGTGCAATCCACCGGCAAAGCCGGTCAGTTCGCCACCGGCGCCGATGACGCGATGACAGGGCGCGATGATGGAAATGGGATTGCGACCATTGGCCGCGCCCACGGCGCGCACCGCCTTTTCGTTGCCGAGCTGGCGCGCGATATCGAGATAGGTGCGGGTCTGTCCATAAGGAATGTCGAGCAGGGCCGACCACACCTGGCGCTGGAACTCGGTGCCTTCGAAATGCAGCGGGATATCGAAGCTGTCGCGTTCACCGGCAAAGTATTGGCGCAGCTGATGTTCGGTCTCGATCAAGACCGCGCGGTCTTCATCCTCCACCATCTCGCCCAGGCGCACCCGCAGGGCGTCGTCGTCTTCCCACAGGATGGCCGCCAGATGATCGCCCCGGGCCACCAGCTTGAGCAGACCGGCCGGCGAGGCCATCAACTTGTACGCGTATTCCATTGGCATCTCTCTTGTTGCATTGAGAGGGCTGATTCTACTGTGCAAGAAGGCAAGATGGTCAAGGGAATCCACACACACAGTGCAAATCCGGCAGCAACGTCGTATCCGCTTGCCCGATGCCATCATCTGGGCGTCGGCACAGGAATACTCCTTGCTGTTGGTATCCCGCAATACCAAAGATTTTCCGGCGAACGAGCCTGGTGTGCGCGTTCCCTACAAAATCCAGGCGAAAAAACAGGGCGCCACTTTTCAGCAGCGCCCTGCGCGTGATGTCCCGATCCGCATCAAATCGTCAATACCGAATACCCGCTCTCGTTGAGCGCGTCATACACCCGCGTGCATACGCGGCAAAACAGGTGGCTGCGATTTACATGGTGATGCCGCAGCACCAGTTGCAGCGCCACCCCCTCGCAATGCGGGCAAGCCTCGCGCATGGGGCCGACCGGGGTGACGTCGGCCGTCAGGTAACCATGGGGGGTCATGACGCCGTCGATCACTTCACGCGGGTCCAGCTCGACCAGTTTCAACAGCAGCGGGGTGGTGCGCTGCTGGTAGCGCATCCGTTCGCGCGGCGGGACAAGAGGACTGAAGGGCAGGGGCGGGGACGATCGGGCATCCGGGTGCCGGGTGGCCATGCTCATGGGTATCTCCTTGGTGAGAACTGCTGAGACTGTTCGGATCTGCGTAGAAGGGAAGGCCGCACACGGCACTTCCGGGTGCCGCAACCGGGCTGGCGGGCGTCTGCTCGAAGAAGCAGCTGGCGGCGCGACGAGTCTTTACTCTAGTCGCCGCAGCGGCGGACTTCAATGACCACTTGCAAAGAAATTTTGCTTTGTTCGGACGGTAATTTTCCGGGGGCCGGCGATCAATGACTGCGCAAAAATCGGCCGCTTCTTTTTCGAATCTGCAAGCGGCGGGGCCTTCGGCTTTGATTTACCGCCATCCTTGCGCCATCCCTGATCGAACTGCTACAAACCCGTGCATTGGCTCTACAATCTCAACATGACAACGCTCAACGACATCGAAGCCGCCGCGCGCCGGCTGCAAGGCCAGATCCTGGAAACACCCTGCGTGGAATCGCGCACGCTGTCCCAGATCGTCGGCGCCCAGGTCTTCCTCAAATTCGAGAACCTGCAATTCACCGCCTCCTTCAAGGAACGCGGCGCCTGCAACAAGATGGTGGATGTTGCCGCCAGCCAAGGCGGGGCGCGCGGGGTAGTGGCCATGTCAGCCGGCAACCATGCACAGGGCGTGGCCTATCACGCCCAACGGCTGGGCTTGCCGGCCACCATTGTCATGCCACGCTTCACGCCGGGCGTGAAGATAGAACGTACGCGCGGCTTCGGCGCCAACGTGGTACTGCATGGCGATACTCTCGAAGCGGCCCGCACCCATGCCTACGAACTGGCCGAGAAGGAAGGGCTGACCTTCGTCCATCCCTATGACGACGAGGCCATCATCGCCGGCCAGGGCACGGTGGCGCTGGAGATGATGAAGGCGGTACCGGACCTGGATTGCCTGGTGGTCTCCATCGGCGGTGGCGGCCTGCTGGCCGGCATGGCCGTGGCCGCGCGGGCGATCAGGCCGGACATCGAGATCGTGGGCGTGCAGACGCGGCGCTTCCCGACCATGGTCAACGCGGTCAAGGGCACCGAGCACCCGGTGGGCGCCAGCACCATTGCCGAGGGTATCGCGGTAGGAACGCCCGGTACGCTCACCCGCGCCATCATCGCGCGTGAAGCCGATGAGCTGCTGCTGGTCGACGAGGGCGATATCGAACAAGCCGTGCTGATGCTGCTGGAGATTGAAAAGACGCTGGTAGAAGGGGCGGGCGCCGCCGGCCTGGCCGCACTGGTGCGCTATCCGGACCGCTTCCGCGGCAAGCGGGTAGGGCTGGTGCTGTCGGGCGGCAACATCGACCCGCTGTTGCTGACGGCCATCATCGAACGCGGCATGGTGCGCGCCGGACGCCTGGCGCGGGTAAAGGTCAGCTCACGGGATGTGCCCGGTACGCTGGCCCGCATCACCGGCATCGTGGCCGAGGCTGGTGCCAACATCGATGAAGTGCACCACCAGCGCGCCTTCACCCTGTTGGCGGCGCAGAACGTGGATATCGAACTGGTCTTGCAGACTCGCGGCCGACCGCATCTGGCTCAGGTGCTGCAAGCCTTGCGCGCCGCCGGTTTCGAGGCCGAAGAATTGCACTGAGCAGGACCATCGCCGCCGTGCGACGTCAGCGGCGGCGATGAAACTGGATTTTCTGTTCCAGCGGTGGCAGCGCCTCGCTGCTGTCGCCACAGCCGTCACAGGCGCCTCCGCCACAGCCGCCCGCCTTGGCCGGCGGCAACCAGCGCCGGCCCAGCGCCTGCCACATGCCCGACCGACGTCGCAACAGCCAGCTGGCCAGGCGCGCCTGCCAGCGCCAGCTCACCGAGGGCGCCAGCTTGCGCAGCATGTAGAGTGCGCTGGCCGTCACCAGCGCGGCAATGACCGCATATTGCCACCACAGGGTGTGATTCACGCCAGCCACCTCGTCACGTTGTAGGTCAGGAAAGAGGCCGCATAGGCCAGCACGAACATGTAGCCGAAGGACAGCGCCACCAGACGCCAGGACTGCGTCTCGCGGCGGATGATGGCCAGGGTCGACATGCACTGCGGCGCGAAGGCGAACCACACCATCAGCGACAGGGCACTGGCCAGCGAGATATGCGCAGCCAGCGCGCTCTGCAGGGCCGCACCTTCCTCGCCGCCGACCGCATAGACGGTGGCCAGCGTGGCCACGGCAGTCTCACGGGCGGCAAAGGCCGGAATCAGCGACAGGCTGATCTGCCAGTTGAAGCCCAGCGGAGCGAAGATCGCTTGCAGGCTGTGACCGATATAACCGGCAAGGGAATAATCGATGGCCGCGCGGGTCGCGCCCTCGGGTGCCGAGGGGAAGGTACAGATGGCCCACATCAGCACGGTCAGTGCCAGCATCACGCCTGTGAGGCGCTTGAGGAAGATGGCGCCGCGCTCCCACAGGCCCAGCGCGATGTCACGGGCGTTGGGCAGGCGATAGGAGGGCAGCTCCATCAACAGCGCGCGCTCCTGGCGCGAGCGGCCAATGCGCTTGGCCACCCAGGCCACCAGCATGGCGGCCGCAATCCCCGCCACATACAGGCAGAACAGCGCCAGCCCCTGCAGGTTGAAGATGCCCAGCACCGGGCGATGCGGAATGAAAGCGCCGATCAGCAGGGCATACACCGGCAGGCGCGCCGAACAGGTCATCAGCGGGGCGACCAGGATGGTGGCAAGCCGGTCACGCGGATCGGTGATGCTGCGCGCGCCCATGATGCCGGGAATGGCACAGGCGAAGCTGGAGAGCAAGGGAATGAAGGAACGTCCCGACAGCCCCACCGAGACCATCAGCTTGTCCAGCACGAAGGCCGCCCGTGGCAGGTAGCCCGATTCCTCCAGCAGCAGGATGAAGAAGAACAGCACCAGGATCTGCGGCAGGAAGCCCAGCACCGTACCCAGCCCGGCCAGCAGGCCATCGGTCACCAGACCGCGCAGGGGGCCCTCCGGCAGCCATGCACCGACCATCTCACCCAGCGTGCCGAAGCCGTCGGCGATGGCGTCGGTCATGGGCTTGCCGATGGCATAGACCGCCTGGAACACCAGGAACATGGTCAGCGCCAGCAACAACACGCCAAAGACCGGATGCAGCGCGATGCGATCGATCGCGTCATCACGGCGGTCGGTCGGGGCCGGCATCACCACGGTATCGGCCAGCAGGGCGCGTACTTCGACGTGCAGGTCATCGGGTTGCTGCGTGGTCGGGGAGGGGACCGGCGCCCGCGCATCGATGGCCGCGACCAGCGCGCGGGTACCGCCGCGCTGCACGGCGATGGTCTCGATGACCGGCATGCCCAGTCGCTGCGACAGCGCGCCCACGTCGATGCGCATGCCACGCCGCGCGGCGGCGTCCATCATGTTCAGCGCCAGCACCATGGGCCGCCCCAGGCGTCGCACTTCCAGCACGAAGCGCAGGTGCAGGCGCAGGTTGGTGGCATCGGCCACACAGACGATCAGGTCAGGCACCGCCTCACCGGGGTAGCGACCGGCCAGCACGGCCTGCGTCACGCGTTCGTCGGGGCTGACCGATTGCAGGCTGTAGGCGCCCGGCAGGTCGACCACCCGCACTTGCCGTCCGGATGGCGCCGTGAAGACCCCGGATTTGCGCTCCACCGTCACGCCGGCATAGTTGGCCACCTTCTGGCGCGCGCCGGTCAGCTGGTTGAAGAGGGCGGTCTTGCCGCAATTGGGATTGCCGACCAGGGCAATATTGAGTGCGCCGCCGCTCATGCCGCCGCTCCCGTGGCCAGCGTGACGCGTTCGGCTTCAGCACGGCGCAGGGCGAAGCGCGTCGAACCGATCTGGACCACGATGGGGTCGCCTCCAAAGGGCGCGCTGGCCACCACCCGCACCGGTTCACCGCGCACGAAGCCGAGATCGCGCAGGCGCGCGGCCACCGCATCGGCGGCATGCTGGTCAGTCACCTGGTCGACGACGGCGCCGACCCCCTTGGCAAGTTCAGTAAGACGCATGATTTTTCTTCTGATCGGATTTCAGGAACGATTCTCATTATATTGCCTGAACCTGATGAACGGCTGACGGCCCCTGACCCGCCAACGCCCTGCAAGCCCCGTCCCAAGGGCCTGCGACCTTGCTGCGACGATATGCCGCAGCCCATGCAGTGCAATTCTCACCGGGGTGTTAAATGACAGACAATGAAAAAACGCAACTCTGTGATTTTCTATTATCATCTGAACAATCATTACGGCGCTCCTGTTGCTTCTTCGCCGAGTCCCTCTGAAATTTCCATGCGTAAATTTTTGCAGCGCACTATACTTTCATGTGTTTCCACAGAGAAACGCCATACCGGCTGCGCAGGCCGGATGAACGGGAGCCGGCGGGGCCGCGCGGGGGTGGTCATGCCGGGGCGATTGATTCAAGCAGCATGCACAGGACCGGGCCTGAGCGCCTGGCTGACGACAACACGATGATTCCACATCCAGCAGGGCCCGCCGGATCCGACATGCCGCAGCCGATGCCGCTGCGGGCGTTGCTGGCCGAAATCAGCGCACTGACGCTGCACGTACAGCAACTGAGCCGCATGGCAGGGGAAGCCAGCGCGCTCATCGAGAACAGCCAGCGTCCCGCGCCCATCCCCCCGGAGAACCGTCACGTCACCGACCAGGACGCCGAGGCCGAACGGCAGGCGCAGTCGGCGGAACTGGAAGCGGCCATCCTACGCATCTTCGATGAAACCTTCGGCCCGCGCACCGACACCCTGGAGCGCCAGATGAGCATGAGCCTCATCGGCGAGATCGGCCCGGCGGCCTTTGTGCAGAAGGTGCTGTGGGGTGAGGAGATCAGCGACATTGCGCTGACCATCGCCCTGGAGCGCATGCTGCCCGCGCTGGAACGGCTGGTGGAAGTCCATCCGCGCGCCTTCCTGCGACAGGCCAACTCGGTGCTGGGGCGCTTCAAGTCCAACTAGGGCCGTTCCTTTTCCTTCACTTCATTTGTCATGGGTTGCGCGCTTGAGCGAACGCTGCAAGTGCGCCGCAAAGCGTGAGGCGGCAATCGACTGGCGGTGATACGCCAGCGACAGTTGCGCGCGCGGTGCCGGCGCGCGGATATCGATGTAGCGCACCTGCGCCAGCTGCACCTGTTCAATGGCCTCGGGCACGATGGAAATGCCCAGTCCGGCGGCCACCAGATTGATGACCGAGGTCAGTTGCGGCGCCAGCTGGATCACCTGGGGATCAAATCCGGCGGCCTGACAGGCGCTGAAGATGTTGTCATAGAGCGCCGATCCCTTGCCACGCGGCACCATGATGAAGTTCTCCCCTGCCAGGTCCTGCAGATGCAGCGACTTGCGCCGCGCCAGCGGATGCGAGCGCGGCAGCGCCACCTTCAGTTTTTCTGCCGGCAGCTCCACCACCCCCAGCTCGTCCGACGGTGCGGTGACGATGCGCACGAAGGCCGCATCCAGTTGGGAGGCGGCGATATCGGCCAGCAACTGTTCGGTGATGCCCTCGCTCAACGAGATCTCCAGCTTGCGGTGGCGCTCACGGAACTGCTGCAGCGCGTGCGAGACCACGGGATGAAACACCGCCGAGGAAGTGAAACCCATGCGCAGCAAACCCGCTTCACCACTGGCCGCCTGCCGGGCCGCGCGCAGCGCCTGCTCGGCGTCGTCCATGGCCTTCTGGGCATGCGGCAGGAACACGCGGCCCACCTCGGAGAGCTCCACCCCATGCGAAGTGCGCAGAAAGAGGGCGCCCCCGATCTCGGCTTCCAGATCCTTGATCTGCATCGACAAGGGCGGCTGGCCGATGCCGACCTTCTCGGCAGCGCGGGTGAAACTGCGCTGTTCGGCCACGGCCAGGAAGTAGCGGAGGTGTCGGAGTTCCATGTCTGAGCCTTGTGATATCTGTTTGATAGATGGCTAGGGTAGATCCCATATATTGGACAATATAGCCGATTTATTCCAGACTGCATCACTCCACAACCCACCCCGTGCGCCGGCCCCACCTCCTGCGCGCGCAATGCCATGCAGTCCCTTTCCGATTCCACCACCGCCGGCAGCACTGCCGGTGTGCGCCCGGCCGGTTCCGCCGCCAAGCCTGCCGCTTCCCCGCCGCGTGGTGCCGTGCGTGGCTCGGCGGCGTATCGCAACATCGTGCTGGCGCTGTTCTGTTCCGGCTTTGCCACTTTCTCGCTGCTGTATTGCGTGCAACCGCTGCTGCCGGCCTTCGCGCGCGAATTCCGCATCGGCGCGGCCAGCGCCTCGCTGGCGCTGTCCCTGTCGACCGGTTTTCTGGCGCTGGCGATCCTGTTGGCGGGCATGGTCTCGGAGCGTTATGGCCGCAAGGAGCTCATGTTCGCCTCGCTGGCTACGGCCGCCTGCTGCAATCTGCTGGCCGGGGTGGCGCCGACCTGGGAACTGATCCTGGCCGCACGTGCGGCCGAAGGCTTTGCGCTGGGCGGTGTACCGGCAGTGGCCATGGCCTATCTGGCCGAAGAGATCGATGCGGGGGGACTGGGTTATGCGATGGGCCTCTACGTGGGTGGCAATGCCTTCGGCGGCATGGCGGGGCGGGTGGCGATGAGCATGCTCTCCGAGCACATCGGCTGGCGTCATGCGATGCTCGCCATCGGTGCGCTGGACCTGGCGCTGGCCCTCGCTTTCGTACTGATGCTGCCGGCCTCGCGCAACTTCGTGCGCAATGGGTCGATGCGACTGCGCGATCATGTCGCCCTGTGGCAACGTCATCTGCGCCATGCGCGATTGCCGCTGACCTTCGGCATTGCCGCGCTGAACATGGGCATCTTCGCCACCTCGTACAACTACGCGGGCTTTCGGCTGATGAGCCCACCGTTCTCGCTCTCGGCCACCCTCACCGGGCTGATCTTCAGTGCCTATCTGTTCGGCATCGTGTCCTCCTCGTGGGCCGGCGCACTGGCCGACCGCTATGGTCGCGCACCGCTGGTGGCAGCCGGCATCGCCACCTCCTGCGCGGGCCTGTTCCTGACCTGCACGGCCTCACTGTCCGTGGTGATTGTGGGCATCGTCCTGCTGACCATTGGCTTCTTCACCACGCATTCGGCCGCCAGCAGCTGGGTCGGACGCATGGCCAGCACCGGCCGCGGTCACGCAGCCTCGCTCTACCTGCTGTCCTACTACCTGGGCGGCAGCGTGCTTGGTTCGGCGGGGGGCTGGTTCTGGGAGCACTCCGGCTGGAATGCGGTCGCCGCCTTCATGTTGCTGCAGGTGGTGACGGCGGCCTGGCTGGCGCGGCGCTTGTGGCGGCAGGGACGGAACTGAAGTGCGCTGCGCGAACACCACGCGGGCCAATTTCTCCGGGCACACGCTCACACGCGCAGACAAAAAAATCCCCGACCGCAGCCGGGGATAATCCTCAAGAATCAGGCTGTCAGCTTAGGGCCTGTTCACATTCAATCTGTGAGTGCGAGAGGTCGCCAAGCGTTGTCTGCCTAGGCGCAGCGACGCGCCGTGGTGGTGCCACGGCAAGGAGCTGCAACAACGGCAGGCGACGCTTGGCGGCCTCTCCCGGAGGGTTGCCCCCAGAAGGCGCGCTGGCCGCGTTGCACGTCAGGGCTGGTGGCACCACCACCAGCCCTGACGCGCGCCTTGCCACCACGCCTTCTGGGGGCAACGCATCTCACAGATTGAATGTGAACAGGCCCTAGTGAGTCTTGTCCGTCTTGGTCGCAGGCGATGCCGCCAGGGCTTCGTTGCGCTGGGCGGTGGACTCCCTCTTTTCCTGCTTCAGCTGGGCCTTGGCAGCCTTCTTGTCGGCCTTGTACTCTTCCTTGGCGGCCTTTTTCTGCGCCTTGTACTGGGCCTTGGCGTCGGCGTCAGCCTGGCGCTTCTGCACGAAGGGGTCATTGGACGGCACCGCCGACGCAGTGCCGGACGCCGCACTCATGGGCGCGGCCGGTGCGGCCCCCATGGCATTGCCGCTGGTCGGCGCATTTTGCGCCATGGCGCTACCGGCCAGGGCCATGAACAGGGACGAGATCAGGATGTGACGAGTCTTCATGCTTACCTCCTTGCGTTGTGTTTATCGAAAAGCCCGAGGCTTCAGTCATGGCGGCAACCCGCAGCGATGGCGGGGTGCTGGATCGGTGATCCGTGTCCTCCACTATAGGCAATGCTGCTGTTGCGCTATGTCGGACAAGCTCTCTTTCTCGGGCTCCCGGATGCCGCAAATGGATGAGCGGTTTTCTGACCACTCCTTGTTTGCGTCATGCCTGAGGTCTGAACGCGGCCCGTGCGCACAGGTTCGCCGGAAAGTGCAAGTGTTGGTGAGCGATGCAAACAATCGTAACAAGCGGGAACTGTCGCTCAGGCACGCCTGCGCCGCCCGTCCTGGTACGAGGACGGTGCAGGCAGGCTGTCCAGCCAGCCCTGCCAGAAGCGTCGTACCGCCCGCTCGAACTGGCGGCCATGACGCTGCGCATCAGCGCGCAAGGTGGCCAGACTGAGGTTGCGAGTATGGGCAATCTCATGGGCATGGCTGACCAGCCAGTGCTCCACCGTGCGCATATCCACCTCGGGATGAAACTGCAGTGCCAGTCCATGTCGGCCCCAGGCAAAAGCCTGGTTGGGATACTGCGCCGAAGAGGCCAGATGACGCGCGCCCGGGGGCAGATCGAAGGTGTCGCCGTGCCAGTGCAGCACCGGGGTCTGCTGCTCCACCAGTTCCTGCAGCCAGGGCGTGTCGGCCAGATGCTCGCCGGCGCGCAGGCTGGACCAGCCGATCTCCTTGCCGCAGCTGCCGGGGTAGACGCGCGCATGCAGCGCCGCCGCCATCAACTGCGCCCCCAGGCAGATGCCCAGCGTGGGCAGGTCCTCCAACAACCGTGCCCGCAACCACGCCACTTCGGCGCGCAGCCAGGGGTAGGACTGGCTGTCATACACCGCCACCGGCCCCCCCAGCACAATGACCAGATCTGCATCCAGCGGAGAGACATCGACGAAGGCATCGACCCCGACATCGAAATAACGGATCTGATAATCGTTGGCCCTCAAAAGCGGTGCCAGCTGGCCCAGATCTTCGGTGGCGACATGACGCAGGGCGAGGACGGTCTTCATCGGGCGGGTCCTGTGAAAGGTGAAGGAAATGACGCGGGGGTCGCGCATCGCTATATCGTATCGTATACAGCGACTGCCTGAAAAACTTGCTCAAAATAGTTGAACAAGTCATTGGTATTCTCTATGAGCCGGATAGAAAAATCTTTGCGGCGGCGCAAAAGAAAGCCGGGTGGGTAAATAACCGATATGAAGATAATTTCGCACAAGTCCTTTTATATCAATGGCTTGAGCGATATATCGAAAGTGAAAAAATGTAGTTTATTGCCAAAATCCCATGTGCAGATGCAGTGCAAAACAAGCAGCACAGAGTCGAAAAAACTGATTGTTCGCGTATCTGGAATGATGTATTCCGCTTTGTCGGCTTTTTCTCGGTGGCCTGGATCCTTAAACTGGGTTCCACGATGACAGCACACAACGACTGAACCACAAGGGTAGTCACAGGTTGCAGTGCTCATCCTCTCACCCACAAAGGAACGATCATGAACACCAAGAACATTGCCAGGAATCTGTTTGCCGGTCTGCTGCTCACCTCCGCCGTTGGCGCCGCCATGGCCGAGGCCCCGTATCCGCCCGAAAGCCCCATCGTCTCGACCAAGACCCGCGCCGAAGTGATCGCCGACCTGCAACAGGCCCGCGCCAACGGCGACACGCTGGTCAGCGACCAGTATCCGGTGGAAAAGCCTTTCGTTTCCACCAAGACCCGCGCCGATGTGCGCGCCGAACTGAAGCAGGCCCGCGCCGATGGCGAACTGCTGGTGAGCGAACAGTATCCGGTGGAAAAGCCCTTCCACTCGACCCTCACCCGCGCCCAGGTGCAACAGGAGCTGCAACAGGCCCGTCGTGACGGCAGCGCCATCAGCAACAGCCAGGCGCCTTCGCTGTAACTGGCAAGACCCCGTCCTGACCGGCACACGCGTCCGGTCGGGGCCGCAGCAAACGCACCGGGGAAGCCGGTGCGACAGTTTCTCCCCAGGCGGGCCTCATGAAAGCGACGTTCTCTCCCCTCGGTCGCCGGTAGTGAGGTCCGCCTGACCTTTTCTGCGCCCGACATGCTGGCGCGCCGCCACAGGGACCCGATTTTGCAACGTCAAATCTGGCTCGTCCTCACCTTCCCATTTTCTAAGTTTTTTGGACGATCTACCTCGCCTTGCCGCGAGACATTTCTCCTCTGTAGAAGAGCAATATTCAGCGAATTTTGTCGATTCAATAAACTTAGATTTCGCATTTTACATTTATAAGTTTCATGGGACGCCGTTTATAAGTTTTTTATCTGCATCTTGCTCGGCATTCCGGAATGATGAATTCCGATCTCGCATCTTCATCCCCGCACCCGTCATCCCTGCACTCGACTCCAAGATGAGGGCACACAATGACTGAATCATCCACCAATCAGCAATCCCTGAAGCACCAACCTTCATTGTACCGGCCGCTTCGGCGCAAGCTCTGTTTGCATTTCTCTAAGTTTTTACTGATCGGCTTCTTTAGAAACCTCAACTTCCATTTCTAAGTTTTCTCTGCGAACGGCCAGAGGGAATGCAGGCGTTTCTTCCTCCCTCAAGGAGGACTTGCAGGCGCCACCTGCACCGCCCCGGAATTGTTAGTGTTTTACGGAACAATGAATTCCGGTTTTTCGTCTTTTTCTCCGTGCCGTGACTCTCTACACTGGGTACCAAGATGACAGCACGCGATGACTGATCCACCACCCCGGAACGGATTGACGTGCGCATCCTCTCTCACGAAAAAGGAAACCACCATGAACACCAAGAACATCACCCGCACCCTGTTTGCCACCCTGCTGCTGAGCACCGCCATGGGCGCTGCCAAGGCCGAAGCTCCGTATCCTGCCGACACCACCTTCGTCTCCACCAAGACCCGCGCCGATGTCGTGGCCGAATTGCAGCAAGCCCGTGCGGCTGGCCAGCTGCTGGTGAGCGATCGCGACCAGGACGTCAAGGCAGTGGCCTCCAGCCGGACCCGTGACGAAGTCCGCGCCGAGCTGGCACAAGCCCGTGCCAATGGCGAACTGGCCATCTCGAACCAGTAAGGCGCTTGCCTTGCGGCCGAAAAAAAGGCGCTCCGGACCAGCCGGTGCGCCAGAGTTGGCTCCAGGCGGGCCGCACGCAAGTGCGGCCCGCTTCATTTCGTTCAGGGACTTTTTTCGCCGGGCGCACCATCGATGATGGTATCGAGCGCCTCCGGCCGGTTGCGCGGCGACACCTCCGCGCGCAGGCGGGGCAGGGCCTCGGGATAGTGGTTGGCAATGAAGCCGAGCATGTGTTCGCGGATCTGGCAGCGCAGGTCGAAGGCCGCCCCCGAATCCTTGGCCGAGACCAGCAGGCGGACCTGCATGTTGCGTTCGCTGGTATCGGTGACGTGCATCACGCAGACGCGCTTGTCCCATAGCGGCAGGGTCTGGCAGACCCGCTCGAACTCGGCACGGATGGCGGCCGTCGGCACCGCGAAATCGAGCCACAGGAAGACCGTACCGAGGATGGTGGAGGAGGTGTGGGTCCAGTTCTCGAAGGGATTCTCGATGAACCATTGCAGCGGCACGATCATGCGTCGCTCGTCCCAGATCCTGACCACGACGAAGGTCCCGGTGATCTCTTCCACGCGGCCCCATTCCCCCTTGACGATCAGCACGTCATCGATGCGGATCGGTTGCGAGAACGCGATCTGCAAACCCGCAAAGAAGTTGCCCAGTACCGGCTTGGCGGCAATACCGGCGACGATACCGGCCACCCCCGCCGAGGCCAGCAGGCTGGCGCCGAACTGCCGTGCACCGGGCAAGGTCAGCAGGACGAAAGCCAGGCCGAAGAGGGCGATGATGAAGTAGGCGCTGCGCGAGAGCACGCGGGTCTGGGTCAGGATGCGGCGCGCCTTGAGGTTGTCGGCCACATCATAGGGATTGAGATTGATCACGGTCAGGCTGACCGACTTCACGCAACGCATGAAGAACCAGGTCAGCGCCAGGATGAATGCAATCGAGGTGAGATAGGAGATGCGCGTGAGGCCCGGCGTGTTGTCCGGCGCGCCGGCCAGGACCAGGCGCAGCATGAAGAGGATGACGCAGGCCCGGCTGGCATTGAAGGTGACGGTGGTCGCCGTCGTGGTGAAGGGCCGCCCGCGCGCCAGGCGTTGCACCAGCGCAATGCCCATGCGGTGCAGGACAATGGCCACCACGACCGCCACCAGTGCCGCCCCGAGGACGATCAGCCCGGAGCGCAGCGGCCCCTCGTTCATGTTGTACAGAAAATCAAGATCCAGGTTCATCCGTTCCCTTCCATCCAGAGTGTTGTTGAAGTGATACGCGCGCAGCGCTTTTTCCGGTTCGAACAGGGATGAGGGAATTTGTTTCCGTTAATTTCCTTGCGTTGTCTCTGCGGCCTCTGCCGCCGCTCCCGCAGTCAGCGCCGAGACCAGCAGGCAGGCGGTCTCCACCGCAGCCGCCTGGGCCAGTTGCAGCGGGGCCGGGCGCTGCCGCGTCAGGGCCTGCAGGGTAGAGAAGTCCTGGTCTTGCAGGGCTTGCTGCACGGCAAGCAACCAGTCCGGCACGGCGGACTCGACCGGTTGCGGATGCGCCCACAGGTGGCTGGCGGCAGCGGCCAGCCGACGCGACAGGGCCACCGCCATGCGGCCGCGTCCCTGGTCGCGTGGCGGCCAGCCGCGTTCGCGCGCCAGGCGCTGCAACAGCAGCCCGGCCTCCACATTGGCCACACAGGCCGCGCGCCGGTGCGCATGCAGGGGGGCCAGGCCGGCCTTGTCGGCGACGTGGTCGCGCACCGCCAGGGCGGCGATGAGATAGCTCAGGTTGAGGCTGGCCATCTGGCGCAGTTGGCCTTGCGGATCTTCCTGCTGGCGACGCGGCCAGAACAGATAACTGGCCGCCAGCGCCACCAGCGCCCCGATGACGTTGTTGCCGGCCCGCAAGGCGGCATTGGTCAGCTCATGCGCAGGATCGCCGCCGACATCGGCCACCAGCACGAACACGGGCGTGAGGAAGGTGGCATAGAGGCCATAGCTGACCGGACGCAGCGCCATGGTCAGCACCGTGAGCGGAAACACCAGCAACGCCAGCCCCAGAGGCGAATGCACCACCAGGCAGACGGCCACGGCCAGCGCGCCGCCGACCACGCTGCCGATGGCGCGCTCCATGCTGCGCGACCAGCTCTCGGCAATGCTGGGCTGCATGACCAGCATGGTGGCCATGGTGGCCCAGTAACCGAAGGGCAATGCCAGCAGATGCACGATCAGGTAGGTGAGTCCGGCGGCCGCAGCGCAACGCCAGGCATGATGCCATTCGGCCGAACCGGCACGCACGTGCAGCGCCGCCTTGCGGCCCAGTGCGCGCAGGCGGTGCAGCAGGGCAGCCACACCGTAGCGCCGCTCACGTCCGGCGCGGGCGGCCTCTTTGAGGCGCGCAGGATCGTCGGCACCCGGCGCCAGCGGTGTATCGAGCTGCAGCAGCAGCCGTCCCGTGCCACTGGGCAGGCGCGCCACCAGCTGGCGCAGGCGCAGCATGATGCGCGCGTCTTCATCGGCGGCAATGGCCTGGCCACGCTGCATCTCGCGCTGCATGGCCTGCAGCTGGCTGGCGATGGCGCCCAGCACGCGGGCACTGCGCCGCCGCGCGTGCAGGGGTTGGTAATGCGTCAGTTGCAGATCGGCCAGGACGGTGATGCCATCGAGCAGTGCGTCGGCACGGGCCAGGCGTACCAGCAGATTTTCGTAGAGGCGGCGTGACTCGGTGCGCTCGACGGCCACCGCATCCAGCGTACGCTGGGCGGCGGCCAGATCGAAGCGCGCATGGCGGCGGGTGTGGGCCGCCAGTTCGGCCGCATGCACGGCGTAGGCGGTGTCTTCCAGATCCGTGGCTGCGGCCAGGGCGGCCAGCTCGGCCAGCGTGCCATAGGCGCGTGCCACGGCCTGGCGCGCGGGAGCGAAGGGATGGATGCGCCATACCGTCAGGCCCAGCAGCAGCGCCCACAGACAGCCCGCAAGATAAATCAGCACGTGGCTCTGCGCCAGCGGCCACAGCAGCACCGGGGCGTCGGCCATGATGGCCGAGACGCCCGCAGCCAGCATCAGGACCAGGCCCGCAGCGGCACCATAGATGCGCGAGAAGCCGGCCACGCCGGCGCAGGCCATGATGGTCAGCAAACCCGCTTCCACGCTCCAGCCGGCGGCGCTGGCGGCGATCATGCCACCCAGCGTCGAGACCAGCGCGAAACCGCCCATCGAGGCCAGGCGCGCCCGGTTGGAACCGGCGCTGTCGGCCAGGCTGGTGAGGAAGGCGCCGATGGCCGCCCACGAGAACAACGGATTGCCCAGCCACTCGCCCAGCAGCAGCATGGCCGCCGCGCCACAGGCCGCACGCAGGCCCTCGGACAGGTTGGCATGGCGCAGCGGGAACTGCATCTGCCAGCGCTCCACGCGGGTGCGGCAGCGGCGGCAATAGTGCAGCAGGAGAAAGCGGTACGGCAAAAACCGTGCGGAAAAACGCGACGACGGAAGCGGCGGCATGACGGAGCGGGCGAGCGGGCAGAGGGAGCAGGGCAGGCACTGCAGGGAGAGTGCCGACCCCTGCGCACTCACTGGCGTGACGACGTCATTCCGGTTCCGCCTTCACGGGTGAGGAGGGGCGGCAGGGTTCGGCAAGTCCAGTATAGGAAACCGAACCATGCACGGCATGACTTAAATTCGCCGATTCCATTCCAAAATGGAATGCCCGCGCTGTGCGTCCCTCTGCACTGCGCTGCCCGCGGGGGGCTCACTTGCGCACGCGTCCACCGGCAAACAATTCCTCGCTCAAGGCCATCCAGGCGCGTGCCGCGTAGGAGAGATAAGCGCCGCGCGTGACGTAGGCCACCTGCCACTGCACTTCCGGCTCCACCAGTCGGACTGCCTGCAACTGGTTGGTGGCCAGGCGGTGGATGAAGGGCTCGGGCAAGAGCGCTGCGCCCATGCCGGCCAGGGCCATGGCGACCAGCCAGTCCCACTGGGCGCTCTGGGCCACGATCTCGGGCTCGATGCCCAGTTGGCCGAACATGCCGCGCAGGCTGCGGGTGAGGCCGAATTCGTTGTTGAGCAGCACCAGCGGCATGCCATCGAGCTGGGCGCAGCGCAGGGTGGTGCGATGCTTCTGGAAGCGCCCGGTCTGCGCCACCGCCCACATGGGGTAACGCGCCACCGGCAGGGTCTGGAGCTCCAGTTCGGGATCGGCGGGCAGTACGGTCATGCCGATCTCCAGTTCGCCATGGGCCACGCGCTCCTCGATCTGCGGGCCGGTGTCTTCCTTGAGGACGATGGCAATCTCGGGATGGCGTTCGCGGAAAGCCTTCAATACCGGGGTGCAGAGGATGTTGATCATGGGCGGGATACCGATCTCCAGACGGCCGCAGCGCAGTGCCTTGGTATCGCGTACCTCGGCGTCCAGCCGCTGCATGGACGCCAGGATCTGCTGGCCCTGTTCGTAGACCACGCGCCCGGTATCGGTGAGCTGCAGGCGGCGGCCGTCGCGTACCAGCAGCGGGGCATCGACCTCATCCTCCAGCTGCCGCACCATCTTGCTGACGGTGGACTGGGTCACGTGCAGGGCGTCGGCGGCACGACTGAAGCTGGCCTGGCGAACCGTCTCGGTGAAGTAGCGCAGGGCGCGAATATCCATGGCAGCAGCTTTCGGCAGTCAATTTTGGGGGAGCGGGGAGTATTCATTTTCCGACTGGAACGGCGGAATTTTAATCATACAGTGCATACCTGCGGGCTCCTATACTTGAAGCAAACAAGATGCAGGAAGTCCGTCAAGGATGCCCCTGTCCCCCCCTTAAAGAACCCGAGCAGGAGCACACTCTCATGGATAGTCAGCGCATTGGCCAGCCCGCCCTGGTCGGCAAGCTCATGTCTGCCGCCCAGGCGGCCACCTTCTTCCACAACGGCATGACCATCGGCCTGAGCGGCTTTACCCGCGCCGGTGACGCCAAGGCCATGCCGCGCGCGCTGGCTGACCGGGCGGCGCAGGAGGAACTGCATTTCACCGTCATCACCGGTGCCTCGCTGGGCAATGGCAGCGACGGACTGATGGCCGAAGCGGGCCTGCTGGCGCGGCGTCTGCCGTTCCAGGTGGACCCGACGCTGCGCAGGAAGATCAATGCAGGCGAGGTCATGTTCATCGACCAGCACCTCTCGGAGACCGCCGAGCAATTGCGCAGCGGCACGCCCTCGCGCATCGACATCGCCGTCATCGAGGCCGCCGCCATTACCGAAGAAGGCATTGTGCCGACCATGTCGGTGGGCAATTCGGCCAGCTTCGTGGAGCAGGCGCGCCATATCGTCATCGAGCTCAATACCAGCATGCCGCTGGCGCTGGAAGGGCTGCACGACATCTACCTGCCCGCCGCGCGCCCCGAGCGCAAGCCGATTCCGCTGACGGCCGCAGGTGACCGCATCGGCCATCCGACCATTCCCTTCGATCCCGAGAAGGTGGTGGCCATCGTGCTCACCGAGACCCCCGACAGTCCTTCCTCGGTGCTGCCGCCGGACGACGAGACCCGCGCCATCGCGCGCCATGTGATCCACTTCCTCGAATGCGAAGTGGAAGCCGGACGCCTGCCGCACACGCTGGCGCCGCTGCAGGCCGGCATCGGCACGATTGCCAATGCGGTGCTGCACGGGCTGGTGGAGTCCCCCTTCCGCGATCTGGTGATGTATTCGGAGGTGCTGCAGGACAGCGCCATCGACCTGCTCGACTCGGGCCAGCTGGCCTTTGCCTCGGCCTCCTCGATCACCCTGTCGCAGGCCAAGTATGCGCACTTCCTGGCCAATCTCGATCGCTATCGCGACAAGCTGGTATTGCGCCCGCAGGAAATCAGCAATCATCCGGAACTGGTGCGCAGGCTGGGCATCATCGGGCTCAATACCGCGCTGGAATTCGACATTTACGGCAACGTCAATTCCACCCACGTAGGCGGCACGCACATGATGAATGGCATCGGCGGCTCGGGCGACTTCGCACGCAACGGGCAACTCTCGATCTTCGTCTCCAAGTCGGTGGCCAAGGACGGGGCGATCTCCAGCGTGGTGCCCATGGTCTCGCATGTGGATCACACGGAACACGACGTCGATGTGCTGGTCACCGAATGGGGCCTGGCCGACCTGCGCGGCCTGGCGCCGCGCGAGCGCGCCGTGAAGGTGATCGAGCAGTGCTGCCATCCGGACTACCGGCCGCAGTTGCGCGATTACTTCGAACGCGCCTGCCGCGCCGGGGGACATACGCCCCATCTTTTGGCAGAAGCCTTCACATGGCATCAGCACTACGCCAGCCACAAGACCATGCGACTGGACTGAAGCTTCATATCCCGCCCGGGTCCACGCCCGGCGCCCCCCGTCCCACGGCCTGGTGCACGACGGCAGGCATGGCTTCCTTCATGGTGTCGATGAAGTGGCGCAGCCGCGCCGGGTAGAAACGTGCATACGGGTACATCAGCGACACCGGCAGCGGCGCCGGCTCCCATTCGGGCAGCAGTTGCACCAGGCGGCCGGCGGCCACGTCTTCGGCCAGCACCCAGGATGAACCCACGGCCACACCCATGCCTTCGATGACGATGTTGCGCAGCGCATACAGGCTGTCGGTGACCAGCTGCGGGCGAAACCCCACCTGACGCTGCTCGCCGCTGGTGGCGTGGGTCAGCGTGATCTCGCGGCGGTAGAAGGCGGGAATGGCGATCCACGGGAAGCCGGCCAGGTCTTCCGGCTGGCGGGGCAGGGCGCGCCCCTGCAGCACGGAGGGTGCTACCACCGTCATGCGGGGGACCTCGGCCAGGTGGATGGCGACCACCGAGGGATCGTTGACCTCCCCGACCTGGATGGCGCAATCGATGCCCTGGCTGATGAAATCGGCCGCCCGGTCATGCAGCAACCACTCCACCGTGATGCGCGGATGGCGCTGCATGAACTGCAACAAGGGCGCGATCAGCTGCTTCTGACCGAAGGCGTGCGGCACCACCACCCGCAGCGTGCCTTCGGCATGCTGGCGGGCCCCGCGCAATTCGCTTTCGAACTCATCCCAGCCGGCCAGCAGTTCCTTGGCACGCTCGTAGCAGCGTTCGCCGTCCTCGGTCATCTTCATGGCATGCGTGGAGCGCTGCAGCAGGCGCACCCCAAGCGAGCGTTCCAGCGCCTGCAGACGGCGGCTGACGGTGGGTTGCGTGGTCGCGAGCTGGGCCGCCGCCGCCGACAGGCTGCCGGCCTCGACGATGCGTACAAAGGTCTGGATCAGTTCGATCCGGTCCGTCAGGCCGGTGGCGGAAAAGCTCGGGGCAGGGGAGAGAGGCTTGGTCATACGGCTAACGTATAACAATTCTGCCGTGGGCGCTACTACCAGATGCGAGCCGGGAGGCGGACAATCCGTTCCAACGCTGGCAGGAGGGGGATTTCCCGGGCCGGCCGCCAGACCCATCTTATCGAGGTTCCATCATGAACAGCATTCCCAAGACGCATACAGGCGCCGCCGCTGCGGCTTCTCCCCATCCCCATGCCCACGGTCCGTCGGTCGGACTGATCGGGCTGCTGGCCACCGGTGCCGGCCTGGCCGTGGCCTCGCTCTACTATTCGCAGCCCATGCTGGGCGTGCTGGCCGATGACATCGGCGCCTCCGAGCGCGCCGTGGGCATGGTGCCGATGTCGACCCAGCTGGGCTACGCGCTGGGCATCCTGCTGCTGGCGCCGCTGGGCGATCGCTATGACCGCCGTCGCATCATCCTCATCAAGGCGGCCATCCTGACGGTCGCCCTGCTGCTGGCTGGTGCGGCCTCGGGCATCGGGGCACTGCTGGCGGCCAGCCTGGCCATCGGCCTGACGGCCACGCTGGCCCAGGACATCGTCCCGGCCGCCGCCACCCTGGCGCCGGAACAGCATCGCGGTCGCATCGTTGGCACCGTCATGACCGGTTTGCTGCTGGGCATCCTGTTGTCGCGGGTGGTGAGCGGTTTCGTGGCCGAACACTTCGGCTGGCGCGCCATGTTCGTCGGCGCCTCGGCCAGTATCGCCCTCATCGGTCTGGCCGCCTGGCGCGGTCTGCCGCGTTTCCATCCGACTACGCACCTGTCGTATGGCGCGCTGCTGGGGTCGCTCGGCACCCTGGTGAAGAAGCATGGCGCGCTGCGTCGTGCCGCGCTGGCCCAGGGCTTGCTGTCGGTCGGTTTCTCGGCCTTCTGGTCGACCCTGGCGGTGATGCTGCATGGCGCGCCCTTCCATCTGGGTAGCGCCGCTGCCGGTGCCTTCGGCCTGGCCGGTGCTGCCGGTGCGCTGGCGGCGCCTCTTGCGGGCCGCATCTCCGACAAGAAGGGGCCGGAGCTGGTGACTCGTCTGGGCGTGAGCCTGGCGGCGCTGTCCTTTGCCTCGATGGCCTTGTCGCCGTGGTTCTCGACGCAGGGTCAGCTGGTCTTGCTGGCACTGGCCGCCATCGGCTTTGACCTGGGCGTGCAGGCCACGCTGGTGGCGCATCAGACCATCGTCTACAGCATCGAACCGGGCGCCCGCAGCCGTTTGAATGCGGTGCTGTTCGTGGGCATGTTCATCGGCATGGCCGCCGGTGCCGCCCTGGGCAGCCTGGCCCTGGCGCAGTGGGGCTGGATCGCGGTGGTGGCGCTGGCCGTGCTGGCTGCCGTGCTGGCGCTGGTGGTGCGCATGTGGCCGGGGGCGGCCAGGGCGCGTTGATTTGCCTTCTTGCGGTAGCAAGACCAAGGACGACGGTCCCGGCAGTTGCCGGGACCGTTTTTTTTGTTTTCCCACAGGCTGGGCCATTTTTGCCGGATGGGAAGATGTGCCCCGGGCGTCCTCCTGGCGGTCGACATCTTCTATAATCCCGGGCAGGAGACAACCCATCGCCAGCATGTTGCCCGCCCGTCAATGCGCCCCTGCGGCGCGGCCAGGCAGCCATGCAGCGAACGACAAAGCAGGGTGAATGGCATGGCACTGTATTTCAAGAACAAGCGACACAAGACCTTCCTGGGTGCGCCCGTGGGGTGGCCATTGATGGTCCTGATGGCGGTCGACCTGTGTATTGCCGCGCTGATGTTTCTGTCGGACCACGACTGGAGCGGCCTGATCCTGCTGTATCCGCCGCTGGCGTTGGCGCTGGCGATGCTGGCCGATGCCAGGAAGGAAAAGCAGGCTGCCGAGCAAGCCAAGCGCCAGGCGGCGCGGCGCCAGCGGTCCTGAGCACAATCGACTTCCCCTTTCCCATCGCCACGATCACCACCGATGACCCAAGCTTCCGACCGTGCTGCGCTGCTGCTGGTATCGCGCCTGAATTTTTCCTATCCCGGACTGGATCTGTTCCAGGATTTTTCGGCCCGCATTGCGCCCGGCGTGACCCTGGTGCGCGGGGGCGATGGCCGCGGCAAGACCACGCTGCTCAACCTGCTGGCCGGCTTGATGCCCGCGCGCGACGGGGTGCTGGAGTTGAACGGCCTGCGGCTGGACAGCGAGCCTGAGAATTATCGCCGCCAGGTGTTCTTCATCGATCCGCGCACCGAGGCTTATGACCAGATGACGCCGCCGGAAGTGTTTGCCGCATTGGCCGAACGCTATCCGCATTTCGATCACGCGCAGTTGCCGGCGCTGACCGAAGGCTTGTCCTTGACGCCGCATCTGGAGAAGAAGCTCTTCATGCTCTCCACCGGCAGCAAGCGCAAGGTCTACCTGGCAGCGGCCTTCGCCGCCCACGCCACGCTCACGCTGCTGGACGATCCCTATGCCAGCCTGGATCGCGCTTCCATCCAGTTCGTTGCGGCTACGCTCAACGCGCATGCCGCAGATGCCGATCAGGCTTGGGTGGTGGCCATGTATGAGACGCCCGAGGCAGTGCGCCTGGCGGGGACCATCGATCTGGGGGATTGACAATCCGCCAGGGCAACTGATGCCCTCCCATCGCGCGACGCTGCAGCATGACGGCCTTCCGGGGCCACCCTATTGCGCACTGAAGTTGCCGGTACTGGCAATGAGCGTGGCACCGCAGCTGGTCATGTGGCCTTCGTAGGCGACGGCGAGGCCATCGATCTTGTGATGGGGATGTCCTTCGGTGATGGTGCAGTTGTCGTGTCCTTTCTGCGGGCAGCTGCAGACGTCGCCCACCCGCGCCACGGGCAATCCGCCGACCTTGAAATGGCTGGCGCTGACTTGCGTGACCTTGCCGCCATGGGAGGTGGCGTCGCCGAGACGGATGATGTTGGGCATGCGGATTCCTTTCGAGGTGGAGGTGGAGGTGGAGGGGGAAGGGTCGGAGAGGGCGAGGGCTTGTGCGCCTCATGGCGACGGGCTTGAGGCTTGCGGCCCCCGGGTCGGGCGCAGGCGGAAGCTGTTGAGCACCTCATCCCATAACTGCAGGGCTTGTCCATCGGTCATCCTGGTCGGTTGCGCATTGCTGTTCTTGTCGTGATGGCCGGTCGTCAGTTCGATCTTGATGGCAGGCGTATCGAGCGAGCCCTGGCCCTCAGTCTCCCAGATGAAACTGTGACTGCGTCCGCCGCCGCTGTTGGGCGTGGTGACCAGGAATTCCTGTCCCTGGTAGGGGCCGACCTGACGCTCGCCTTTGCGCAGCGTGCGTACCGCGGTGGCGAGATGGCCGAGTGTCTGCAAGCCGCTGCTCATGCGATCCAGCAGCGGTCGGTCGTGCTCGCTCATGGCCAGCGGGTAGAACCAGACAGAGACAAAGGCATCGGGGTGGCCAGCGATGTCGATATCGATGCCGGCTTCTTCGTTTTCCCAATCAGGGTTGGCGATGAAGCCGCCTTCGAAGCAGTAGCCGGGGTCCGTGGGAATGTCGTCGTCTTGACGGGTTCTCAGGTTGGCGAGCAATTTTTTCATTTGAGAAACGGCATAGTCTTGGCGACTGCTCATTCCTGGGGGAGGAGGACTCATGCCTGCATCGGTCCTGAAATGAAATTGAATACCATTCGCCCAGTGATACCCATCTATTTCGACGACCGTGGTGACGAAAGAACTTTCCCAGTAGACGTGTATTCTGGAATGGGTGTCAGGCATTTCTACCAATCTCAGAAGACTGGGTTCACTCTCATGTTTTTCACTTTGGAGAAGCCGCTCGCGATCGGCAAGACGGGCCAAAAAATCATCAGCCTCCATGGCCTGCGGTCGCTCGATCCGCGTGAAGTCATACAGGTAGTTTCCTCCACTCAAAGTAGAGCCTTTCGGTGCATCGATCAGAAAGCGACCTGCACAAAATGTCGTCATCGGGCTGGGCGATTTGCTCATGGTTGAAGATCCGGGATAGATTGAGAGGTCTCCGGACATCGCGACGGTACACATGACCAGCGAGATGCCATTGATGAAGAACGGGCTTTTGAAATTCATGATTTTTTGAATTCGTTTCGCAGCCATTCCGATTCACAGACGATGTTGACGATGGAATAAAGGGTGACTGGCCATGTCCTTGCTCAGCGCGGTACGGCCCTGTTCGTCGGTGACACCTTCAATGACGCTGCCATCCTCCAGCTCGATGCGATAGCGCTGCCGCACGTGGGGCCGGCCACTGCCACGCCGGGCCAGGATGAAGCGCTCGTCGGTACGTAGCGCGCTGGCCGATAGCTCCACGCCAGGCGGCGCACTGTCGGCACCGCTGAGGTGATGGAAATCGGCCGAACGGATGGTGTGCTCGCCACGGCTCTGCTGGGTGATGACGCCGCCGCCCAGATCGATCTGCGCCCCTGCCGCCAACAGGCGCAGCTTGGGGGCTTGCAGGACGATTTCATCGGCAGCCGTCAGGACGATGCGGCGCGCTGATGTCGCTTCGATGTCCCCGCCATGGGTCTGCAATTGCATCGGGCCGCTGGCGGCCACCAGCCGAATACCCAGCCGCTGCACAAACAGGCTGATGCCCTCGGCCACGCGCGCCAGCAACTTCCTGCCCACGGAGAGCTGGGTGTTGCCCACGCTGATGAGATCGACCTCCTTCTGCGCGCCAATGGCCACCCCTTCCTCGCTGGTGACGGCCACGCCCGCCGGCGCAGTCACGGCTACGACAGGCTGGCCGCCAGCGCCGCCCTCTGGCTGCGTATTGCTGCCAGCCTCCCAGGCATCGAGGCGCTCGCGCAGGCTGCTCAGGCTTTGCAGGCGGGTGCCGTCGGCATGATGGGTCTCGGCCAGCGCTGCCAGTTGCTGCTGCACCTCCTGCAGTACATGCAGCAGTCCCAGCATCTCGGCGCGATCCAGTTGCGTACCAGCGGCCTGATCGCGCGCGGCCGCACTGATGAGCACACCCTGTCCACCCCGCAGTGCCAGGGCCTGGTCCGTGCGCAGCTCGGCACCTTCGCCACGGGCCTCGCCGTAGCCCTCGCTACGGGGATGGGTGAGCCAGCCGAGATTCAGTTCGCTTTGCCCATGTTGCGAAGCAAGCTGGGCGCTGATCTGGTGCCGGGTGTCGTCCAGGCGCAGCTGGTTGTAGCGCTGGCCCTGGATCTCCTTGCTCCTGATGCCGGCCAGGAAGCGATTGCCCGGCAGGCTGCCCACACGGCTGAAGGCCGGTGGCAGCGACTGGCCGTTGAAGAGGCGGCCAATGACGATGGGCTTGTCAGGATCGCCGCCGAGGAAGTCGACCAGCACCTCATCGCCCACGCGCGGCAGATGGATCGCGCCCCATTGCCGCCCGGCCCAGTGACTGGCCACGCGCACCCAGGCGGAATCGCGTTCGCTGTCGCTGGCGCCGGCACCACGGGCATGCTGGTGATCCTGCATGCGGGTGCCGGGAAAGCGCAGCTTGATGCGACCCAGCGCATCGCAGTACAGCTCTTCGCCCGCCGGACCGACGACATGGGCACTCAGCAGACAGGGCCGGGGCAGATCCACCCGCGGGTCAAAGGGCGGCACCAACGGTATGCCACGGCGTACGCAGCTGAAGCGATTCAGATAACGCCGGCCCTGCTCGCGGCAAAGCTGGCGCAAGTACGCCAGCTCCGTCAGCGCGCTTTGCTCATGCTGCGTGGCTTGCTGCAGGCGCTGGTCCAGCGAAGCCGGAAGATTGTTCTCGGCATGGAAGGCCAGCCGGGTGATGACGAATTCGCGCTCGTGGGGCTGATGTGCGTCCAGTTCGGGGTGATCCTCCACGCTGATCCATTCGCCCACCCGCAAGGCCCGCACGGTGGAATCAGCCTGGAAGGTCTTGGTCTCCTGCGCCAGCCGCTGCATGCGCGTCGTCGAAATCTGGTCAAAATCTTCACCATCATCGGCGATGTGCGGTGCCTCGACGAGATAGTCGTCCAGCAGCAGGGCGAGACGGTCACCCAGTTCCCCCTGCTCGGCAGAGATGTTCACTTCCCTGTTTAGAGGCCCATTCCGGGCATGGTCCCAGGTCTGGCGGCTGACACTGCCCGCGCGCTGGCGACGCATGGCGCGCCAGCGCACGATGCCGTCCTGCGCACCGGGCGCGTGATCCTGCCGGTAAGGGACGGTGCCGGCCGCGTTGCGCGGCAGCTGCAGGGGATCGTTGAACAGCACCAGCACATGCCGAGGACTACCGATCTGGCCGGGCGGGGACGGCTCGCCCGGACGGATGAACCAGCCGATGCCTCGCCGCTTCCACAGGCGCCGCAGGAAGTCGGCGTCGGATTCGTTGTGCTGCATGATGAATTCACGCGCCGGATACTGCTCCGCCAGCAGCGACCAGTCGACCTCGAAACTGCTGGCCAGGAGCGAGCTGCGCTGGCGCCATTCGTTGATGAGCACCTGGGTCACGTCCGTCTCGCTGGCGTGCAGGAACACTCGGGTGTTGATCCGTTGCCCGAGCAGGCTCAAGGCATCGCGCAGCACCAGGCGGTAACCGCTGAGTTCGTGATCGATCTGGTCCGCATCAGCTTCGGCGATGAAACCGCACACCGTGCGCAGTCGCCCCTGGTCGGTGACCAGCCGGATCTCTGCCGGTAGCGCCATGAAGTCCTTGAGCGGCAGGTCTTCATGCGGCGACAGGCACAGCAACTCATGCTCGCTGGTACCGCAGACCGATTCGCGGCCTGTCACCTGTCGTACCAGCAGCGCCTGCTGCAAGAACTGGTGTGACTGCGGCAAGCGCAGCCGGATGGCGCGGGCCTGTTGCGTCCAGGTGATGAAAGCCTCGGAGAGCGTGCGGTAAGGCATGCGGAGATCCTTGCTGGAGAATCCGTCCGGGCGGCATCCGGGAGCACGGACGATGCGCGGGCTGAACGGGAGATGGCGAGAGGAGGGATCATGCTAGAGGAGCCCGATGCACCATGGGGAGAAGCGGCAGAGGTTGCGCGGCAAACTCGTCAGAGTTCGACGAAGGACATTGCGCGGATGTCGTTTTGTTGTGCCATGCCGATCCTCGGCGGGGGCGCTATGATAGGCGACGTGCCGGCCCGACCGGCACATGCGGAGCCCGGCCCCATGCAGGCAGGGCCCATCGAACCCCATAGGAGACAAGACGTGCCACCAGACCTCGCGCCACGCCCCGCCATCACCTCGGCCCACTATCGTGCCGACGCCCCCGCTGCCTATGACTGGCAGATCCCCGAGTACTTCAACATCGGCCTGGCCGCCTGCGACCGCTGGGCCGATGGTAGCGACCGGCCGGCCATCATCGCCGAGGACGCCGATGGCACGGTCACGACCTGGAGCTTCGACCAGCTCAAGCGGCTGAGCGACCAGTTCGCCAACGTGCTGAGCGAGGCCGGTATCAAACGCGGCGACCGCATCGGCATTTATCTCTCCCAGCGCATCGAAACCGTCATCACCCACATCGCCGCCTACAAGCTGGGTGCGGTGACGGTGCCGCTGTTCTACCTGTTCGGGCCGGAAGCCATCGCCTATCGGCTCGACAACAGCGAAGCTTCTGCCCTCGTTACCGATGCCTCCGGCATGGACAAGGTCCATCTCGCAGGCGAACTGCCGGCGCTGAAGGTAGTGTTCTGCGTAGAGCAGTCCGATATCGTGCTGCCGCAGACCACCGACTTCTGGGACCGTCTGCGCGCTGCCCCGACCGTGTTCGAGCCGGTCATCACGCTGGCCGATGATCCGGCCATGATCATCTATACCTCCGGCACTACCGGCAAGGCCAAGGGTGCGCTGCATGCGCATCGGGTGCTGCTGGGGCACCTGCCGGGCGTGGAAGTCTCGCACGACAGTTTCCCGCAGCCGGGCGACCGTTTCTGGACACCCGCCGACTGGGCCTGGATCGGCGGCCTGCTCGATGTGCTGTTGCCCTCTCTGTATCACGGCGTGGCGGTGGTGGCGCGGCGGCTGGAGAAATTCGACGCTGCGACCGTATTCGGCTTGCTGGCGCGGCACGCGGTACGCAACGTGTTCTTCCCGCCGACCGCACTGAAGATGCTGCGCAGCACGCCCGATCCGCGCGCGCAATGGGACTTCGCGCTGCGCAGCGTGGCCAGTGGCGGCGAGACGCTGGGCGACGATCTGATCGCCTGGGGTCGGACAGCACTGGGCCTGACCATCAATGAGTTCTACGGTCAGACCGAATGCAATCTGGTGGTATCGTCCTGCGCGCAGCTCTATCCCGGTGCCTCCGGCAGCATGGGGCGGGCGGTGCCGGGACATGACGTGCAGATCGTGGATGAGGAGGGCCATGTCCTGCCGCGCGGCGAAGTGGGCAACATCGCCATTCGCGCGCCGGATCCGGTGATGTTCCTGCGCTACTGGCGCAATGAAGAGGCCACGCGCGAAAAATTCGCAGGCGATTTCCTGCTCACGGGGGACCTGGGCAACATGGACCCGCACGGCTACATCCGCTACCTGGGCCGCAACGATGATGTCATCACCAGTGCCGGCTACCGCATCGGCCCGGCGCCCATCGAGGAGTGCCTCATGCGTCACCCGGCGGTGCGCATTGCGGCGGTGGTGGGCGTCAAGGATGCCCTGCGCACGGAGGTGGTGAAGGCTTTTGTCGTCCTCAAGGAGGGACATGCTCCAGAAGCCGCCCTGGTGAAGGCCCTGCAGGAGCATGTGCGTTCGCAACTGGCAGCGCATGAATATCCGCGCGAAATCGCCTTCGTCGATGCGCTGCCCACTACGGCCACCGGCAAGATCATGCGCAAGGCGCTCAAGGAAAGCGCAGAGCGGGCCCCCTGAGGCGATGGGCTCAGACCCCGTGCACCAGCCATTGCATCAGCCACGACAAGCCGAACAGCAGGGCCCCGATCAATCCGCCGACCAGGGTGCCGTTGATGCGGATGGCCTGCAGGTCGCGGCCGATGTTGAGTTCGATCTGGCGTGACAGCTCGGCCGTATCCCATTGCTTGATGGTGTCGCTGATATGGCGCGTGAGCAGTTGGGCCATCTCCGGACCGAGACTGGCGATGGCCTGTTCCAGATGCGTATTGAGCGAGGCGCGCAGCGGGGCATCATCCTGCAAGGCAAGGCCGATCCAGCGGGTGGCGGCGCTGGCCCGGGCATGCAGGGCCGAATCGGAACGCGCCAGGTCCTGCCGCAGCCACTGGCGCAGGCTGTCCCACAGGCTCGCCACATAGGCGTTCACGGCCTCGCCCTGGACGATCTCGTGCTTGATCTCTTCGGCACGTGCGCGCAGGGCCGGATCGTCCTTGAGCCGCGCCACGAAGCCGGCCAGCTGGTGGTCGAAGGCCTGTCGCAGCGAATGCTGCGGATCATTGGCGATGCCGGTGAGCAGCTTGTCGAGGATGTCGGCGAGGGTATCGGCGGACTTTTCGCCGATCCAGTTCGAGGGCAGCAGTTTCTCGATCTTGGGATATTCCCGCTGCAACCATTCCACCATGCGCTCGGCGATGAAGGCCCGTGTCTGTTCGCGGTTGAGCAGCTCGGCCAGCGCCACGATGGCGCGGTCCAGCAATTGCTGATGGCGCCCCTCCAGCGTGAGCGTATCGAGAATGCTGGCCAGTGAATGCGACAGGTCCAGCTTGCCCAGCGCAGTCTGCAGGGCCTCGCGCACGAAGCCCTGGATGCGGCGGTCATCGGTGAGCGTGAGCACGCCGCCCACGGCCTGCGCCATGTAGCTCCCCAGGCGCGCGGCATTCTCGGGCGCGGCCATCCACGCAGAGAGCCACTGTGCCGGATCATGGCGGCGTACCAGCCCAAGCAGCGACTGGGGACTGAGGAATTTTTCTTCTACAAAGACCGCCAGGCTGTCGGCGATGCGGTCCTTGTTGCGCGGGATGATGGCCGTGTGGCGCGCCAGGAACGGCAAGGGAATGCGACGAAACAGGGCACTCACCGCAAACCAGTCGGCCAGCGCCCCGACCATGGCAGCCTCGGCCATGGCGCGCAGCAGAGCGCTCCAGACAGAGGGTGGCACCAGCGAGGCGAGCACGAACAGCAGCGCCGATCCCAGCAGGCAAGCCAGGGCGAGACGCTTGGTATGGCGCAAGGTTTGTTGTTTATCCATGGCATGGCGTGAGAAATGCCCGGCGGGATGCTCGCGGCATGAGACGGGGAGTCAAAACAAAGTACAAAGTTCTGAAGAATTTCGAAAGATCACTAGTAGTTTTTCGAAAAATGCCTACTGAAAGTTCGGCAGGAATCTCGATAAATTTCGATTATTCATCACGACATTCAGGCGTATAAGTGATTGTCACCGATAGTTTGTGCCTTTGTAATTGTAGCTAATCGACCGTCACCCCTAGCCGCACCGATCCTTGCGCTCATGAAAAATTCAGAGACTCCACCGAGCGCCCGCGTCATCTTCGGACAAAACGTCCGCAGGGTACGCCGGCTGAAAGAGATGTCACAAGAAGAGCTGGCCTTCCGCGCTGACATCAGTCGCACCTACCTGAGCGAAGTCGAGCGAGGGGAAAGGAATATTTCCGTCGACAACATGGAGGCCCTGGCCTTCGCGCTGGAGATGGAACTGCCTGACCTCATGCGGACCAGTCTTCTTTCGCTGCCCAGTGAGGATTCGCGCTGAGCATCGACATCTCGACTTGAATGCGCCGGGCGGGCGCGCCAGGTGCACCTCATCGCGTTACGCCTTTTTTTAACTTTCTGGTACGTGTTTTTGTTTGGCGTTTTGCAGGTTTTGCTGCAGGTCTTCCTGTTCGCCAGGGCAATGCTCAGGAAGCAATCCGTCTGCCTTCCAGCAGCGTCGCGAACTGCTCACCCGACATGGGGCGACCGTACCAATAGCCTTGATACAGCGTGCAGCCCTGCGCATGCAGCATGTCGCGTTGCTCCATGGTCTCCACACCCTCGGCGATGATGGACAGCCCCAGGCTCTGGCCCAGCATGATGATGCTGCGGATGATGCTGGCGGTAGCCGCATCGTCCTGCATCCGTCGCACGAAGCTCTGGTCGATCTTGATCTGATCGATGGGAAAGCGGCCGAGATAGGACAGCGAGGAATAGCCGGTCCCGAAATCATCGAGCGAGATGGCGACCTCATGTGATTTGAGGTCATTCATTTTTTCGATGACCTCATCGATGCGCTCGACCATCATGCTTTCGGTGAGCTCCACCTTCACTGCCCTGGCGCTGATGCGGTGCTGGCGGATAGTTTCGTGGAAACGTGCCACGAAATGATCGACCTTGAATTCCTGCGCCGAGACATTGACCGCCACCACCAGCTCCTGCCCCAGGTCTTCGCGGTGCCAGGTTTCGAGGTCCTGGCAGATGGCTTCCAACACCTGGTGGCCGATCTCCTCCATCAATCCCAGCTGCTCGGCCACCGGAATGAACAACGCCGGGGACACCATCCCCTTGGTCGGATGCTGCCAGCGCACCAGCGCCTCGGCTCCCACGACGTGACCATCGAAGGTGACCTGCGGCTGGTAATGGACCACGAACTGGTGCTGCGCCACCGCCGTGCGCAGTTCCACTTCCAGCGCGCTGCGCTGGCTGGCCAGGGCCTGCATGGCCGGATCGAAGAAGCGGAAGACATTGCGGCCCGCAGCCAGCGACTGCACCATGGCCAGCTTGGCCTGCATCACGGCTTCCTCGGCCGATTGCACGTCGCCGCGCAGGATGTTGATGCCGATGTTGAGGGAGTAGGGGAAGCTCACTGTGGACCCGCGCGGTTCGGCCAGTGCGGCCATGAGGCGGTTGGCCAGCGCTTCGCAGAAGTGGATGCCTTCAGCCAGTTCGCTGACGGCCAGATCGCAGCCCAGTGCAAAGCGCTCGCCATCGAGCCGTGCCAGGGTCTGGTCGGCGGCGACACAGGTCCCCAGCCGTCTCGCACATTCCTTGAAGAGCCGGTCCGCATCATCGGTCTTGAGCAGGCCGTGCGACAGGTCGGCGCGATGCACTTCCATGTAGAACACCACCAGCGGCAAGCCGTGTGACTGCTGCCGCCCCAGGCCACGCCGCAGGCGATCCAGGAACAGCTTCTTGTTGGGCAATTCGGTCACGGGGTCATAGAAGGCCAGGCGGTCAATGCGGCTTTCTGCTTCCAGTCGTTCGGAGACATCGATGATGACCCAGATCTGATCACTCTGGCGGCTACCATCGATGAGCGAGGTATGCAGTTCAGCGGGGAAGCTGCGGCCATCGGCGCGCTTGAGCAGAACGATCTCGCCGGCCGCGCCGCGCGGACGCACCAGGGTCTGGTTGACGTAGACGCTCTGGTACTGCGCATCCTCGAAGATCTGTGCACTGGACAAGGTGGTGAGCGCGGCGCCGTTAAGCGCCAGCATGGACTGTGCAGCCTCATTGGCGAAGGCAATCCGTCCATCACGCACGAACAGAACGCCAGCCGGGATATTGCCGAGAATCGCCGCCTGTTCGTCGAAGAGGGTCTTCAGGCTGATCTGCATGGCATCCATGCGGTGTGCCAGGAGGCCGATCTCATCCTTTTGCGGGAGTGCGATGCGGGTATCAAAGTGCCCGCGCTCGATGTGTCCTGCGGCGATGGTGAGCTTGCGGATGGGCGCGAGAATGCGACGATAGACCAGCAGTCCGATGATGAGCAGGGCGGCTACGGCCTGCGCCAGCAGCACCAGTGTCTGGAAGCGCTTGTCGGCGGCGAGCTTGTGCTGCAGCTGAGCATCGGACACCACCACCTGCACGCTACCGAGCGTGATCAGGCGTTCCGGCTGCTGCATGGTCAGGGGCAGTGTGCGCGTGAGCAGATTGCCCATGCTGCGCAGCGGTTCTTGCTTGCGTACGAGGATTCTGTCCTCGGGGTCGCGCACTTCCACCGAGACCACCTGGGTATCGAGCATGCTTCCTTGCAGCAGGGCCATCATGCCGGACTGATCGAGGTTCCATACCGGCAGCAGCAGGCTGTGCGCCAGGGTCTGGCTTTTTTCGTCGACCAGGTCGGTCATTTCCTGACGGATCTGCTGCTCGCGCGTGCCGTTGAGTACGGTCAGGGCGATCACCACCGGCAGGCTCAAGGCCACCAGCAGCGCGCAGGCGATATAGAGGCCGAGGCTGGTTGTCTTCTTGAGCATGGCGGGCCGTACGGGTCAGGGTTGGAAGATGGCTTGATGGACTATTTGAACCAGTCCATCTTGTAGGTCTGGATCGCCTGGTGTTCGATGGGGGTGAGGCGATCGTTCTTCAGTTCGATTACGCGCGGATGTGTCCCCAGCATGGCCAGGCGCGCGTTGCGCGTGGAGCGGTGTTTCTGGATGAGGTCCAGCAGGGCGCCGTTGCGATGGATCTTGCGCAGGCCATCAAGCAGGGCGTCGCGGATATCGTCGCGGCCGGGCGTGGTGTAGAAGAACAGGTCGGCCGGGTAGTACAGCACCAGGTCGGGCACGATGGCCAGCTGGTGGGCGGGATCGTAGGTTTCCAGTTCACTGGCGGCCTCGAAGATGGAGCGGTTGTAGAAATCGAAACGGCCGGCCTTGAGCATCTCGAACAGGTTCAGGTAGTTGCTCTGGACCACCTTGAGCTGGTTGGACTGCATGATGCTGGTATCGACCCAGCCGATACCGGAGCCGATGGTGAAGGCGCGCAGGTCATCGAGGCTACGGATGCTGCGGGCACGCTCCAGGCTGTGGCGGTTGGCCAGCAGCACACGGTAGCCGCCGCCACCGAGGTAGATGGGGAAGGGGATGGCTTGCAGCGAGCGCGTCATCCCGCTGCCTGCCGAGGTCGCCAGCAGATTGCAATACTGTCCGGTCTGGACCAGTTCCACATAGCGTTGGTCGGAGGTCGCCACATCGGCCACCTGGCAGCCCTTGATGGAAAAGGGGCGGCCACTGGCACGCATGGCCAGTTCGAGGACGGCCTTGCGGTAGTTGATCAGGGGATTGTCGTCATTGAGATCGGCGAGTTTGATCTCGATGACTTGCGCATTGGCGGCGGGTGATTGGGCGCGGGCAAAGGCGGCGCAGAGCAGACTCATCGCCAGGACGAGCAAGACCGCAGCTACGCTTCGGGCGCTCGACTTGTCTCTACTCATGGCGGTGGGGAGCTCGAATTGTTCAGTCGATGTTATTCAAGCGAGCGGGGAACCGCAAGGATTTGTGTGGGGTGGTGAGAATTTTGTGGCGGGATGGCAATGGGCGAGGTAGTCGGGTACAAAGACAGACGCCATGAGGAATTGAGATTATTTACATTGCGAAATACTGAAGTTGAGAACTGTCAGGGGTGATGTTCTTTGGATTGAATCCGGGAGTATCAGGGACGAGCCATACCGGCTGTTCGTTGCGCGTCATGCAGGTGAACGACATCAGGTATTTAGGGCCTTACCTGTTGAGCAACAGCTCCGCCAGCTCATCGAGCTCCGCTTTGCGCGCCTCCCAATCCGGCAATGCTCGCGCCAGGTGCTTGTAGAAACGATCGCTGTGGTTGTGCTCACGCAGGTGACTCAATTCGTGAGCAACAACGTACTCGATACATGGCCTGGGTGCCTTCACCAGAGACGGATTGAGCAATATCTCGCCTGTCGGTGAGCAACTGCCCCACTGCGTACGCATGGACAGCAGGCGCACCGGTGGCAATGTTCGGCGCAGTCCCAGGCGTGGGGCCATCTCAAGGAGCACCTTGGAAAATACATCCGCAGCACGCTGCCGGTACCAGTCCTCCAGCAGTTTGCGCACAGCCAAAGCGTCTGGCCTCGCGGCCATGATCTCCAATCGGCCGCGCCATAGACGCACACCCGATTCAGGACCTTCAGCACGCAAGACCTTCAGCATGTGACGCCGGCCGAGATAGAAGTGCGTCTCACCACTGACATACTCCCTGGGAAGTACGTGAAGTCTGCGCCGCTTCACAGCTTCCAATTGTTGCCAGATCCAGGCTGCGCGCTTGCGCACGGCTTGCTTGACCTCCGGGAGTGCCGCCCCCTCAGGCGCATCCACCTGTACTCCCCCCTCCGGGCTGACATGGATCGACACGCGCCGTGTCGGTCGCGGCAGATACCTCAGAGAAAAGCGTATCTGCTGATCTCCGTAGATCACGGCATGCAGCATCAAGTCACGCCTCACCACGAGCCAGGCCAACTCGGGTGACCTGGATAACCTGGTCGATGGCTTCCTTGGCCTTGTCGAGCCCCATCAATCCGAAGAGTGCAGGAAGCAATGCCTTGCGGATGGCCGCCTCGATGTTCTGGGGATTCAATGAATGTTCGGCCACGGCCTGCCGCACCACGGCATCGATTTCTTTGGCTTGCCCAACCCATGCCGCTTGATCCGTTTCTGCAAACGCATCCTCACCAAGTACCAGACGACAGATACCAAAATAGGCGCGCAGATGCTTGCTCTCACTGAGCTCAGCGGGCAGACCGCCGACGTCTCGCGCATCCACCTGTTCTTCGAACTTCTTCAGCAAGGCGTACTGCTTCAATGGATGATCGAACATGGCCTCCGCCTCGGCGATGGCCTGCTTGAGCAGATCAGCAAACACCTTTTGCGCATAGGGGTCGTCGGCCAGATCCTGTTCGATCGTCTTCTTCAGACGCGTGCGGATCATATCCGTCTCATTGCGGGTCTTTTCTTCACTCCATTGTTCGACCTCTTCAGGTGCGCCCAACTGGTGAACCAGGTAAACGCCCTTGGGCTCGCGGACTTGGCTTCCTACGACCTGCTTGTCCACCAAGCGGCGAATCTGCTGTTCATACACGCTGTAGTCAACCGTCTCCAACGCATCCTGGCGAGCGATCGTGCGCAGGCTGGTGAAGAAACGCAGGTCCTCCTTGTATCGATGAACGTCGGCCTCGGAGAAACTATGGTCTTCGAAGAAACTTCGTGACGACAATGCCGTCTGCAGGCAAAGACCAAACGCGGTCAATGCGCTGTAGAAGTCGTCGCGAACCTTCTGCCGCGTATCATAAGTTTGGCCGTCTTCGTCCTCGGCGTAGCGGGGCATCAGCAATTGCCTGTACTGCTCCAGATCCTGCTTGTTCTGCACCTCGGCGAAGATCGCCCACAACTCATCGTGCAGCCCCGGCAGGCGCTTGTACTCGGTGCTCATCTGCTGATAGAGACCCTCGATGTCGGCCAGCTCGTAGCCGCCTTGCGTTCGGTTCTCCAGGTCTTGATAGGCACGCACGGCCGTGTCCAGCTCCTTCAGGATGCCACGGTAATCCACCAGTACACCGTAGCGCTTGGCTTCGTGCAGGCGGTTCACGCGGGCCACTGCCTGGATCAGGCTGTGCTCCTTCAAGGGCTTGTCGATGTAGAGCACCGTGTTGCGCGGCTCGTCAAAGCCCGTCAACAGCCGGTCCACCACGATCAACAGATCCGGCTCGCCGTCGCTGCCAAAGTCCTGCAAGACCTGTTGCTCATAGCCTTCGGCATTCTTGCCGACATGGCTGTTCCACCATTTCTGCACTTCGGGCAGCTTGCTCTCATCCACCTCGGTATTGCCTTCACGGCTGTCTGGTGCGGAAATGATGACGGCACTGCTCACCAGGCCCGTGTCATCAAGGTATTGCTTGTAGCGAATGGCTTCCAGCTTGCTGGCGGTGGCCACCTGACCTTTGAGACCTTGCCCGAGCTTCTTGATGTTCTCGTTGAAATGTTGGGCGATGTCCCAGGCGATGAGTTCGATGCGGTTGGCGGCCCCATAGACGGCCTGCTTGTTGGCGAACTTGCGCTTGAGGTCGGCGGCCTGCTCGGGGCTCAACCCCGCCGTGATGCGATCAAACCAGCGGTTGACGGCCTCTTCATTGATGGTCAGTTCCGGCACACGCTCTTCATACAGCAGCGGCGCCACCGTGCCGTCTTCCACGGCACGCTGCATGGTGTAGGCATGCACGATGGGACCGAACTTGTTGGCCGTCTTGTCCTTCTTCAACAAGGGTGTGCCGGTGAAAGCCACATAGGCCGCACGCGGCAGCGCCTTGCGCATGCGCTCGTGGGTTTCGCCTCCGTGGCTGCGGTGGCCTTCGTCCACCAGCACGATCATGTCTGCCGATGGGTTGTAGCACTCGGGCAGCTTGGAGGCAGTAGCGAACTTCTGCAGCAGAGTGAAGATGATGCGCTCTGACCCTTGGCCAATGCGCTTGGCCAGCTCACGGCCCGAGCCCACCTTGGCTTTCTCGCCGTCCTTCTTGGTGGCCACGGCGGAGCCGAAGGCACCGCTGTTCATGAAGTTGCGCGCCAACTGGTCTTCGAGATCCAGCCGGTCGGTCACCACCAGCACGCGGCAAGCCTGGGTGCTCTGATGCAGCACCAGTGCCTTGGTCAGGAAGACCATCGTAAAACTCTTGCCGGAACCGGTGGTGTGCCACACCACACCGCCTTCGCGACCGCCATCCGGCTTGCGCTGGTTGATGCGCTCCAGCAAAGCCCGAATGCCGAAGAACTGCTGGTAGCGGGCCACTACCTTGCCTGCCTTGCGATCGAACAAGACGAACAGGCGCAGGTATTCCAACAAACGCTGCGGGTGCAACAAGGCTGCGAGCAGACGGTCTTGCTCGTTCGGGAGCAGTGGCTGCGTCCATAGTTGCCGGAAGTAGCTTTGCAGCTTGCTTGGCTTACCGGCCAACAATGCGGCTTCAGCGTCGGTGCTGAGTGGCAGGTTCTTCCACTCGTGCAATTGCGCATCACTAAACTGCTCTTCGCGCCAGCGTGCCCAGAACTTCATGGGGGTGCTGGTCGTGCCATAACGTGCTTCGGTGGGGCTCACGGCCAGCAGCAACTGGGCATAGGCAAAGAGTTGGGCAATCTCGTCTGGCCGCTGGTTGCGCAACTGCTGGCTGATGCCTT
The DNA here is from genome assembly GCF_022627875.1 of Herbaspirillum sp. C7C8. Lineage (NCBI taxonomy): Bacteria > Pseudomonadati > Pseudomonadota > Betaproteobacteria > Burkholderiales > Oxalobacteraceae > Herbaspirillum > Herbaspirillum sp. C7C8. The sequence goes on from NZ_JABXGG010000014.1 coordinate 145,872, forward strand.
CCTCGACCATGGCTTGGCCCATATGGCTGGCATCGGGACGCTTGGCCTCGATCACCACCAACGGCAAGCCATTCACATAGGCCACCACATCGGGTACACGATGGTGGGTGCCGTGAGTGGACAACACCTCCAACTCTTCGGTCACGTCCCAGCGGTTGGCGGTCGGGTCGTGCCAATCGATGAGGGCAATGGTCGGCTGGTGCTTCTTGCCATCGGGCATGAACTCGGTGACGGTCACCCCCAGCGTGAGCATCTGATAGACCCGCTCATTGGCCGGCAACAGGCCCTCGGTCAGATTCACCGCCTGCACCTGCCGCAGGATCTGGTCGATGCCGCTGGGCGAGAGCGGGAAAGACTCTCCCTTGTAGTCGAAGCGCCGGGTTTGCAGCACCTCGATGAGGCGCGGCTTTAAGATGACCTCCCGTGTGCTGCCGCGCAAGGCCAGCGCCTGGGCCGTGCTCAGGAAATGCCAGCCCAGATTGATCAGCAGATGCAGTGCCGGGATGTGGGCGCTGTATTGCTCGCGAGTTTGGGGGAGGGCGCTCATGCGGCCTCCGGTTCTGCCGTCGTGTCGGGCATACGAACGCGACGTTTGCCGGTCAGCAGGTCGGCCATGAGGGCGCGTTTTTCTTCGCGCAGATGATCCAATTGCTTTTCCAGCGCTGCTATCTCTTCGTCCGCAGCTTTAAGCACGTTGACGATCGCAACCTGCTCGCTCAGTGCTGGGATCTCCACATGAATCTCTCTGAAGTGATGGAACTTGAGATTCCACGTGTCTGACACCAGGCCCTGCGAGTATCGGTAGAAAAGGAAGACGACCGGTCTGTATTTGAAAAGATATGCGGCGAATTGCGCATCGATTAAATGCGTTTTCGGCCTTACAACTGTGTAAGCCGGACTGACGATCCCCTCATGAGCGGAGAGTGCTGAGACACCCTGCCACATACGCATGGTGTTGTAGGCAATGTCTCCTGGGCAGACCCGCAAGTACTTGGACTTGTCTTCATTGGACGTATCTTTACGGCCGACATCATCACGAGGAATGACGCCCTGCTCTCGGGTGATAGAAAGCAAAGGGAGGTCCGGGCGGTCGGCCTCAACACGCTCGTCGAACAATTCGCCAAGGCGATAGCCCTTCTTATTTTGAGTATGGCCGAGCAGTCGCTGCCCGCCCCCGAGTAGACGATCCGATAAAGCATCTCGCTGTCTACGGCTGGCAGTAAGAAGCTTCTCGCTTGCGCTAATAGCTAAATCCCACACCTTTATGAATTTGGTAATGTGGCTTTGTTCATCAAGCCCGGGTATCTCAATTTGCACCCTATTGAGGATTTCCTGGCTCAGGTTGCTAATGTTGGTTCCAGCACCGCCCAGCTGCATTTGTGCGGCCACGTGTGGTGCACGTAACAAATAAGCTGCGAAATCCGGTGCAAGTTTTGCGGGATCAGCGCGCCCTCTGATAGTAAAGCCTGAGAAAGCCAATCGGTCTGTTACTGCGGGGAAGTAGAGACACCGCCCTATAAGGGCCTTGTTTCCGTTTGAGCGGACGAACAGCAAATCACCAGACTTCAATAGGTCCGTATCGCTGACTCGGCCCTTTACTCGAACAACCTGTAACGCAGCAGTGTCGTTGAGCACGTCACGCGCTTGGAAATCTGCGACGCCCACAATTTTGATCGCCTCGCCGGCATCTGAAACTGTGTAATTGAGGCCATTGCGGAACGTCATCAGCTCACTCAACTGAAATGTGCGCCAATCCTTAGGCATCGTTCTTCCTCCCTTTATGGCTTCTATGCTGACTGCTCAGCTGCTTCTCCACCTGCTCCAGTTCTTGCAGGTCTGCGCGATCAGCCTCTAGCGCCTCGGCCTGCCGCCGAGCCGCATCAAACTGCTCATAGCGTTCGTGCGCAATCGTCGTCATGGCCTGATGACTCATGCGGCCCGGGCCCTGCAACACGGCCTGCTCGTTGAAGGTCATGAAGCTGTCCACGTAGGCTCGCCAATCCGCCATACGCAAATCTTTGCGCTGCATGGCGCGCAGCTCGGCGAAGTCCAGGAACAGGCTGACAATGCGATTGAGCTGGTCCAGTTCTTCGGCGTTCAGGTAGTTCTTGGCCACGGTCACATCACCCTTGCGGACTCGCCCGCCCTTCCAGGACGTGAGCGCCATGTTGGGTTGAGCGGGGTCAGCGCGTTGCACGATCAGCTCTGCGGCGGTGTGGCCCGTGACTGCGAAGAACATCTTGTTCTGTACTTCAGCGAAGAAGAGGCCGGTGGCTTGACCATCGTCCGCGTAGTCCACCGAGAGCGCGAACAGGTCGCGCATCTTTTGGTAAAAGCGCTTTTCCGACGAGCGTATGTCGCGGATGCGTTCAAGCAGCTCGTCGAAGTAATCCCAGCGGTCACCGCCCTTCAAGCGCTCGTCATCCATGACGAAGCCCTTGATCAGGTATTGCTTGAGGTGGGTGGTGGCCCACTGGCGGAACTGCGTGCCGCGCGGCGACTTGACCCGGTAGCCGATGGCCAGGATCATGTCGAGGTTGTAAAGCTTGACCGTTCGGCGGACCTGGCGGCTACCTTCTGTTTGAACTATTAAGTCATCTTTAATAGTTCGAACTTCAGTCAACTCTCCCTCATCCAGCACGTTTTTGATGTGAATGTTGATGTTAGGGATGGAGGTCTGAAAGAGCTCAGCCAATTCGGCCTGGCTGAGCCAGACCGTGCCATCCTCGGCGCGCAGGAAGAACTGCGCTGAGCCATCCTCAGTAGCATAGAGCACCAGTTCTGCGCGGGGCCTCGGTTCACTCATAGCCCAGTTCTTTCAGATAGCCGGCCATTTTTTCCTCCAGCACCGCCAGCTCGGCTTTGAGCTTCAGGCGTTCTTCGCGCACGGCCTTCAGGTCGATGGCCTCAGCCTCTTCGAAGGTGTCCACATAGCGCGGGATGTTGAGGTTGAATTCGTTTTCGGCGATCTCGGCCGGGCTGGCGAGGTAGGCGTACTTTTCAACGCTCTTCCTTTCGCGCACGGTTTGCTCGATGCGTTCGAGGTCTTGCGGGCGCAGTACGTTCTGGTTTTTACCATCCTGATAGTCACGACTGGCGTCGATAAAGAGCACCTTGTCGTCGGACTTCTTCTTGCGCAACATCAGGATGGCGGCCGGAATGCCCGTACCGTAGAACAGCTTCTCGGGCAGGCCGATGACCACATCGAGCAGGTTTTCTTCGATCAGCTTCTGACGGATCTTGCCCTCGGCGGCGCCACGGAAAAGCACGCCGTGCGGCACCACCACGGCCATACGGCCCGTGCCCGGCTTCATGGTTTCGACCATGTGCAAGATGAAAGCGTAGTCAGCCTTGGTGCGCGGGGGCAGGCCACGGCGAAAACGCTTGTACGGGTCATCGGCTGCGGCTTCATGTCCCCACTTCTCCAGCGAAAACGGCGGGTTGGCCACGACGATATCAAAGTGCTTGAGCAAGCCCTTGCCATCGAGCAGCTTGGGGTTGCGCAGGGTGTCGCCCCATTCGATGCGGTGATTGTCCTCGGCATGCAGGAACATGTTCATCTTGGCCAGCGCCCAGGTGCTGCCGATGGCCTCCTGCCCAAACAGCGCGTATTTGCGGCTACCCGCCTTGGCGCGAATGAGCTGTCCGCACTTCATCAGCAGGGAACCTGACCCGCAGGTCGGGTCACAGATTTCATCCCCTTCCTCGGGGACCATCAGGCGAGCCATGAGCTGGGACACTTCGGGCGGCGTATAGAACTCGCCGGCCTTCTTGCCGCTGGTCGAGGCAAAGTTCTTGATCAGGAATTCATAGGCATTGCCGATCACGTCCAGGCTGCCGACCCGACTCTCACGCAGATCGAGCTCGGGCTTGGCAAAGTCTTCCAGGAGGTGACGCAGGATGTCGTTCTTCTGCGCCTCGTCGCCCAGCTTGGTTGAGTTGAAGCTGATGTCCTGGAAAACATCGCGCAGCTTCGTCAGGTTGGCCTCTTCGATGGCGTGCAAAGCCTTGTCGATTCGCTCGCCATTGCCGGGCTGATGTCGGGCCTCATGCAAGGCGTAGAAGTTGGCGCTGCGAGGCAGTACAAAGCGCTCGTTTTTCAGCAGCTCTTCAATCAAGGCCGGGTGATCCCCGTGCTCGGCCTTGTAGCGGTCGTAATGGTCTTGCCAGATGTCGGAAATGTACTTCAGGAAGAGCATCGTCAGGACGTAGTCCTTGTAGATGCTCGGGTCCACGGTACCGCGGAAGGTGTCGCAGGCGTTCCAGACGGCGGCGTTGATGGCGTCTTGCTGGATGGGGGTAGCACTCATGGGTCAGTTAGCTTGGGATTCGTCAGAAAAAAGGGCATGCGCCAGCGCATCGAGCTGCTGCTGGCGGTTGCGGATCAAGGCATGGAGCTGTCGCTCTTCGTGCATGGCTGCTTCGGCCAGTGAGACGACCAAGTGTTGCTGTTGAAGCGATGGTACAGCCAGCGGCAGTGCTTCCAGTACCGGGCGGCGGATGCTGAGCTGATCAGAACCTTCAGCATTGCTGGCCAAGTAGCGCTGGGCCGGAGCCCGGTTGATTTGCCAGGCCAGAAATTCAGGCAACAGCACTTTCGACTTGATGCGAATCAAGAAAAAAGTGGGGGAACACACCGTCGGCTTGGGCACCTCGCGCAAACAAACTGCGTAGTTTCGCGCGCCCCGGGCAACGAATACGACGTCGCCAGGCTCAAGCCATTGAACAGCTTTGCTGGTATCGACCTCAGTGCGGACGAGTCCATCCCATCCCACTTCACCATTGGGGCTCAGGTCACGCATTTGCAGCGCAAACGCGTTCCCGGATTCCACGAGCGGCACGCTACCGCGGAAGGGGTGCCCCGCCTGGACATCGGCCAGCGTTTTCAAGTTACAGTTCATTTGCATAAATCCGATTGATGCCGAATTTTGCTTGCACGGTCTGCGAAAAGCAATTACATTGTGATCTGCATCGCATCATTCCGATTGATGCACATTAAATAAAGGGGTTTCAAATGGAAGAGTACCAAGTGAATTGTGTGAACAAGCCGAATCGCAACAGTGCGCACGAACACATCACGCATATCGGGCATACCGGCAACAAATGGCGTCTCAGCCGTGAGGCAGCCATTGCCCGCATCGAGTCCAAGACCGAGGCGTTCTACATCGTCGATAAAAGCACCGGCAAACGCGTCTACATCGGCGTAGTGCGTGAAGCGGGCAAGATGCCTTATCTGCGGACGTACGCGGATGGCAAGTGGAATGACAACTTGCTGGCGCAAAGCGAGTGCGGCACGGAGTGCGCGTTGATTGGTTGACCAGAAATGAGCGGGCCGAGCATGGCCGGATCTCGCTTTCAATATTTGAATTGGTGAATAAAGATGAAAGTAAGTGACTTCGTACACCGTTACCCGACGTTTGTTGGAAGGCGGAGGGATGGAATATGCCGAGTGAGGGTCTTCGTGACAGATTCCTCTTCGGTCGTCGCGCTGCTGACTGATATTGGAGATCTGAACTCCGGAGCTTCAGTGACGAATTCGGTAGAGAACATCTGTCTGTCATTGACCAGGGGAGGGCTTGTCCCTGCTGACTGCCGGTTCGTCGAGCATTACCCCGAAAACTCATTTCGAGGCGATACATTTGACCTGGTCACTTTAGGCAAGGGCAATTCGCCTGGTTGGAAAGCAATTACCCAAGCAGAAGCAGAATCGCTTCTGCAGTGTGGTGCGGAGGAATTGAAATCAAGAATTGAGGATAGTCAGCCGCTGTTGAATGCAGCGGATCGCATTCGGTTTGAGATTGATCCGCACATCGACTCGCCCTGGCCTGAAAATCATGAGAAGACATGGCGCCGGAATCAAATCGAAGCGGGCATGATTTCCAAGAAGGAGTTGGCTGATCTGGTGGAAAGCAACGCAACTGAGCAAGCGCTGCAGAAATTATTGAAGCAAGATCTTTCGATATTCGGTGAAATCTACGCAGACCCGAAGGAGGAATACATCTGTTTCTCGGAATTCGCGCTGGATGCGGGTCGGGTGGACTTTGTAGTCTTCTCCGGCAGATCCAGAATGGACGTTACCTTCATTGAGGTAAAGGGCGCTGATTTTCACCTGCTCAATCAAGGTCACTACAATAAATTCTCCAGCAAAATTGAAGAAGCAACTGACCAGATCAGAGCGCGTCTCAGGCATGTCATTGAAGACATCAAAGGCTTCAGACGTAGCGCGCATCAACTTCGAATGCAAATCGAAAATGGCGGCTCAGCGTTTAACTCACTGTTGGGCCCAGAAGGACGACTGCTCGTAGACCCGGATAAGGATATCAATATCAGATATGTCGTTATCGGAGGAAGGACAAAAGACGACCTCGAGGAGAGCAAGAAGCGTCATGACTTCGAACGGAACACGCATCCGTCCATACGAATCGAGTCATGGGATACCTGGCTTCGCAAAATCCGGCGCGGGTGAAACTCTTCAATAGAAGTAGCATCACCGTTGCCGGATCGAGCGAGTTCAGTTGCGCTTGCCGATTCGGCCAATCGTGCTGGCGCATGCTCCTGCACGCCTGGCTGGTGATAAACGACAACGCCAACCCGTCGGTTGGCGTTGTCGTTTATCGAGTCACCTTCTATGTCAGCAAAAAGGTGCTCTGGCGGATCGATCGATTTGTGGGAAGTCATAGTTAGCGAAAAACCAGACCATTGATTTAAAAGGTGATTTTCACTGATATGACGCCTCTCAGCGAAAATATCATGTCCTAGTTAGTGAAAAAATCCTAGTTCGCGTCACCGTTAGTGAAAGCAGATAAATCAATATTGCTGGATCAGTCGACCGAGTAGCTCAAGCATTCAGCTCAAACCACCTCCTGATGTGCCGTCGGCTAGTTCGTTACCTGTTTAAGAGCTTGGACGCATGCTTTTAGGCGTCTCATCCTGATACAGCTTTTTCAGGTTCGGAGGAAGACGACGCTGAATACCCTCAGGAATAACCCGCGAAAGCACAGTGCATCCCATCTCAGCTAAGTCCTTTTCAGCTTGATGTAGCTTACTTCCTAGCTCTGATGACTCATCCTTGCTCCAATTTGCGGCGTCGTAAAGAACCGGTATGTTGATCATCAATCTTCTATCTTTACTTACAGCGCAGGCGTCTGGCGCTCCGACCCAAGTAAGTTCGGTAAGTTTGTCCTCAAAAACACGGACTACTTTTTGAGGAATCTTCTGCTCAACCATAGAGCTTGCCTCGATATTATAGTTGATGGAATTTGGCAACTCCCTCTCAATAAATGCCAAATGATGCATCGCAATTATCACGATCACATACCCGACAGCAAGGATCCCAAAATGAATGGTTGTCGCCTGATCAAATGCATCTGGCACAAGTATGACAACTGCCCCGGCCAATACCATTGGGACCAATAGAAGCCCCATAAAAAACTGAGCACCAATATTAAAGAAGTATCCATATTGTCCGAACTTAAAAAACCATACGGACCTGATCTTCTTGAACCTAAAAGTGCTTCGTACAAATAGTGCTGCCACCCAAATCACCATACAACTAATCGCTACATACAAATACCATGTGCTGTCCATGGGAGCGAGCAGATCGAAAAATTTCGCTGCTTGACGCGTCGTTATATCTGCCGCGGAAAGAGACGATGCACTCGGTGATTTGCTGGCCTCTACCATTCCCGTAAGAATGATGTCGCCGAGTTTATAAACTGCGATACCAGCACCGATTTTTGGACCAAGGTTTTCCTTCGCCAAAGAAAAAAGCCAAGTCTTCGGTCCTGCGCCTTGTTTCAAAAACGCCCACAGTGTTTTTAAAAATACCCGCACTTTTAAAAAGTTCCTTTTTGCTCCAATTTCCTACTCCAAATTTCGGAAATTCAATCCAGTAAGTTTTGCTTGACGGCTGAATGTGCTTCGCCCACTTTTCCGCCCCATATGACAACATTGCGTGCCGCATCTCAACTGATGTAATGCGGCTTGGTATCACACCAAGCCGGCTTGTAACACGAGAATCCTCTTACCTGCCGCAAACAGCACAGACTGTCTTGGCTATACCAGTCGGAGCAACGAACAGACCCTTTATCAAACGCCCGGAGGGACCGCTATAAAATCCTTCGCAGGTTACTTTGCACTTATCGTTCAAAATGTGTTCCAGGACGTCGCTTTGTTCATCTGGCGTTAGGCCCTTGTACCAATTGTCAAAAATTTCCTTTGCTGACATTTTCATCCTCACTTAGGTGTGTTCCCACAAAGTTGACAGGTTCCAGCTTTGAACGTGAAAGGGGAGGCCGAGCAAATTGAACAAACAATATCTGTTTGACCTGGCATTAATTTCTTTAAAGAATGACGGTAAGCCTTCTGTTTGAATCCATCAGAGACTTGGCCAATATTTTCTTGATCTTTTGCATCCATTTCCGCAAGGTAGGTATAAAACCACTCCAGCTCGGCCTCATCTTTCCCAAGCAGTTTCAAGGCTTCACTACTTACGTAAATATTTGATCTACGGCCGATAAGATAGCTCTCTCTTTTCTGTTCCAATTTAAGAATCAAGGACAGAATAGAAACGGATAAAAGCACCGCCGAGAGCAATATTGAGGCGATATTGAACTGGACTTCGTATGGCCCACCCTTCGTTATAAGCAACGCAGCGGAAAAGATGATGGGCACGATCACCGTAAGGATCGTAATACTTGTAGAAACGTATCCAAGATCACGTAACTTTTCTGCATATATATATTCAGCTGCCAGAGCATCTGTTCTTGCTTGCAAAAGCCTGTCGCTCATGTGACTCCTTTTCTATTTGATTTGTTATGGAAGGAATACTTACATACGCGGCTTGTCCAATTTATTCATCTGGCTATAACGCCAGTCATATTTCAACAAGCACGCCCCCCCTTCCCAGCGTAAGTGCCACCGAAGTCTAGGTGGAATATTTGGTAGTGACAATACGTTTCAAGATTTTTGTTGAACTCAACTTGAACGAAATTAAATCTAGCATTCCTGCGATTGCTGCTAAAGCGCTGGTTCTCTAGGGGAATTGACCTTCTCAATTGCCCACCAAGGCAGTCACGCAGTCACACTCTTGTCATATCGGCACCTCTGACGAACAGCGACATCAGTTTCAAGGTTCTTCGTTACTTGGGAGATGTGATCGTCTTGGCTCCGTTAAGTCATGCGGAAAGTAACGGCGCGAATTCCCCAGAACACTAGCTAGCTGATCGCGTGGATCGCGGAGGACTCAGCGCTTCGGATCAGATGTGTGACTGATCCAAATTGAGCAAACTCGCTAACTGTTTTTGGTGCATACGCCGATTTCTGCGTAGATCATTTAGGACCAATCCCATAGGTGTCACGGCCAATCCAAGAGATATGAGAAAGCTTGATTTTACGCGAGAAAACAATGAGGAAATAGGAACAAAACTGAACAAAATCAAATACTTAATTGACTTTCGTTAGCCTATCTTTTGGCTAAACCGAACCAGCTAGCTACCTCGCATCAAGGCGTTATATTTGAGACGCAAGATCGCATGACAAAAAAAAGAGAGCCATATCGGCTCTCTTTTTTCATTTACTATGACTATTCGTTTTCACGGGAGTGACGATTTTTTCACTTACTGTGACTCCCTACACGATTTGTAGGGAGTCACAGTAAGTGAAAATCCAGGGCACTGATTTCAAAGGCTTTTTTCACAATCGTGAATATGCGCCGGAGCTGCAAAGAATCAGATTAAGTGAAAAAAAATGAATATGCGTCACAGATAATGAAATTGGGGATACTCCTCGAGCACAGTCACCGCTATTTGCTGACCATTATCGATTATTTCTTCATTTCCCTCTGTTCGCGTATGCATCAACGCCGACCGCTCAATTCGGTTCGCTAAACTCCTAACGCTGTGTCAGTAGTGCAATGGCCTCAAATAACAGGTCAACGATTATTTCCGATCCAACGGCATACTGGCTTTCTTGCCCGGAGAGAAACATGAACGTAGATCGGACGGAAGAAAAATTTTGCGCTAGCAAAATCAGATGCACAGCACTCGGCCCCCTGACGCCGGCCAACCAGTTTTGCACAGTCCTCTCGCTTGCGTTCGTAAGCTTACACAGCGTCTTCACAGCGTGCCGAGATGTTCCAATCTCTTGCTTGAGCGCGACCTCAATCGCTATCGCATATTCATGAGATGTTAAATTTTTGGGAGCTTGATTCCGCAATTTTTTGCGTGCTTCTCGCAACATATTTCACCTCAGCGAAAGTATATTGATCCCAGACATAGGAGGTTAGGTCGTAGCGCAGATGCATTAGATGAGGTGAAGGCGATGTCTTCAAACAGACCCGCAAATCGCACCCAGGACAAAGCTACTCAGCAGCGTGCTGCTGCGTATGTACGTATGTCCACTGAGCACCAGCAATATTCGACCGAAAATCAGCTCGAGGTAATAACAGCGTTCGCTCTGTCACGAAACCTGGAAATTACTAAGGTCTACACGGATGCGGGCAAGAGTGGATTACGACTAGAAGGTCGTGACCAGTTGAAGTCACTTTTGATTGACGTAGAGTCTGGAGTCGCTGAATTCGGAGTTATTTTAGTCTACGACGTCAGCAGATGGGGGCGTTTTCAGGATCCCGATGAGAGTGCTAGCTACGAGATTCGTTGCAAGCAAGCGGGTGTTCGAGTTCTTTACTGTGCAGAACAATTTGAAAATGACGGTAGCGCGGTTTCTAGCATCATCAAGAATGTCAAACGGACAATGGCTGGGGAGTACAGCCGCGAATTAAGTGTAAAGGTTCATGCAGGTCAGCTACGGCTAATTCAGCTTGGAGTTCGTCAAGGCGGCGCTGCTGGATACGGCCTCCGAAGAATGCTGGTTGATCATACGGGGAACCACAAAGGAATACTGCAGGCTGGCGAACATAAATCCATTCAAACAGACAGAGTAATCTTAGTGCCAGGACCGGAAGACGAGACGGAAACGGTTCGATGGATTTACAGCGCATTTGTCGAAGACGGTTTGAGTGAGGCTGAAATTGCTGCCAGGCTTAACGATCAGGGTAAGCTGACAGATCGCCGGACGTCATGGACTCGTGGTACGGTTCATCAAATTTTGATTAATGAGAAGTATGTAGGAGATAACGTCTGGAACCGTACATCGTTCAAACTTAAGTTGGAGCGTGTTCACAACCCGCCAGCTGCTTGGGCCCGCGCTGAGGGAGCTTTTTCTCCTCTTGTAGACCGCCTCATTTTCAATGCAGCACGTCAAATCATTTTGGCCCGCTCTTATCGGCTTACTGACGATGAAATGCTGGATGCGCTGAAACGATTATTGCATCAACATGGACGGCTCTCAGGAATAATCATTGACGAATCTAATGGCTGCCCGTCTAGCAGCGCGTTCGCCAGCCGCTTCGGCAGCCTCATTAGAACATATACACTTATTGGTTACGATCCTGGACGGGACTATCGCTATCTTGAAATCAACAAAAAGCTCCGGGAAGCTCATCCAAAAATCGTCTCCGCGGCGATTACCGCGATACATGCGGTTGGAGCAACGGCAGAACAGGACCAGAAATCCGATCTACTGTGGATCAACAGGGAGTTTAGTGCAGCCCTTGTGCTATGTCGTTGCCGCAGTCTGACTAACGGCGTCAACAGATGGATCTTGCGATTCGACAATTTAGTACGAGCTGAAATCACTATTGCAGTCCGGATGAGCGAGGACGCATGCGCGATCCGCGACTATTATCTCCTTCCCCATATAGACGTCTTTTCTCAAAAGCTCCGGCTCGGGGAGACGAATGAAAATGGGTTCGACGCGTACCGCTATGATGACCTGTCCATGCTTACCTATTTAGCGCGCCGAATAGCACTTTAAGAGGGAAATATGGAAAATCCTCAAGAGCTTCATCCGGAACATCTAGACGCGTCCAAACAAATTTCGCTTATCCCCGCCGACCGTATTCGGATTTTGAATCCGCGCAGCAGAAATCCACTCATTTTTTCTCGACTTGTTGAGAACATTTCTGTACTAGAACTCATTTCATAAATAGGGTCTGTTAACTTTTTGTCGTGCGTGTTAACTTCTTCGTATGGCGCGAAGAGAAG